>NZ_BLJA01000001.1:0-155902 GCF_019972295.1 Geobacter sp. AOG2
AAACTGGGTGGAACTTCTGCCGTGGATCTCCGCCGACCAGGCGGCTGTCGATGCCAGGACAACCGTTATGCAGGCCAGCAGGCAGAAAAATCTTTTACATGTCATCAGAAACCTCCTTTCATGTAATCTCACGACCCTAAAGCCAATCAATAGCCCGCCTTTCTTCACCACCTTTCTTCTTGCTATGGAATATGGCCCACTAAAGCCCTCCTTAAAGCATGAAACCGTTGTTACCGCCGTTACCGTGAAATAACGGTTCTCATTGCGCGCTTATACGTTAACGTACCATTGCTGCATATTGCGATAATCACGTAACAAAACCTCGATATTACTGAAAAATCGGCTTACAGCAAAATCCTTTTGTCTTAATGCTTACTTGCGCATAAACCGTTAAATAGCGTTTCACTCCGTCAATTAACGTCAGTCTGCAAACGCTGTGTCACCGTTCATCTTTTTTGCATTAAAGACAGAAATGTCAAAAACACAAACAAATAATGACACTTAGGATCGGCCACCCAGCCAAATGCCCATCAATGGCGGCATTGCTGCCTGTACAGACCCGTTGAAATGTGCACAACGTGAGCCAAAAAACGGATAACATGCTGATATGAGTAATGTTTATAAAATATGTCGAAAAAATAGCAGGATAGAAGTTACGACACTTCGGCAATCGTTCTAAATGTCTCTGCGAAGCAACCCTCAGTGATTTGCCGTACCTCGTGGGATTAACCTGTTTGAAATGCCCGCCGCCGGTGATGGAATGCACCATAAAACATACGAAGATCCCAAGGCGGGTACAAAATCCGTAAAAACTCGCGGCGAAAGCCAAGCGTCAAGATTGACAAACCAGCCATAGAGTTATTACTATATTCCTGTGAAGCAAAGAAAACTCGATCCGTCAAGGAGGTTGGAATAAAAAGTATGCCTGTTTACGAATATTGCTGTTCTGCCTGCAACCATCAGTTTGAACTTCGCCAAAAATTTTCCGATCCACCAGCCAGCGAATGCCCCAAGTGCGGTGGAGCCGTACAAAAAATGATATCGGCCACGGCCTTCAGCCTTAAAGGGGACGGGTGGTTCGCCCAGGGGTACTGCCCCAAGACAGAAGCCCCCAAACCTGCGGCCTGCGCAGGAGGCGGCTGTTGCGGAGGGAAGTAATCCTCCGTTAATTGCCATGTAAATTCCCTTCTACATGGTTTTTGTCTGCAATTCCTTAATGTTTCTTTACAAATCGACCGGCTGAATCGTATTATGCCACTGGTTTTTGCCGACGCAAGTGCTCGATGGAAAAAAATGCACTGATTGTGGCCGGCAGGGCTTATTTTCGCAAATAATGAGGACCCACCAGCGTCAGGTTTGGCAAAAGAGGTCGTGCCCGGGTTGGTCGCGAAAGCGGAAAACACCAATGAGCCGATGATTACATTGCGAGAGGAATGCACATGAAGGTCAAAAAAGCGGTATTCCCGGTTGCCGGCCTGGGCACCAGGTTTCTACCCGCCACCAAGTCCTCGCCCAAGGAAATGCTGCCGCTGATAGACAAACCTCTGGTGCAGTATGTGGTTGAAGAAGCGGTCGCTTCAGGTATCGAACAGATCCTGTTCGTAACCGGCAGAGGCAAGCGGGCCATCGAGGACCATTTTGACATCTCCATGGAGTTGGAGTCGCATCTGGAGGAGAAGGGGAAGCAGAAGACCCTGAAGGCCATTCGCGAAATCGCCGACATGCTCGATATCTTTTATGTCCGTCAGAAAAAGGCGCTGGGGTTGGGGCACGCCATCCTCTGCGCCAAGGATTTTGTGGGCAACGAACCTTTCGCCGTCCTCCTGGGTGACGACATCATCGACAGTAAACACCCCTGTTTAGGGCAACTGCTGGATGTCTACGAAGAGCGGAACGGTTCGGTGCTGGCGCTTGAGAAGGTCCCCATGGAGAACATCTCGTCCTATGGCTGTGTCAAGGCAGAGCGGCTGTCGGACCGGATATTTCAGGTGGAGGACATGGTGGAGAAACCCAAACGGGAGGAAGCGCCCTCTGACATGGCCATTATCGGCCGTTACGTCCTGACGCCGCGCATTTTTAAGATTCTGGAACAGCAGGAACCGGGAAAAGGGGGTGAAATCCAGCTTACCGACGCCATCCTCAAGCTTTCAAAGGAAGAGACGGTTTACGGCTGCCTCTTCGAGGGGCTGCGCCACGACTGCGGCGATAAGCTGGGTTTCCTCAAGGCCACGGTAGACATGGCCCTGAAACGCGATGAGTTCAAGGTTGAGTTTGAGAGCTACCTGCGCCGGAGGTTGGCGCAGTGACCGCTCCGTCACTGTTCAGGGGCGGCGCGCCGGGGCTATCTACTTTCCGCTCCTTCTGCCAGGCATATTCAGGTTCAAAATAGGGATCATAAAAACCGGGGAACGGAAAAGGAAACGTAAGAACCTCTCCCGCTCCGCTCAAAGTTCTGACCAGCGTCATGCCGACCCCCTTGAGGGGGCCGACCGTAAGCCCCATGGTCACCCCCTCCTCCCGAAACGTCTGGTAAACCTGCTTCGGCAGTTCCCACCACCCCAAAGCAAAATTGGATACTCCGCGGACTATCTTGTGGGACATCCCGCCGACCACCTCTTGGGGCGTCGAGTCCTCTACCGTCTTGAACGGGTCCGAGCCCTGGGAGGGTTCCGCACAGAGGCCTATCGCGAGGATAAGGCCCGCTACCGCCAACGGGCGAATCTGCCGCATGCTAACGCGCCTCCTGTTGGGAAGGCTCCGGGACGCTTTGGGATAAGCCTGCCGAGGTATCCCGTTTCGGCCCCCACCCCTCCCACACGTAGGACGGATCGATCATGGGGTCATAGTAACCGGGCTGGGGAACAAGAAAGAATACCGCCTCCGTCATGCCGATGAATCCCCGGTAAAGGGTCATGACGACCCCTTTGAGCGGGCCGACGACATAGCCGGCACCACCCATATCACGGACGGTCAGCACCGACTGTTTGGGGAGTTCGACAACACAGGTCGCGAGGTTGGTTACGCCGCGGGTAAACTTGACGGCCATCTTTTCAGCGATCATCTCAGGCTGCTGATCGGCACGGGCCATAACCGGAACCATCAGTACGACGGCCAGCAGCACAACGGGAAGCAGCAGGTTCGTCTTCATGGCATCTCCTTTTGTCGGCGAATACGGTCTTTAGCAGGTTGTTCAAAAATAGTCGGATCGTCGCACCCGGAGGAAGCCCCGCGGAGGCGTAGCAGCGCTACGCCGCACAAAAGGGCTTTCGAGGATGGCGGCGAGATGACCGTTTTTCAACAACCTCTTTAGTAGCCTCTTACCACAAACGACCGCCGCATGCAAGCTTCACAGGTCGAAAAGGGTCGGCTCCTTGGGAAGATACGGCTCGAAACGGCGCTTGAGATGTCGGAGCTTCTCGACATAGTAGGGGACGTTTATGTCGGGGCGGGCAGGATCGAAGGCACTCACGGGGCGGCAATGCTCATAAGCCGTCGCATCGCGCCCCGACCCGCCGACGTAGTAACTGACCTGATCGCCGGCCCGGTAGACGCGTTGCGACGCCAGGGCGATCTCGAAGGCGGCCGCGGGATTGCGCCTGCCTCTCCCGACCTTCTCCCGGTATGCGGCAGGCGACTCGTTGAGCGTCTCCGTGCGGGCAACCCATGCCACGTCGAGATCCCTGGACCTGAGGCGGTCCAGATATTCCTGGTACAGCCGTTCTATTGCCGCCGGTGAGCCGGTCAAGAGCAGTGTAATGGCATCACGCATGAACTCGCGCAGATATCGCTCCAACCCCCGCGAACGGAGCCCGCTCCCCCTGATGACGATCCGGCCGTCATATTCCAGAAGCGCGTAGTTTTTGGCCTTGTAGGCGAACATGGAGCGGTATCTGCCGTCCATCTCAACCTCGATCCCTTCGGGAAAACCGTGGGACACCCGTTCCACCAGGGCCGACTCGTCCGCCTCGGTAACGCAGGAGGCCGGCGGCCTGAAGTAGATCCCGTCCGTGTCCACCTCCACCGGCACCGCCCCTTCCCCCTTCAGAAGTTCGATCATGGTCCTGATGGTCAACCGCCCCAGCCGGGTCACCTCGGCCGCGGCGTCAGGATCGGAAAAGTTGTGCGACGGAGCCCCAAGGTAACCGAAAAATGAGTTGATCAGCACCTTGAAGACCTGTTGCAGGGCATCGTAGTAGTGACGCTCGTTGTCATCGGCGCTCTCCCGGGCGGCCCGCTTTGCCTCCAGCCGGAAACGGCGCAATTCCGCCAGCATCGGCAGAAAGAGCCCCAGGGTATCCTTGGCCGGGCCGAGCCGGTAGGTCAGCATCAGGGAGGGGTAGAGCGACGCCACGTCGCAATGGACGATCGGCCCCGAAACCCCCTGCACCGCACTCTCGGTGTAGCCCCCCTCGAAGGCGGAGACCTCGCCGGTGCGCCGGGGTATGGCGTGGCCCCGGAACAGGTATTCGCGCAAAAACAGCGTATTGATGCGGGTTGCGTTGCCCCGCAGGGGGCAGTTCTGAAAGGAGTAGGGAAAGATGCGCGTCTGCAGGAACCAGGGGTAGCCCAGCAGGCGGAACAGGGCCAGGGTTTCGCGCACATCGTCCAGGTTGTAGCGGTAGAGCGTCTCCGGGTCATGGTCAAAGGTTGCCGCGATCCCGCTCCCCTCCAGATAGACCCGCTCGTCCGCCGCGATGCCGAAATGCCGGGCGACCTGTTTGAGGCCGTGGCTTTCCAGGCTGCGCAACGAGATGTCGTAAAGCTGCACCAGAAAATAGGTGTCTATGATGTGGCGGCCGTACACGTCCCAGCGGGGGTAATCGATGACCTTCTCCGCCAGGGCCCAGCGGGAATTTGCCGCGATGCGGGGGGCGGCGCCGTTACGGCCCCAGTCGAGGCGGATGCCGTGCAGATCGGCGCGCGTGGCGATGTACTCCAGGTCGAACCGGAAGATGTTGTGGCCGACGATGACATCCGGGTCGCAACGGTGAATAGCCTCGTTGAGCGCCCGGAGCATGGCCGGCTCGTCGAGTTGGTCCCCGCGCAGCACGGTTTCCCCGCCATGGGAATCCTTGAGGGCAATGGAGACGATCCGGTCTTCCCGACGCTTGGGGTTGGAGAACTCGAACCCCTCGGCGCAATAGGTTTCTATATCCAGCGCCAGGCAGCGCAGGTCGCCGAACTCAAGTTCCTTGAACAGCGTGGTACCGGTGGTCAGCAGATACTGGTGGGAAAGATCGGCAATGAACAGGTAAGGGGCATCGGCGGAACCGGCCGGTACGCCGGTCTTGGCGGCAAGGAAGTCCCGCGCCGTCAGACAGTCGCCCCACGAATCGAACAGGAGCTGAAACCGGTAGAAATCGTCGCCTTCCAACTGGCGCACCGAACAGGGCGCCCGGCAGCCGCTCACGAGGGCCGGATCGCTGAGCAGGATGAACGGGTGAAAGGGCTCGTCGTGAAACCGGACGCCGTGGCCCGCCCTGAAGAAGAGGCGCACAAACGGCCCCGCCGGCTCGACGGCGATGATGCCGGCCCGGCTGTCGTGCCCGAACAACAGCGGATTATGTCCCATATCGCTCATCTGCATGGCGCAACTCTATGGCAACTCCCAGGGGCAGGGCAACAAAAAAGGCGCGACAATAACTGCCGCGCCTTTTTCGCGAATGATGCCACGTATGGCCACGGGAGGGTCGTGGCGTCTCTTAGCGGGCACCGGACACACAACATGCTCCCCTGCTATTTGCCATGTTTGGCGAGGTAGCTGGCGACCCCTTCCTCCGTCGGCTTCATGGCTTCGTCGCCTTCCTGCCAATTGGCCGGGCAGACCTGGTCGCCGTGGGTTTCGACGAACTGGAGGGCATCCACCATGCGCAGCGCCTCTCCGACATTGCGGCCCAGGGGCAGGTCGTTGATGACCGCGTGTCGGATGACGCCCTTGGTGTCGATCAGGAAGAGGCCGCGCAGGGCGACTGATTCATTGAAAAGGATACCGTATTCCCTGGCGATGTTCTTGTTCAGGTCGGACACCAACGGGTACTGAATATTGCCGATACCGCCGTCCTCAATAGGGGTGTTTTTCCAGGCCAGATGGGTAAATTTGGAGTCTATGGAGACCCCGATCACCTCGGTGTTGCGCTTTTTGAACTCATCCAGCTTCTTGTTGAAGGCCAGGATCTCGGAGGGGCAGACGAAGGTGAAGTCCAGCGGGTAGAAGAACAGGACGACATTTTTGCCCTTGAGGCTGGATATGGTGATCTGACCGAAAGTATTGTCGGGCATGACCGCATCGGCGGTGAAATCAGGGGCCTGTTGGGTGACGAGGGTAGCGATAGCCATGGGATTCTCTCCTTTTTTGTAAATAGTTGCATCGAATGGAATAACTAATACCAGCCAATCCGGCACCTGTCAAGAGGATAAAAATAGTCTTTTAGTCTTTTTTACAAAGGAGGCCTTTATCGACGCTGCAAAAAAGATGAATTGTTGTTGGTTACACCTCGGTTAATCGATAAGGCCAAAGCTGCTCTTATGCTGTCACAGGGTGTTTCCGGTCATGAGACGTTTCTTAAAAACGAGAGACTGGCCATAAGCAAAGCTAAGAGCATGCGGGAGATCGCTGAGGCGATCCTGCTTGTCGAGAATATTCAACTGCATATCTAATTTAATGTTTTCTTCACGCATTCGGCATCCCTTTTAACGCCAACTTAATGCCAAAAGCGCTAAGGTGAAAGTCAGCAAAAAGTTTTCAGAGGGCGGAAGGAAGAAACAACCATAGGACCCGGTTCAATAGTGTACCTGTTTCACAGCGGTACGGACGATGTGAAAAATTCCATCAATGTAAACGATGTATTAACCGTCTCTCGGGAATATCATCCTGACTTCACATTGGGAGGCAAAGAAACCGGTATGGCGCTGATACTACTCACGTCGGGGGATTATTTTTTCGAAGGGGAAGTGATTGGAGGTGAATTGCATCCCGGCTATCTGGCTAAGAAAGGTACGGTGGCCTGTTTCGTAACATCATTCGCGAAGATAATAGCTATTCGTCAGAAGATGAGTGATCCGCAGGGCTCACAAAAGGACGGAGGGAGATTCTGAAGATGATAGAAGCGGCAATTAAACCGATCAAGCTCACAGAAGTCAGGGCTGCCCTGCAAACCATAGGCATTGATGATATTATTGAAAGCACACTCGCCTGCCATGGCCGTCAGAAGGGGGAGGCCGTGTTCTATCGCGGCGCCGAATTCGTCCTCGATTTTGTCGAGAAAGTGAAACTCGGGATTATAGCTGCAGATGAGTCCGTGGAGAAAATTATCGACGTCACTGGCGACATTGCCAATACGGAGCGCAAGGAGGATTGCCGGATCTTCATCCTGCCCTTCGTTGAGGCGTTTTAAAACTATAGTAAAGTTTGTGAGAAAAGACAACATTGTGCCAATCGGAGATAACTTATGAACAAGTATGAATGGGTGGAAACAATTCTCTTTTTTGCCGTCCTGCTTGCCATGATCAAGCCATTCGGCACATTCATGGCAAAGGTCTACCAAGGGGAGCGGACCTTGCTTACCCCTGTCCTCGCTCCCTGCGAGAATCTTCTCTATCGGGTCTGCGGTGTGGAGAAAGACGAGGAGATGGGCTGGCAGCAATACGCCATCAGCCTGACCCTCTTCAACCTCATGTGCGGTTTTAGCCTCTTTGCGATCCTGCTGCTCCAGGGAATCCTGCCTCTCAACCCGCAGAAATTTCCGGCCTTCTCTTGGCACCTGGCGCTCAACACAGCCATCAGCTTCATGACCAACACCAATTGGCAGAACTACAGTGGCGAGCAGGCCGCCAGCTATTTCACCCAGATGTTCGGATTTGCGGTACACAACTTCGCCTCCGCCGCCACCGGGATGGCGGTCGCCATCGCACTTATCCGCGGTTTTGTTCGACGTAAAATCTCTGCCATCGGCAATTTTTGGGTGGATCTGAGCCGGAGCACCCTCTACATCCTGTTGCCCCTGTCGCTCATATTTGCGATTTTTCTCGTCTCCCAGGGGGTGATCCAGAATGTGAGCCCCTACAAGACGATATCGCTTGTCCAACCGACGACCTACGATAAGCCGAAACTGGACGACAAAGGGAACCCGCTCAAGGATGCCAAGGGTAACCCGATCACCGAGAGTGTAACCGCGAAAGAAGTTACTATCCCCATGGGGCCGGTCGCCTCTCAGGAGGCGATCAAGGAGTTGGGGACCAACGGCGGCGGCTTCTTTAACGCCAACTCGGCCCATCCTTATGAGAATCCGACACCCCTTTCCAATATGGCCGAGATCTTCCTGATTCTCCTGATCTCCGGTGGTCTCACCTATACCTTCGGCCGGATGGCTGGGAACCCCCGTCAGGGCTGGGCACTTTTGGCGGTCATGCTTGCCATCCTGATATTTGCCATGGGCGTTCTCTATTGGGCCGAGGCCAGCGGCAACCCGCTGATCTCCAAACTTGGCGCTACCGGCATCAACATGGAGGGTAAGGAGACCCGCTTCGGGCTGGCTGGAAGTTCTCTCTTTGCGGTTGCCACCACCGGCACTTCCTGTGGAGCTGTCAACACCATGCACGACTCCCTCACCCCCATAGGCGGAATGGTGCCGCTCTCCCTGATACTCCTCTCCGAGGTGATCTTTGGTGGCGTCGGCACGGGGCTCTACACCATGCTCTCCTTCGTGGTGATCGCGGTTTTCGTGGCCGGCCTCATGATCGGCCGGACCCCCGAGTTCCTGGGGAAAAAGATTGAGGTCCGCGAAATGTGGATGTCCATCATCACGGTTCTTACTTCCGGTATCCTGATCCTCATTTTCTCGGGGATAGCCATGATGATCCCGTCTGCCGTTTCCTCCATGAGTAACCCCGGCGCCCATGGCCTATCCGAAGTGCTTTACGCCTTCGCCTCCATGTCCAACAACAATGGCAGCGCCTTTGCTGGGCTGAACGGTAATACCATTTTCTACAATGTGAGCGGCGCGGTGACAATATTCATCGGCCGCTTCGCTCCGATTCTAGCGTCGCTGGCAATGGCCGGCTCCCTGGCCGGGAAAAAATACGTTCCTCCCAGCCTGGGGACGCTCCCCACTGACAAGGTTCCGTTTACCCTTTGGTTGACCCTCGTCATCCTGATCGTAGGTGCCTTAACCTTTTTCCCGGCTCTCTCCCTGGGGCCGATCGTCGAACACCTGACCATGCCGGGAGGTACATAATAATGTCGAAACATGAAGCCGAACCGATATCCATCTTTGACGCGCGGATCATGGGGGCCGCACTGCTCGAATCACTCAAAAAACTCGATCCCCGTGAACTGTGGCACAATCCGGTCATGCTCTGCGTGGAGATCGCCAGCATCATTACTCTGGTGACTTTCGTCATGTCGCTCACCGGCACCAACAAGGAGCCGGCCTGGTTTACCGGTACCGTTTCCGTCTGGCTCTGGCTGACGGTCATCTTTGCGGCCTTTTCCGAGGCCCTTGCGGAGGGACGCGGCAAGGCACGCGCCGCTTCGCTTCGTAAGACCCGTACGGACGTGATGGCCAGGCGCCTGACAAAGCCGGAGTTCGGTGCATCCTTCGAGATGGTCTCCGCAACGGAGCTTCGCAAGGACGACTATATCCTCGTTGAGGCCAACGAACTGATCGCCGGCGACGGTGACGTCGTAACAGGAGCGGCCTTGGTAAACGAATCGGCCATTACCGGCGAGTCGGCCCCGGTGATACGCGAGTCAGGCGGGGACCGGAGCGCTGTCACCGGCGGTACAACGGTCATCGCTAACGCAATCATTGTCAGGATCACCGCCAATCCTGGGGAAACTTTTCTCGACCGGATGATCTCCCTCATCGAAGGGGCCAAAAGGCGCAAGACTCCCAACGAGATCGCCCTGGAGGTGCTTCTCATCGCCCTGACCCTGGTCTTTCTGCTCGTATGTGCCAATATCAGCCCGCTTTCAATTTACAGCGTGAAGGCAGCAGGCCAGGGAACACCGGTATCGCTGACCATCCTCGTGGCACTTTTTGTCTGCCTGGCGCCGACCACCATTGCTGCGCTACTCCCCGCCATCGGCATTGCCGGGATGGACCGGCTGTTTCAGAAGAACGTCATCGCCTTGTCGGGCCGCGCCATTGAAGCGGCCGGGGATGTGAACGTGCTGCTGCTGGACAAGACCGGGACCATCACTCTGGGCAATCGTGAGGCGGTTGCCTTCGTCCCTGTGGGAGGTCATACGGAAAGGGAACTGGCTGAGGTAGCGCTCATGGCGTCGCTGACCGATGAAACCCCGGAAGGGCGAAGCATCGTGGTGTTGACGAACCAGAAATACGGCATGAAACTGGATACGCTCCCCTCCGACGCGGAAACCATAGCCTTCAGTGCCGACACCCGTCTTTCCGGCGTAAACACCGGGAAGAAACAGTACCGCAAGGGCGCTGCCGATTCGACTATTTCCTTCGTAAAAAAACTTGGCGCACTGAACGTCCCCAGCAACCTCAACGACGTCGTCGACAAGATAGCCCGGGCCGGAGCAACGCCATTGGTGGTGAGTTGCGACACCGAGATTTACGGAGTCATTAATCTGAAGGACATTGTCAAAGGCGGCATTCAGGAACGATTTCAGCAACTGCGCAGTATGGGGATTAAAACCGTCATGATTACCGGCGACAACCCCCTCACCGCCGCCGCAATAGCTGCCGAGGCCCAGGTGGACGACTTTCTGGCCCAGGCCAAGCCTGAGGACAAGCTCCGTCTCATCAAGGAGAACCAAGAGGCTGGTTTCATGGTGGCCATGACCGGCGACGGCACCAACGATGCTCCGGCCCTGGCCCAGGCGGATGTTGCCGTGGCGATGAACACAGGTACCCAACCGGCTCGCGAGGCGGCCAATATCATCGACCTGGACTCGAACCCGACCAAACTTCTGGACATAGTCGAAGTAGGGAAACAGATCCTGATGACCAGGGGCAACCTGACCACCTTCAGTATCTCCAATGATATAGCCAAGTACTTTGCCATCATCCCGGCAATGCTGCTCTCCATCTATCCTCAACTGGGAGTGCTGAACGTCATGCACCTGGCGACTCCCATGAGTGCGATCCTGTCGGCGGTCATCTTCAATGCCCTTATCATCCCGCTACTGGTGCCGCTGGCGCTCAAAGGGACCAGGTTTCGCCCCATGCCGGCCGAAAAGCTCCTGATCCACAACCTCCTCCTTTACGGGGTCGGGGGGATTATCGCGCCGTTCATCGGTATCAAGGCAATCGATCTGGCGATTGGGTTGTTCGTCTAACTATGTTTATGTGGCGGTGCGAATGCCGCGCCGCCATGGGAGAAAATCATCATGAAAGAGATACGCCCAGCAATACTGATGCTAATCGTGCTCACCGTAATATGCGGCGGCATTTACCCTGCAGTCGTCACCGGTGTCGCCTATGCTGTCTTCCCGAAACAGGCAAAGGGGAGCTTCATCACCGATAACAGCGGAAAAAAAATAGGGTCGGTACTTATAGGCCAGCCCTTCTCAGATTCAAAATACTTCTGGCCACGCCCGTCCGCGACAACCGATTTCGGCTACAATCCGGCTGGATCGAGTGGATCCAACTCAGGCCCGACCAATCCCGATTTTATCAAGACGGTAGGTGACCGGGTTAAGGTTCTCCATGATACGGGCATCATCGGCAACGTCCCGGCTGATTTGGTCGAAGCGTCGGCCAGCGGCCTTGATCCGCACATCTCGCCGGCAGCGGCCAATGTGCAAGTTGCACGTGTTGCCAAGGCTCGCGGGATGAGCGAAGCAGAGCTGACCAAAATCGTTGCCGCTCACACTGAAGCCCGTCAGTTGGGATTTTTAGGCGAGCCGCGAGTTAATGTGCTTGAACTGAACCTGAAGCTGGATTCGCTGAAATCACAGGCAGCACCATGAGGACAAATCTGTCCATGCAGAGCCATCAAGGTTAACCCGGAGCGATGATGACCGAAATTGACGACAAACGGCCTTCTCCTGAAGCTTTGCTGAAGCTCGCTAAGGCAGAAGAACAAGAAGATGGGCGGGGGAAGCTGAAGATTTTCCTCGGTTATGCCCCCGGTGTCGGTAAGACCTACGCCATGCTGGAAGCTGCCTGGCAGCGTAGGCTGGACGGCCGGGATGTAGTGGCGGCATATGTTGAATCCCACGGAAGGTTCGAAACCGATTCTCTCCTGGAAGGGCTGGAGATCATCCCCAAGGCTGAGATCTCATACATGGGGGTGACGTTACCGGAAATGGATCTGGATGCGGTGTTGGCTCGCAAACCCCAAATCGCACTGGTTGATGAGCTTGCCCATACCAATGCCCCCGGCTCCCGTCACGAGAAGCGGTGTCAGGATGTAGAGGAACTTTTGGCCGCCGGGATAGATGTTTATACCACGGTCAACATCCAGCATTTCGAGAGCCTAAACGACACCATTGCTCAGATCACCGGGGTGAAGGTGCGCGAGACGGTCCCGGACAGCTTCATCGATCTGGCCGCAGAGATCCGGTTGGTGGATATCCCTCCGGAAGACCTTCTTCAGCGTCTGCAGGAAGGAAAGGTGTACATTCCCAAGCAGGCGACCATGGCCATGGACAAGTTCTTCAAGCCGGGAAACCTGATGGCACTTCGCGAACTGTCGCTCCGCCGTGCTGCGGAGCGTGTTGACGATCAGATGCGGGCCTATATGGACGCTCGCTCCATTTCCGGGCCTTTGCCGACTGCAGAACGGCTCCTGGTCTGCGTCAGCGGCAGCCCTTACAGCGAACAACTGATCCGCACCACCCGGCGACTGGCCGATGAATTGAAGGCCACTTGGCACACTGTCTATATTGAAACTCCCGGCGGCGGCAAGCAGATGCGGGAAAACCGCGAACGAGTATGGCGCGACATCCGCTTTGCTGAAACGCTGGGTGCCCAGGTGGCCACTATGACGGCCACCTCGGTGGCAAGCGCCCTCGTGGAGTATGCCAGCAAGAACCACATCACCAAGATCGTTGTCGGTAAGCCCTCCAAGCCGCGTTGGCGGGAATTTCTGCGCCAACCCCTCGTGGACCAGATCATCCGTTTGAGCGGGACGATCGATGTCTACGTCGTCAGTTTGGGCGAAGTTGAGAAAAAACCCGAATCCGGTATGGCGCCTCCCAGAAAGGAAATCCCCTGGTCAGGCTATATGAAAAGTCTGGTCTTGGTGATCGCGGCTACGGCCGTTTCCGAGCTCGCCTTTCAGTTTTTTTCTCCTACAAACCTGGTCATGATTTATCTGCTCTCCGTGGTGCTCGCTGCAACGCGTCTGGGCCGTAAACCGGCAATCATGACCGCATTTTTGAGCGTGCTGGCTTTTGATTTCTTCTTTGTGCCACCCCGCTTTACCTTTGCCGTTAGCGATACCGAATATTTCCTCACTTTTTTCGCCCTGTTTGTCGTTGGTGTCGTCATCAGCACGCTCGTTTCCCAGTCCCGTGAACGCGCTGAGGCAATACGGGTGCGTGAGGTCCAGACGGCAAGCCTTTACTATCTCAGCCGTGACCTCGCATCAGCCGTCGATGCCAAAGGTATTCTCGACGCTGTTATCAAGAACATCGGTGGTAGCCTCGAGGCCCAATTGATAGTTCTTCTCCCAGAGGGAGAACATTTGGCAATGAAGGCTGCCAGCGAGGATTTTACCCTTCATGAAAAAGAGTTGGCGGTTGCCGACTGGGCTTTTCGCAATCGGCAACCTGCCGGGAGAGGGACGGAGACCCTCGTTTCGTCGGAACTCCTCTACCTGCCGTTGCAGACCACCTCAAGCGTATTGGGGGTGATGGGAATCAAGCTGACGGATGATACCAACTATAGATCTCCGGAGACTCGTAGGCTTCTCAATGCCTTTGCCACTCAGGCGACCCTGGCCATCGAGCGGGCCCAGTTCGTCAAGCAGGCCGAACAGGCCCAAATCCTCCATGCCCGTGATACATTGGAACGAGCGCTTCTCAATTCCATTTCCCATGATCTTCGTACTCCACTGATGACGATAACCGTGGCTCTCGACAACATGTGGGAAAAAAGGGCGCAGATAACGGAAAAGGCACGAAATAGTTTTCTCCTCACGGCCAGAGAGGAGGCGGGGCGGCTGAACCGCTTTGTCGGCAATCTCCTCGATATGACCCGCCTGGAAGCAGGCGCGGTCAAACCGAAGGACGTCCACTGCGATATCCAGGATCTTATAGGTTGTGCCTTGGCTACTCTCGAGCAAAGAATCGGCGCACGTAATATTGATGTTCAACTCTCTCCCGACTTGCCGTTGGTCAGGTTGGACATGGTATTGATGATGCAGGTATTGGTTAATCTCCTGGATAACTCCATAAAATATGCCCCGGAAGATAAAAGTATTGAGTTAGTTGCACGAATTGAGGATGGTAGGCTTATTCTGGAAGTTCTCGACCGAGGTCCCGGTGTCCCGCCGGAAGACCTGACCAAGGTATTTGACAAGTTTTATCGGATTCCGGTTCCCGAGGGGGCGGGCGGGACCGGGCTGGGTCTCGCCATATGCAAAGGGATAGTTGAGGCCCACGGCGGGGAGATTCGCGCTGAAAACCGTGCAGGCGGCGGTCTGCGGGTCATCATTACAATCCCTATGAGAGAGGAATCATGACTGCTAAACATGACACAAAGAAAAAGATCAATCTCCCTCGCATATTGATCGTTGATGACGAGGTGGCAATTCTGCGTTTGCTCCATACCTCTCTGGAAACAGGCGAGTATTCAGTCCATGAGGCGGAGAACGGGCATGCCGCACTGGCTGCGACAGTTGCAATTAAGCCAGACATCATACTCCTTGATTTGGGGCTTCCCGATATTGACGGCGTTGAGGTGATCAGGCGGATACGGGAGTGGTCGCAGATCCCGATCATCGTACTTTCGGTGCGGGAACGCGAAGGGGACAAAATGGAGGCTCTGGATGCGGGTGCAGACGATTACCTGACCAAGCCATTCGGCGTCGGTGAGCTCATGTCACGAATAAAAGCGGCGCTCCGCCGCTCCCTTCGGGAGGCACCTGAGCCCATCTGCCGGATTGACGAATTGGAGGTCGACCTGCCGCGTCGGATTGTTTCTGTGGCAGGGAGGGAGGTCCAGCTGACTCCTACTGAGTACGACCTGCTTCGCCTTCTGGTGATCAATGCAGGCAAAGTGCTGACTCATGGCCAGATCCTCAAGCAGATCTGGGGAGGTGCCTATACGGATCAACAAAATATTCTCAGGGTCAACATCAGCCACCTCCGCCAGAAAATAGAGGTTGATGCATCCCGCCCGCATTACATTGTTACGGAACCCGGGATTGGGTATCGCTTAAAAACCACGTTCATGTGAAAATTGATGACGTCTCAGCCGAACAGCCGGCTGGCCAGGTAGCACTCCTGCCGTTGCTTAACATGTTAGCACGCGCCATCGTCGTATTTCGATCAGGTTTGCCCGATCAGAAGCCTTCAAAAAAGTTGATGTTTTTTCACCTGTTATCGTCGGGGCAGCCTCCTATCCAACTTGGTACGATCAGTGCAATGCAATCGGCAACGTAACATTTTACACTTCTCCATCTTATAGCTTCTTTTCAATATAATTAGAAATTACCTATCGGCCTAGCGACAACATTTTTTGCCATGTGGCACTTATGTGGAAATGACGAAACAAGGTATCCGCTGAACATGGCCATACCGGCATATTTCCGTAACGGGCCAAAATATTTTTTGTCAAATACCCTGTATTACCGTTTTAAGCACGGACAATTTATACGGTTTCTGGATAAAGCCGGCGAGCCCTTTCCCGACAAACTTTTGAGTGACCTCGTGTTCATTGAAGCCGCTGGACATGATCACTTTGACGTCCGGATTTATTCGCCGCAATTCACGGAAGCACTCCTCGCCGTCTACGTGCGGCATCGTCAGGTCAAGTATTACAAAGGCAATGCCGGGGTTGTTTCTGAAGATCTCAAGCGCTTCCCGGCCATCATTGGCCGTGATGGTTGCGAACCCCAGCTCATGGAGCATTTCCTTCCCCACACCCCGTACGGTTTCTTCATCGTCCACCAGCAGTACCGTGCCGCTGCCGCTCCAGTCAACGTCGTGACCGCCGTGGCTGAACAGCTCGGCCGGTTTGCCGGAAGCAGGCAACAACACTTTGAAGGTGGTGCCCTTGCCCACCTCGCTGTAAACCTTGATGGCCCCCTTGTGGCCGCGGACGATGCCCAGGACCGCTGCCATGCCCAGGCCGCGCCCGGTAAACTTGGTGGTGAAGAACGGGTCGAAGATTTTGGCTATGGTCTGAGCGTCCATGCCGCAGCCGGCGTCGGCAATCTCAAGGTAGACATACAGCCCTTCGGCGATGTTTTCGTTCAGCCAGACATTCTTCAAGTAGTTCCCGTCGCAATCCATGCAGCCGGTGGTGATGGCGATAACGCCGCTTTTATCGCCAATGGCCTCCGAGGCGTTGATGACCAGGTTCATGACTATCTGGCGCATCTGCGTGGCATCGGCCTCTATCGTGGGAAGGTTTGGGGTGAGATTGAGCCGCAGGACCGCCTTCTTTGAGATCGAGACCTCCAGCATATGCAGCATCTCTTCCAGAAGGGCATTCAAATCGATCTGGTCGACTACGAATTTTCCCTTTCCGGAATAGGCCAGCATCTGCCTGGCCAAATCGGCCGCCCGGGCGGCTGCATCCTCGATCTTCCTCAGGTTTTCAATGCAGGGAGATTCTTTGCTGATGCGCATCAGCGCCAGGTCCGCATTACCCATTATCGCCATCAGGATGTTGTTGAAGTCATGGGCGATCCCGCCGGCGAGAACGCCCAGGCTTTCCAGTTTTTGCGCATGAAGAATTTGCCGTTCAAGGTTGTCGCGCTCATCTTCGGCATTTTTTCGATCGGTGAAATCCGTGGCCGCCCCGAAGAGAACCAGTTCCCCTTCTTTTTCACCAGCCTCGCAGCGGCTTGTTTCGGATATCCATCGTATGTTTCCGCCTTTTGTGACCATCCTGAATTCAATCTGTTTAACATCCCCCGGGGCCAGGCTGAAGAGGTAGGAGGCGACGCTTTGCCGGTCATCGGGGTGAACGAGGGGAAGCCAGCAGCCCTGTTCGAAAATCTCCTCAATGCTGTAGCCGCAAATAGCGCTGACTGAGCCGCCCATCCACTGGATGCGGAATGGCGATGTTCCGGTTCTCGAGCAGCGGTGGACATAGTCCGAGGTAAGACCGGCAAAGCAACGGTAGTTCTCTTCACTGTCCTTTAAAGCCTGTTCGCTCTGTTTCCGTTCGGAGATATTCCTGGCGACGCCCATTACCGCCGCCTGGCCGTTAAAATCAATGAGCCTGACATGCAGTTCGACCGGCAATCGGGATGCGTCTTTCCGCCGATGGACCGATTCGAAAAAGCTGGTCCCATTCTCCGTAACATCCCTGAGGGTCCCGGAAACCGCTTCCGGGGCCGTAAAGGTGGTATCCAGGTCGGAAATATGCAGCGCAAGCAGTTCATCATGGGCGTATCCAAGCTCTTGGCAGGCCTGGTTATTGACGGCAATGATCTTTCCCGACAGATCCGAGATATAGATCGGGTCCGCTATGTTTTCAAACAGCTCCCGGAAAAGACGTTCGGATTTGATCCGTTCTCTTATCTGCCGCTCAAGTTCCGCAGTCCTGTCCCTGACCAGGCCCTCCAAACCATCAGCCATGGTTTTCAGGGCAAGTTCGGCCTTGCGCCGCTCATCGAGTTCCCGGTTCAGGGATGCGGTACGCCGGCGCACGGTTCCCCGCAACGAGAAATTCCAGGCTACGATAATAAGGAGCAGAAACCCGAAAATGGCGGCTAAACAACCAATTATGAAGGCCTTGCCTGGTTGCCAGCGCATGTTTTCCACATGGACCCAGCCATTGATGGCATGTTGCCGCTCCACGTCGCTGATGGCTGCCAGCCCTTTGTTGATTATGCCCTGCAACTCGGGCCAGTCCTTGCGGATCCCGATGCCCCAGCGATAATCGAAATCGGTTTTGCCGACAAGTTGCAGATTTGTTATGCCCGCCTCCTGGGCATAGTAAGTGGCATTGGCCATGTTCTCCACATAGGCATCGACCATCCCCAGGGAAGCTTTAGCGAGGCCGGTGGAGACGTCCGGGACCACATCCAGAATTATGTCCGGATATTTTTCCTTCAGGACATCATGGGCAGCGTAGTTTGAGACGACGGCGACCCTTTTCCCTTTCAGGTCCTTCAGGGTCAGGTCGGCTCGAGAGCCTTTACGGGCAAAGATCCCTCCCGGCACCGTCACCAGGGTATCGGTGAACAGGGCGAATTTTTCACGATTGGGGGTCCTGACCATGGCCCCGAGCATGTCTACTTCATGGTTTTTAAACTTGGCCATTGCTGCATCCCAGTTCTTCAGATGAACAACCGTGATGGTCACGCCAAGCTTTTTCTCCAGGATTCGGATAATATCGGCAGCGGCGCCCTGATAGGCGCCGTTCTTATCGAAAAATTCAATCGGTTTGAAGTCGGGGTCCGGGGCAAGGGTAATACGGGGATGGTTCTTCAACCAT
This sequence comes from Geobacter sp. AOG2, assembly GCF_019972295.1. NCBI lineage: Bacteria > Pseudomonadati > Thermodesulfobacteriota > Desulfuromonadia > Geobacterales > Geobacteraceae > Geobacter > Geobacter sp. AOG2. Next base: position 18,591 of record NZ_BLJA01000001.1, read on the forward strand.
TGCAGTTCGGCATCGGTAAGAGGTACCGTTGAGGTTGGATTTCCAACTGCGGAGGCGACAAAGCAGAGGAGAACTGCCAGCGATATTATCGGCAGGTAGAGGATGTGGCAGAAGTTTTTGCATGAGCGCATAAGACTTACTTCCCGCCTTCCAAGTACCATGTGATGGGCTAACTATAGCCAAATTGACCAAAAAAGCAATTACCATCGTCACTTCGCCATGCTGAAGTTGACGGCACACCGGCCAATCGCCGGAAAATCTCGTAAAGCAGGCCGGCTTTATAAGTGGGCCAATTAACGGCAACTCGGTTGGGGGAGCCGCGAAAGGGAAACACTCCGTTGCAAAGCGCTAACGGAAATTGCGACCTTTTTACATCGAGGGCCCCCAAGGCACCTCCGATGCCTTGGGGGCTCCGTGAAGCGTCAGGACCAATGACAGCACTCTTGTCGCTTACCACTCTGCCAAACCAATCGCTCTGTCGTTTCCAGAGAGTCAACAGATGCTGCCGGGTTACATCCTGTGAAACAGCACCTATTTCTGCACCCATTTGCCGTTCTGCAACTGCATCCACCAGCCCGCTTTTGCTGATTCGCGTCTTGTTTCGGCATATGTCGCGGCTGCTTTGCCCATGGTCTGATCAAGCGCGGCCTTCGTTGCTTCCTGCTTGGTCACTTTCAGTATGGCCTTTGCCATGCCGCCGATGATCGTCTTGCGATTCCTGTTTTCCGCGCCGACCAACGCTTCGTCTTGAGCGGACATCTTTGCTTTATCCCGCACCGAGACCAGCCCCTGGCTTGTCAATCCGACCGCCCCGCTGTCAAAAAGGGCCGCCAGGGCGGACTGTCTCTGGCTCATTTCGGCATAAGCGGCGGCAACCTCAGGCATGCTTCCCAATTCTATGGCCAGATCATCGCCATTTTCGGCGGCCTGGGCAACAGCGGTGAAGGATAACTCCGGCAACCTGTCCGGCAGGCTGCTCTGGGGTCCCGGTTGCGACACTTTTGGTTCCACAGCCGGTTGTTTTCCAGCATTCGGCACATTTTGCCCCTCTTTTTTCAAGAGTATTTCGTCAAGCGATTTATACGCATCCTTCACCGCTTTTTCAGGAAAATAGACATTCACGGTGATGATCGCACAGGAAACCAAAAGTCCGCATCCCACAGCCAACAACCATTTCAAAGATTTCATCTCCCATCCTCCCTTTTGAGTGTACGTATCCGATCCAGGTTATTCGGCCCACTTGAATTCCGTTGCCGGTGCAGCGTCGGAGGGGGCTTCCTTTCCGGCCGCCCCCTTGCCGCGCACCGTTGCCTCTTTGATGGAATTCAGCAGATGATCCAGGGCGATCCGATTCTGGCTGGGGGCGATAGAGACACTCAGGTCCCGGACCCCGAAAAAATTCGTATGCGAGATACCCAGGCTGTCAAAGCTCAGAAAACCATCTTCAAGGACCGCCTTTATACCTGCATGGTCATAGGGCCTGTCGGAACTGAAAAAGAACCCGCTCAGTTTTTTCCCCGACAGGCGCTGGAGAAACTCCTTGCTGACAAGCATCTTTTCACCGGAGGTCTCCCGCGCCCAAAATTCGGTAAAGCCGGTTATCCCTGAAAGTGACGTGCCGCTTCCCTGAATGCTCACTATTCCGTCGATTCTGCCGGATATGTAGCCTGCAATAGCGGGAAAGGCTTTACATATCTGCACCAGGCTGAGATCGTTGAACAGTATGTCACCGCGATAGAATACTCCATTTTGTGTCGTAATGAACCCTTTGCCCAACAGAGCGCCTTCATAGAGTGAAGAGTCGAGAGAGATGATTTCAGTGACACCCCTATCCGCTCTCAACCTGATTTTTATCGAATCGGCACCTAAATTACCGAAACTGCAAGATGTTATGGTAATGGCGTCGCCTTTTCCCGCGGCCTGGCGAAGTTGCTTCACAAGGGTATCATAGTTCTGACGGTCAAAACGGGAAGAAGACAATGGCTTGACGGCGGTTGTACCTGCAAGATCAAGAGACAACGGCAGCACACCGTTGATACCCGTTACCTTTATTTTTTCCGTAGGGGCGTCAATGCCGATATTGGCAAGCGTAACTGCGCCATCGACAAGAATTTTACCCTCCTGCAGGTTGACGCCGCCTTCTGCCGCGAGGCTCCCCTCAGCCGTTGCCTCCTGCATCCATCGCGGCAATAGATTGAGAAATGAGTCCACAACATCCGTAAGCGATATTCTTGGCACCGTGAAGGCAATCCGCCCGTAGCGGTCCCGCAGAAAAGCATTCTCAAGAGCGCCACTGGCCTTGACGGCAACACCCTTTCCGGCAGTCAGCAGGACCTGGTTAATAACAAGCTTTTTGCCGGAGACCTCACTATCAACTTTAACCCCGGCGGATGAAAGAACCGTCTTGCCGGCTTTGCCGGTCACCGTAATATTTTTCCCGTTCGCCTCAATATGGCAGAAAAGGCCATTGGATAAGGAATAGGTGCCGGCGGCGGCAGCTTCCAGCACCCCTCCCGCACATGCCGTATCTCCCCGCAACCCGGCATAGGTAGTGATCCCGGCCAGTTGGATCCCTTTCGCGGTGCTGTTGAATACCACCTTGTCTTTCAGGGCAAAAGGGTTGAAAGCCGCGGTTCCCTGGATTGAACCACCCAGCAGAGCTGTCGTAAAATCCGCTTTGCCGCCTGATTTCGAAAATTGCGTGGTAATCCTGGAAGCGCCGACCTCTTTACCCTCCCAGACCGCCTTTGCCGCGGAAAGCTCTGCCGTCCCCTCCAACCATTTTGAGTTGGGATCGTAGGCATAAGCCCCCCTTATGTTTCCGGAAACCTTGTTCAGCACCATATCGCCACGGCGCACATTGCACTCGCGGAATTCCGCTTTTATCGGGTAGCGCACGGTTGCCGACGAAACATGTTTCACCGGTATCCCTGCCGAGAGATGTCCGATAGCCACCGATAAGTCTTTTGCCTTCACGGTGGCATTTTCCATAAGGCCGGTTCCATTCGCATAGGATAATCTGCCGGTAAAGGAGACACCCTGACCCTTTGCGAATAATTCAGGTGAAAAGGCCGTAACGGTTTTGAAATGCCTATCGAGCGTGACCTTGAACGGAGCATTAAGGGCCTCGAGAAATGCCCCCCCTTCGGATTGCGCCTGCGTGGCTTTTCCCGTTACCGTCAGGTGATCGCCTGTGCCGGAAATCGTGGCGGCGGCGTACAGATCCTTGAAAAAGAGCCGTTTATCCCGCATCAGCGACCCTTGGGAAAGCTCCAGGCGTCCCTTGGCGGAAAGGATTCCGTCAACGGCATTGCCCGCCAGATGCACAAAACCCTTCCCCAACCTGCCGCCGACCACCATTTTTCCCTGCTCCAACGCTGGGATCAATGGGGCAATCTTACCGAGATCAATTTCATCCGAATCGATAGTGATCTCGAAATCTTTGGCCCGCTTCAGTTCCCTCACACTGGCGGAGGCGCGGCAGGCGAGCAATTCGTTCAGATGCACTGCGAGATTTTCGATGGTGAGACGATCCTCGCGCATATCATAGTCGGCGAGAAGAGAGACTTTACCGTTGAAGGCGCTACCCCTTCCGGCTGCGGCCATCACCGTAGAACTGAAACTCATTTCCCCCGAGCTGCGGATTTTCCCTTTCCTGAGGCCTACGGACAGCCGGAGTCTGGCAGTACCCTTTTCCGGCAGGTACCCGCTTTTGCTCTTCACCACGTCGGAGAGGCTTTTAAAGGATATGGAGGAAGACGACACCGCCATCTCAAACTCGGGGTCTTTGCCCAGCCGCACCTTTCCGGACAGGGCATAATGGTTTCGGCCCGGGTCATCGAACTCCAGGCCGATCCCCGATTTTTCCGACCCTTTCGTTGCAAGGTTCGAAATATTCAGGGCCAGGCCGGCAAAGGTTTGATCGTTTATCTGCAACGTTCCCTTGGTCATGGAGAGGTTACGAATGAACAGTTCGGCGGGAGAAGGTTTCGAAGATGAAAACTTCCGTTGCAGTTGGCTGAAATTCCAGGCACCGTCACGGTTTCGCCGCAAGGTTACGGTAATTCCCTCCACGGCAATTTTCTCAAAGATTCTCTTGCCGGACAGCAACGTAAACCACAGTGGTTTTACCATAATCGAATCGACAGACAGGAGCTTGGACGGCGGGAAGCCCTCCGGATTGGCGAGAGACAAGCCCTCCAGGTGCAGAGCGCCATCCGAAACGGAGACCTTTTCGATGTGGACAGGCTGGCCCAGGGCATGAGAAAGCATCTGGGAAATATGTGATGCGGCCTGGGGGGTGGCAAGGTAGTATTTTAGAATTGCAGGAAGAGCTACTGCCAGGAGCGTAGCGGCAACAACGATGGCGAGCAGGATCTTTTTGTATGTTCCGGCATGTGAGTCTTCCATGGGGAAATATATCCTGGAAAGGTTGTTACCGGCAGGGTTCCGGGCTTTTTGCCGTTACTCGGTCCACGGGTCTGAAGGGCCACGCCGTTGCGTAATAATTGTAGTGCCGATCTGAAAATTATCAACAACAAGAAATACGGCGATGATGACGGCGGCAAGGATCCCATGGAGCGGGTCCTGCCCGTAATACCGTTTCAGGGCTGATCTCGCGTGCCGTCCGGTTAATCCGTTGTCATAATTCCAACAACAAAACGGACAGCACCCTAGCGGGGAGAATGGAAGTGGCGTTCAATCTCTTCGGTGAGGCATTCCAGTGTGGAACGGGCAGGTTCGATGTCCACCTTGAGCCCCAGTTCGCGGCAGGTTTTCGAGGTAATGGCGCCGATACTGGCCACCGCCACCCCCTTCAGCATGTCCACCAGGAGGTCGCTGCCCAACATGCGGGCCAGGTTGTGGACCGTGGACGACGAGGTGAAGGTGATGCAATCGACGGTGCGCTTTTCAAGGGCGAAGAGCGCCTCGGGCGGCAGCCGGTCCGGCATCACGTTACAATACGCCACCGGGCTGTCTATCCGGGCGCCCATGCGCTTCAGTTCGCAGGGGATGACCTCGCGGGCCTTGTCGGCACGGGGGAACAGGACCCTGGCGCCGCTCATTGCCAGCTTCCCGAACTCCGCCACCACCCCTTCCGCCTTATAATCAGAGGGCACGAGGTCGGGGCTGATACCAAAAGCGCGGATCGCCTCGGCCGTCTTCGGCCCCACCGCGCAGACCCGGCAGGTCCCAAGGGCCCTGGCATCCAGCCCAAGCGCGGCAAGACGCTGGAAAAACCGGCGCACCCCGTTGACCGAGGTCAGCACCAGCCAGTCATAGCCGCCGATACCCCGAATGGCGGCATCCAAAGGTTCCCAGGATTCCGGGTCCACCAGTTTGATGGTAGGGCACTCCAGGACCACGGCCCCGCGGTCCGCCAGCATGGCGGCAAATTCTCCGGCTTGGTCGGCGGCGCGGGTCACCAGGATCTTACGGCCGAACAGCGGACGGTTGTCGAACCACGCCAGTTTGTCTCTCAGGCCGACCACCTCGCCGACGATGGTCACGGCCGGCGGCTTGAAACCAATGGCCTCCGCCCGGTCGGCGATGTCGGCCAGGGTGCCGGTCAAAACCTGCTGGGTCGGCGCCGTTCCCCAGCGCACCAGCGCCACGGGCGTCCGGGGACTCCTGCCGTGCCGCAGCAAACGCTCCATGTTGCTCCGCAGGGTGGTGATCCCCATGTAAAAGACCACCGTGCCGTTACCCAGGGAGAGGCGGTCCCAGTCGATGGCCGACTCGCTCTTGTCCTTCCCCTCATGACCGGTGACGAAGGCCACCGAGGTGGTGAAATTACGGTGGGTCAGGGGGATGCCGCTATAGGCCGCCGCACCCAGGGCGGCGGTAACCCCCGGCACGATCCGGAAGGGTATCCCGGCCTCGCTCAGCGCCTCGCACTCCTCGCCGCCCCGCCCGAAGACGAAGGGGTCGCCCCCCTTGAGCCGGACCACGACCTTCCCCTCGCGCCCCTTTTCCACCAGCAGGCGGTTGATCTCCTCCTGATCCTGATTATGGCGGCCGCCGATCTTGCCGGCGTAGATCAGCTCCGCATCATCCGGCGCATGGGCCAGGAGCTGCTCGTTGGCCAGGTAGTCGTAGACCACAACCTGGGCCCGTTGCAGGCACTCCACCCCCTTGAGGGTGATCAGCCCCGGATCGCCGGGACCGGCTCCCACCAGGTACACCATGCCGGTATGACACGGGGCGTTGCTCATGGGTGTGCAGGGGAAGCGATCTCTCTCTGGTAGACCTCTTCAAGGATCGCCTTGCCTCCCTCGCCGAGGAGTTGGTCGGCCAACTGGATACCCAGCTTTTCGCATTCGGCGACCGGGCCGCTGACCTCGCCCCGCACGGAACGCTGGCCGTCAACCGCCGCGATGAAACCGACCAGGCGCAAGACCCCGCCGGATACGGTGCCGTGGGCCGCGATGGGCACCTGGCAGCCGCCTTCGCAACGTTTCAGCAGGGCGCGTTCGGCCCGCACCGCATAGCTGGTGTCGGGATGGTTGAAGAAATCGATGGTTTCCGTGATCACGGCGTCGTCCAGACGGCACTCGATCCCCAGCGCCCCCTGGCCGATGGCCGGGATGGAGAGGTCCGTGTCCAGGTATTCGCCGACCTTTTCGGTGAAACCGAGCCGTTTCAGACCGGCTGCGGCCAGGATGACGGCATCCAGGTTATCGTCTTCCAGCTTGCGGATGCGGGTTTCCACGTTGCCGCGGATGATGACCATCTGCAGGTCGGGGCGCACCTTCAAAAGCTGGGCCTGGCGGCGCAGGGCGCTGGTGCCGATGCGGGCGCCCTGGGGCAGTTCGCTGAACCTGACGTTGCGGGAGATGACGGCGTCGCGCGGGTCCTCGCGCTCGGTGATGCAGTGCAGCCCCAGCCCTTCCGGGAAGTCGGTGGGCACATCCTTCATGCTGTGCACGGCGATGTCGATCTCCCCGCGCAGCATGGCCTCTTCGATCTCCTTGACGAACAGTCCCTTGCCGCCGACCTGGGCCAGGGGCACATCAAGGATCTTGTCGCCGATGGTCTTGATCTTGGTCAGGGTGACCTCCATGCCGGGATAGCGCTTCTCCAGCTCGGATTTGACCCAGTTGGCCTGCCAGAGGGCCAATTGACTGGCGCGGGTACCGATGCGTAACTGTTTGGGGGGCATAATCTGTCTCCATTCACGGGAAATTCAAACGTTCACTGCTTTAAAAATTAACATCTGCCACAGAGACACGGAGACGCGGAGGTTCACAGAGAAAGGCGAAACGTTTTTCGGGAAAAGCAAAATCCTGCCTTTTGGCCTGCATTGTTCTTCCGCTTTTCTCTCCCTGTGTCAGATTGAGGTTGTTCAAAAATAGTCAGATCGTCGCACCCGCAGAAGGCCCTGCGGAGGCAGGCCCTCTCTCTATCTCTCCCCCAGAGGGGGAGAGCATGCCTTGCCCTCTCCCTATGGGAGAGGGATTGGGTGAGGGTTTGCAGCGCTACGCCGCACAAAAGGGGCTTTCGAGGACGGCGGCGTATAATTATGCGTGAGCATAATTATCGGTGACGGAGCCATAGCGTAGTCATCCCGTTTAGCGGGACGCCGATAGGCGCTAAGATGGCTGTTTTTCAACAACCTCTTACACGACGACCGGCAACCGCTCCGTCAGCCTGATCTCCTCCGGCATCACCAGGGCCCGGTAGGCCAGGGCCTCCACGCCGTTATCCAGGGCCAGCCTGAGCAGCCGCCCGTACTCCGGGTCAATGGCGTCGGCCGGCGAAACCGAGTGGCCGTCCCCGCGCTGGACCGTGAAGAAGATCACGCCACGGTCCCCTTCCCCGACGACCCGCATCAACTCCCGCAGATGCTTCTGGCCGCGGGTGGTGACGGCATCCGGAAACAGCGCCCGGCCCCCTTCCACCAGGGTGACGTTCTTGACCTCCACAAAGCAGCGTCCCTTTGCCCCTTCCAGGAGCAGGTCGATACGGCTGTGCTCGCCGTAGGGCACCTCGGGACGGATCGCCCCGTATCCCTGCAACTCCGCCACCGTGCCGTCCTCGATCGCCTCCCGCGTCAGGCGGTTGGGCAGGGCGGTGTTGATGCCGGCCCAGAAGCCGTCGGCTTCCACCAGTTCCCAGGTAAAGGGATATTTGCGTCCCTCGTTGGCGCTGCGGGACAGGTACACCCGGCTGCCGGGAAGCGCACACCCCTTCATGCTGCCGGAATTGGGGCAGTGGGCGGTGATGACGGTGCCATCCTCCAGTTCCACATCCGCCAGGAAGCGCTTGTAGCGCCTGATCAGACGGCCTTCGACCAGCGGCGGCAATCTCAAGGCCCCGTGCCCCGTGCGCTAGGCTTCAAGTTCCAGCTCTTCGGCCTCTTCGAGAGCGGCTTCCAGCTCAAAGAGCTGCCGCAAGCCGTCCACGTACAGATCGACCCGCCCCCCTTGGCCGGCCTTCTTCAGCACCGTGGTGGGGGTATGGAGCAGTTTGTTCATCATGGCCATGGTCAGGGCTTCCAGGCGCTTTTCGGCGTCGGGCGGCAGGTCCTTCCAGTTGGCCAGGGTCTTTTCCAGTTCCGCCTTGCGGATCTCGTCGAAGTGATGGCGCAGGGCAACGATGGTGGGGGTTACCTCCAGGGACGAAAGCCACTTGAAGAACTGGCCGATCTCCTGGTCGATGATCTCTTCGGCTTTCTCGGCCTCCAGGTTGCGCTGGGCCAGATTGGCCTGGACGATCTCCTGCAGGTTGTCCACCGTAAAGAGGTAGGCGTTCTCCAGGTCGTCCACCTTGGGGTCGATGTCCCGGGGCACGGCGATATCGATGAAGAACATCGGCTTGAACCTGCGTCGCCTGATCACGTCCTCCACGTCCTTGGGGCCGATGATGACATGGGGCGCGCCGGTGGAGGAGAGGACGATGTCGGCCCGGTGGAGATGCTGGAACAACTCCTCGAAGGGCACCGCCTCGCCGCCGAACTCTTCGGCCAGCCGCTCGGCCCGTTCGAAGGTGCGGTTGGTCACCATCACGCCGCGGGCTCCGCTGTTCAGGAAATGCTTGGCGGCCAGCTCGCACATCTCGCCGGCGCCGATCAGCATCACGGTCTTGTCGGACAGGTTGCCCAGGATCTTCTTGGCCAGCTCCACCGCGGCAAAGGCCACGGAAACGGCCGAAGAAGCGATCTTGGTCTCGGTGCGCACCCGCTTGGCGACGGAAAAGGCCTTGTGGAGAAAACGGTTCAGGATGATGCCGGAGGATTTGTACTCGGCGGCGTACCCGTAGGAGGTCTTGATCTGGCCCAGGATCTGGGGTTCCCCCACGACCATGGAGTCCAGGCTTGACGCAACCCGGAAGACATGCCGGATGGCGGCTTCTGAGTGGTAGCTGTAGAGATGGGATTCGAGGGCTTCAAGCGGGATGTGATGGTAATCGGCCATGAAGCGCTTGATCCGGGCGATGCCGCCCGCGATGTCGCGGGTCGTGGCGTAGATCTCGACCCGGTTGCAGGTGGAGACGATCACCCCTTCGACGATTTCGTCGAGGGAGACCAGCTCACGGAGCGGTTTCTCGATCAGGTTGGGCGAAAAGGCCACCTTTTCCCGTATCTCAACGGTTGCGGTCTTATGGGAGAGGCCAACGACGATAATATTCATTCAGCACGCATTCCTTACAGCATGTGATATCTGCGGAAACGATGAGCCTGAGCCACGATATCCTATTTGTTATAACTGTGGAGGCCGGGCAGCCACATGTTCACCCCGATAAAGGTAAACAGCATGATCAGAAACCCGGCGATGGAGAGCAGCGCGGCGCGCTTCCCGCGCCAACCGGTGGTCATGCGGCCGTGCAGAAGAGCGGCGTAGATGAACCAGGTGATCAGCGACCACGTCTCCTTGGGGTCCCAGCTCCAGTATGTGCCCCAGGCCTTTTCGGCCCAGATGGCGCCCGAGATGATGGCAACCGTCAGGAGCGGAAAACCGATGGTCAGGCTGCGATAGTTGATATCGTCCAGGGTGTCGAGGGAAGGGAGCTTCTGGAACAGGGCCCCGAATTTCTTTTTCTTGAGAAAATGCTGCTGGATCAGATAGATCACGGCAGCGCCGAAAGCGATGGTGAAGGTCGCATAACTGACGAAGGCCATGGTGGTGTGCACCCACAGCCAGCCGCTCTTGAGGGCCGGGTTCAGCTCATGGATGGCCGACGGGAAGGTGCTGGAGGCGATGATCATGAGCAGCGCCAGGGGGATGACGAACGAGCCCAGGACGGCGATCTTGTACTTGCGCACGAAGAGCAGGAAGGCCCCCACAATGACCAGGCTGAAGAAGGAGAGGGATTCGTGCATGTTGGTGATCGGCAGGTAGCCGGCCGCATTGAAACGATGGATGGTGGAGAGGGAATGGGTCACGAAACCGGCGAAGACCAGCCGGCTCGCCCAGGTCGCCATCCCCTTCGTCGTATGCAGCAGATAGCCCAGATAGAGCGCTGTGGCGCAGCCGTACAACACCAGGGTGCAATAGAAGAAAATCTGGCTCATGAAATGTCCTTGCGTGCGGAAAGCTCGGCGACCAGGCGTCTCGCCATCGTGCGTAAAAGCGTCTTATTGTATGTGGTGCCATTCCCTTCCGTCAATAGCTTTTCTCGCTCCGCAGCCAGTTGTTCCACAAGTCCGGCGTAATCATTACCGATCATCCCGGCGATGGCGTCGCGGACCTCGGCGGCAAGGGCCGGGCAACGGCCGCCCGTCGAGACGGAGATCTCGAGCGCTCCCCGCCGCAAGATCGCGGGGAAATGGCAGTCTCCCGCTTCCGGCCGGTCGGCGACGGCCACGAGGATGCCTTTCTCCCCCGCCTCAGCGGCTACCCGCCGGTTCACGGCGGCGTCATCCGTCGCCGCCACCACCAGCGCAATGCCGTCCAGGTCGGCGGCCTCATAACAACCGATCCGTACCGTCACGGCGCCGGCCGCCTCCTGCTCGCGGATTTCGGGCAGCACTGCCGGGGCAACGACCCGGACGCCGGCCCCCGCCTCGCGCAATACCCGCAACTTGCGGGCGGCAACCGCGCCGCCCCCCACGATCAGGGCGGTCCGTTTCCGCATATCTATGTTCAGGGCAAGGTGCGGCATGAGACTTTCTTCCGGGAAACGCCCCCGGCCCCCCTCGCTCATTGGGACAGGTTGCCGGTACGGCCGGAGACAACGGTCGATTTTGATCGGAAAGTTGACAACATACAACCTTTGGTCCCGTAATTCAATAAATGGGATATATTCTGAGTTTATTCTTGATTTTTTCCCCGGCTAGTATATGATTTTTTACATATGAACTCATCAAAAGGAGATGCTTTTTATGTCCAGTGAAAAGGTAATTGCATTCACCGACGCTAATTTCGAGCGCGAGGTGATCCAGTCCGATACTCCCGTGCTCGTTGACTTCTGGGCAACATGGTGCGCCCCCTGCAAGGCTATCTCTCCGCTTGTGGATGCCGTTGCCGACGAATATGCCGGCAAGGTCAAGGTAGGCAAGGTCAATGTGGACGAGAACCAGGCCACACCGGGTAAATACGGCGTGCGCGGCATTCCCACCATCATCCTGTTCAAGGGCGGCGTCGTCGTCGACCAGATCGTCGGGGCGGTTCCCAAATCGCAGCTGGATGCCCTGATCGCCAAGGCGCTCTAACTTACCATGAAACGTATCAGGCCAACCCGTCGGCTTGTCGCAAGCCTCGCCCTGGCAGGACTCATAGCCCTCCTGCCGGCCCAACTCCTGGCGTTGCCCCGCAAAGGGCAGCCGGCGCCCGCATTCAAGGTGGTCACCACGTCGGGACAGGCGGTATCCCTGAGTAACTATCAGGGCTACGTGCTGGTGGTCGACTTCTTTGCCACGTGGTGCGAGCCCTGCCGTATGTCCATCCCCCACCTGGTGAAGATGAACCAGAAATACGGGAAACAGGGGCTGCAGATCCTGGGCCTGAGCGCCGACGAGGATGGGCCGCTCGTCGTCAAGTCGTTTGCCGCGGAACATCACATGAATTATCCCGTCGCCCTGGCGGGTGATACGACGGAAGATTTTGGCGTCCGCTCGGTTCCGGTCATGATCGTCATCGATAAAAAAGGCAAGGTTTCCGAGGTATTCAGAGGATTCTCCGACGAAATCGCCGATTCCATGGAGTCGTTGATCAAAAAGCTGCTGGCCGAGAAATAGGCAGCTCTTCGCCCTTGCCGTCATCCGGGGGGTAAAAGACCTCCATCAGGCAGAGTCCACAGGCCGGCGCCGTAACGCCGGCCTTTTTTCTGTCCCGGTTCTGCAGCAGCCATGCGATATGATCCGGCGCAAAACGCCCTTTCCCCACGTCAACCACGGTTCCCACCATGATCCTGATCATGTTTTTCAGGAATCCTTCACCGACCACGTCAATGAAGATGAAGTCGTCTTCCCGGCTCATGGCAACGGAGTCGATCCTCCGCACCGTTGTCCGGGATACGCAATTGGAAGCCCGGAACGCCGCAAAGTCATGCCGTCCCGTGAATGCGGACAGGGCCGCCTCCATGGCGGCCAGGTCGAGCTGGTCCTTAACGTGCCAGGCGTGGAAACGGTGCAGCGGCGAACGCACCGGGGAGACGCGGATGGTGTAGCGGTAGTGTTTGGCCAGGGCATCTTTGATCGGCTTGAAACCGGCCCGGACCTCTACGGCGTCGATGATGGCGATGTCGTCCGGCAGAAACCGGTTGGTGCCCTCGACGAATGCGCGCAGGGGCAGGTCCCGGTGCGTCGCAAAGGCGGCCGCCATGCCGCGGGCATGCACGCCGGCGTCGGTCCGCCCCGACGAACGCAGCCGCACCGCCTCTCCAAGCAGGCGCTCCAGGGCCTCCTCGATGACCTGCTGGACCGCCAGGCCGTTGGGCTGTATCTGCCAGCCGGAATAACGGGTGCCGTCGTACTCTATGGTCAGCTTGATGGTCCGCATGTCAGCAGGTGCCGGCAGGTGTGCGTGACAATGCCGCAAGCGCCGCAAGCTCGGCCTCGTCGAAACGGTACCCCTTCCGGCAGAACTCGCAGGTCACGTCGGCTCCGCGCTCCTTCTCACGCATGTCGTCGATTTCATCCGGCCCCAGGGTCAAAAGGGCGCGCTCGACCTTGTCCCTGCTGCAGCCGCACCGGAAGAACACCTCGCGGGTCTCCAGCAGGTTGTAGGCGATGCCCTCGAACAGGCGGCTCATGATCGCCTCGCCTCCCCCCTCCTGCAAAAGCCCGGAAAGCGGCGGCAGCTCCGCGATCCTCCGCATCATTTCATCGATCTCGGCGGTATCGGCCTTGGGCAGCGCCTGCACCAGGAAACCGCCGCACAGGGAGATGCCGCCCCCTTCATCCAGCGAGGCGCTGAGGCCGACCGCCGACGGGACCTGTTCGGAGTCGGTCAGGTAGTAGGCCAGGTCGTCGCCGATCTCGCTGGTGCGCAGTTGCACCATGCCCTGGTACGGCTCGCCCCCCATTCCCAGATCCTTTGAGACCGTGAGAAACCCCGCATGACCCAACACCCCCGGGACATTCCATTTTCCGCCCAGCGGTTCGGCCTCGGCGGCGGGGTCGCCGACGCATCCCCGTACCGCTCCGTCCCAATCCGCCTCGATGATCATCTTGCGCATGGGGCCGTTGCCTTCGAACTTGAGGGCCGTTCTCTGGCCCGGCTTGAGCAGGGCGCCCAACAGTGCGCCGCCGGCCAGCCCGCGGCCCAGGGCCACGCTCGCCGTGGCTGAAGCCTGCTGCAACGAGCATATTTCGCGGGCGAGACCGCCGACGCTGGCGGCCAGTACGCGTATTCCGCCCGAGGCGCTCAGGGCGCGGATGATGGTATCTGCCATGGTATAGCTCTCCTTTTCGATCTCTTCCAAGGGTACAAGTTCCCGCCAGTGGCGGCAACCCTATTTTATGAGAACCCCTCCTCGCCTGACCGCTGCCCGGGGGTGCAATCATTTCGTGCCCAGCTTGCGTTCGAGCCGCTCCATGACCTCTTTTACCGTGCCGGGGATATCGTCTCCATGCACGGTAAAAAAGAAATACCGGCCGGCGTGGTTGGACCAGTCCAGGTCTTCCACCGGGAGCGGTTCCAAGAGGGACGCCATCTGCTCATAGGATATGAACGGGTCGCCATCGGGCCACTTCCGGTCCAGCTTTGCCTGTTGGGCATCCGTCAGGGGTATCCTGTAGGTTATGGAATAGACCTCGGCCTTCATGACCTCGCAGCCCCTCCTTTAAGAGGTTGTTGAAAAACAGTCATCTTAGCGCCTATCGGCGTCCCGCAAGACGGGATGACTACGCTATGGCTCCGTCACCGATAATTATGCTCACGCATAATTATACGCCGCACGAAAGGGCCTTCTGCGGATGCGACGATCTGACTATTTTTGAACAACCTGCGCTTTTCGACAGCCTGTTAAGCGTCGCTGCGTCTTGCCCGGATGATCAGGGCCGCACATCGACCGCAACGCCCGCGAAGGGAGCGGTAGTGGTTCCTTTTCGCCGGTTTGCCCCATCGGCAAAAACCAGGTAACTGTATTTCCCGTAGTGGGTGATCTTGGGCGCGTACTGCGCGGCCGCCGTTTCGGACAACGGCTGGAAAAGCGCCGCAACCCGTCCGGAGGCGGAGCCCCGCTGCATCACCAGCATGAGCAGGCCGTCGTTGGCGGAATACGTCGCCCCGCCAACGGCGAACGCGGTGGCGGCGCTGTCGATCCCCTCGGGAAGCGGAGGCAGGCGCGAACGATCGCGCGGCACTCCGCAGAAAACAAGGTCGTTTCGGGCTGCTTCTTTCTCCTCCAGTTGGGCCTCGTTTATGATCCTCGCCCCCCCTTGGGAAAGAGACGCCAGGAAATCCTTGAAGGTCTCGCTGCGCGCGCGGCAGTTTTCCGTCATGACGCCTATGAGCTGCGACGAGCCCTTGATGCTGTTGACGGTCGCGGGGATCTCGCCGGGGGCAAGGATGCGGAAGATACCGGCTTCCGGGTCCAAAAGCAACCGTTTCGGGGCATCGGTGCTCGAAATGGTAAACCGGGTCCGCTCGTGGAGGACCGGCACCACCTCCCCGCTCCGGGCGCCCGCCGTCTCCAGGCGAAGCGGTACGCCCAACCGGAAGAGCGGCGGGGTCTGCACGATCATGCCGGAAACGGTCCACCCCCCGGCGTCGCGACGGGTGGTCACCTCCGCCAGGGAGAGGCGCGGACCGCCGGGCCGGGCAAGCCACTGCTCCATGAAGGCGGAGAGGTCCCGTCCGGCACTCTTGGAGAAGGCGCGGACAAGGTCGCTCCAGGAGGCCGACCGGTAGAGACGGTCGCGGCAGACCTGCCGCAGCGCGGCAAAGAAGGCGTGATCGCCGATCATGGAGCGGACCATGTGGAACACCATGGCCCCCTTGCCGTAGCCTATGGCCCGGGAGGCCGGGTCGCTGCGGCTTGCGAAGGCGCTCAGCGGAAAATCGCTTGCCGGCGTCACGAGGGACGCGTAGTCGATGAGGAGTTGCCGGCGGTACTCCTCGGCCGCGGAGCGCCGTTCCTTCAGGAGGTAATCGGCCAGATAGGTGACCAGTCCCTCGCACCAATTCCCCTCGCGCTGATCCACGTCTACCCCGTTGCCCCACCAGGAATGGGCGATCTCGTGGGGGAGGCTGGTGTCGATGATGAAGGGAAGCCGGATCACCGACCCGCCGAGCAGGGTGAAGGAAGGCAAACCGTAACCGGTGGGAAAAAAATTCTCGACCACGGCGAACTTTTCGAACGGATAGGGCCCGAAGAGATCGCGGTAAAATTTCAGGTACCTGGCGACGGCATCCAGATAGCGGGGCGCCATGGGGGCGTTGTCCCGGTAGAAGTACGTGTAGATATCGATACCTTCCACGCTCCCCTGCTCGACCCGGTAGGGGCCTGCGCACAGGGTGAGCACGCCTATGGGCCGCGCCTCTTCCCACCGGGAGCGGGTGACGGCTCCGGTCGTCTCCCGGAGGGTCCTTTTCCCGGCTGTCACGGCCTCGATGCCGGCGGGGGCCGAGATACTGACGGAGCGGTGCTTCGGGACCTGCGACGGGACCGGGTACCAGAAGGCGCCACCCCCCAGAAAGGTTCCTTCCCGCGTAATGGCGCCATTCACCCCGTAGCTTGGGTCCTCACCGGCGGCAGGCGCGTGCGAGACTTGATCGTTGAAGGTGGCGCGGTAGGAAACGGTGACCGGGAGGGCCTTCTCCCCGGCGGGCAGATCGAGGGAGAGGATGCCGCCGGTAAAGGAAAAGGCGCTCCTGCTGCCGGCTATCGTGACGGACTCTATCCGTGACGTCCCGGAGAGCCTGAGCGCTACGCTCCCGGTGCCGGCGGCAAAGGTGACCGTACTCTCGCCCACCAGGGAATGGCTCTCGGGCTGGAGGGTCACGGCGATGTCCTGCCGCTCCACCACCGGTCCGGTCCCGTCCGCCCAAGCCACACCGGCCAGGAAGAATACCGCAAAAGCCGCTGCCGCCCGCACCCCCGCATACCTCATCATCCCGCACCTCCCGCCCCAATACCGACATGCCGTCCTGAAAAATATACACCCCCCTGAGGTGGATAAAAACAGGAAAAACGCCGCCGACAGGGGCGCCGGCATCGTTTTGGGCCTGCCCGGGTGTATATGGCTCCCATACATCTGCGGGGGAGCGACGGCCCCACATCCCGGGCAGCAGGTTCTTATCATCAATTTAATCTAATTATATCGAGATGTTAAGCATAACAGTCGAGATAGCCCGCCGTTATGGCACGCTCGATGCTATTACTTGGTCAAGAGCCTAACGGATCACCAAATAAAAGGAGGACGTCATGAAAGCACTCGCCACCATCATCGGAACCATCGCCCCCGCAACCGCATTCGCAGCCTCCACACCGCGCGTCGACGACAGCGGGCTCTTCTCCTGGATCTTCCTCGGCTTCTGCGCACTGATAATCCTCGCACAAGCCATGCCGGCCCTCCTGCTCATGTTCGGAATGGCGAAAGGGATGACGGGAGTCGTGAAGGACGAATTGAAGGCACACAAAGCCTGACCACTCTCAGGGAGGTGAAAATTGAATCAGGGCACACGGTAAAGGGGTCGCTCAATGCGGCCCCTTTTGTTGTTTCAATGAAGCGGGCGAAAAGGTTGCCCGCCGCCGGTCGCGTCACGTCCCCCAGAAATCGGCGACCTCGCTCAAAATGCTGCCGGACACCATCTCCGTAACATCCGACGCGAACCAGTCGGCCGGCATCGCCTGGCTGAAACCCGGCTCCAGGAACCTTCCGTCCATCAGGACGATAAGGCCTTTGTCCGTCTCGGAGCGGATGACCCGCCCGGCGGCTTGGACCGCTTTGGCCATGGCAGGTATCGTGTAGGCGTACTCAAAGCCTGCGGAGTACCTTTGTTGGTAATACCCCCTCATCTGCTCGCGTTCGAGATCGTAGGTAGGGAGCGGCGGCCCGACCACGAAGGCCCCGATAACCGTTTCCCCCGCGTAGTCCATGCCCTCGGAAAAAGAGCCCCCCTGTACGGCGAAGACGATCGTCGGAGTGCTCCGGGCGCGAAGATTCCCGACGATCTCCTCTATGCCGGCGGCTTTCATGCCCCGCTCCTGGCGTAACACCGTAAAACCGTCCGAAGGTTGAAAGAGGGAGGCGACCCGCTCAAGGAACTCGAAGCTCGGCAGGAACACGAAATAATTACCCTTGCGCAGTGCCGTCACGCGCTGGACGACCTCCGCGATCCTGGCGTAGTTGCGTCCGCGATGGCTGTAACGGGTCGATATCTGGGGGATGATCAGGAGCTTGCGCCGCTCCTTCGGAAACGGGCTGGCAAACTCCGCCGTTCTCACCCTGTCTTTGTCCAGGCCGGAAAGGCGCACATAATAGTCAAAAGGTTTCAGGGTGGCCGAGAAACCCACCACCTGCTGATAGTCGCCATAGCAATCCTTCAGCATCGCCGAAGCGTCGCAACAGGTTATTTTCACCACGCCGCCGGCCGGATGGGGATGATAGGTGGTGAAAAACTCGTGCCGGTCCGGATGGCTGACGAACTCCAGGGTCTCCGTGAATTCGCCCCAGTAATGGCAGAGTCGCAGAATCACGTCCTGGTGCGGTATTTCCACGCCCGAGTCCAGGTAGCGGGAGAGGAAGGCGCCGAGCCGGGAGTGTTGGTTGAAAAACAGGTCCACGGGAGGGTCGATTCGCTGCGGTTGCGTGCAACCGGGCTTTCGGCAGGCGGCAACGGCCTGAAGGCAACCGTCCAGAAGCCCCTCGGCCTCATGGCGAAAGCGCGGGTTCGCGTTTTGGATTTCGGCACGCATCTGTTCCAGCAGGACGGACGAAAGCACCGGCGAATAGGAGTCCATGGCCCGTGTCGGAAGGTTGTGGGCTTCGTCGATAACCAGATTGGGCTTGCCGGTCTGGTCAACGGCGATGTCCGTGGTGCGTCCCAGCGGCGAGCGCGGGGCAAACACGTAGTTGTAATCGCAGATGACGATGTCCGCCTCGCGGGCGCTGTCGAGTTGCAGTTCGAACGGGCAGACCTGGTACCGCTCCCCCAGATCGCGGAACGTGCGGGCCTTCAGACTCCTTTTTCGCGCCAGCATTTGGAGGAGCCCCTGCCCGTGGACCTTCCCGTAATAATCGCGGGCATACTCGCAGTAGTCGGGATCGCACAACGGCTCGTTCTTGAAGCAGATCTTGCCCTTGGCGGTGATGGAGAGGGATTTGAGTTTTGCCCCCGTATCCTGGAAGCGGGCGACGGCGTCCTCGGCCACGGAGTGCTGGCTGTTTTTCGGCGTGACGTACACGACCCTCTGCCCACGGCCGAGGGCTTCCTTCAGGACCGGGTAGAGAACGCCCACGGTTTTTCCGAGACCGGTGGGGGCCTGTATGAGCATCGGATGCCGCTCCTCCATGAATCGCTCGATTGTCTGCATGAGTTCGACCTGACCGGGACGGGGGTCGGCAAACGGAAAGGCGAAAGAGGCGGCGACCTTGCGGCGCCGGGCGGCGCGTTTCCCGGCCTGGTGCGTTTCAACAACCAGTTCGTCAAGGCGGCGGTCGAGCCATTGTTCGTACAGGGCCGGGGTAAGGGCCAGATCAAGGTCATGCGTCTCGCTGGTGCGGGAGGAGACCAGATGGAAGGCGAGGGTGGGGAGGACGCGGTGTTCGCGCCAGTAGAGGTAACCGTAGGTCAGCAGTTGCAGGCAGTAGGGATGATCCATGGGGGCGTCCGTCAGATGCCGCGCCAGCTCCCGGATGTTGAACGAGCTCTTGATCTCCTCTATCTTCGGCACATCGTGACGGAATATCCCGTCCATCCGGCCGTCAACGCGAAATGAGCACCCGGCTCTCTCGAACAGGCCGCTGACCGGCACTTCCGATTGATATGCGGGGTCGGCCTTTGCCCGCTGCTTCTGCACCCGGACGTGAATCTCCTGTCCGTCGGCCGCCGAGCGGCCGTAGCCCGAGTGCGCCTCAATGCTGCCGGACCGCGGGGCAGGCAGGGCAAAATCGCGGAGCGGTATGGTAATCGGTTTATTCATCTCCTGCACCGCGCGGGACACTGGCTTACATCCCCCGGAGGGCTGCAAGCCACTCCTGGATGAAGAGATCGATGTACTCCCGGCTGATGGCGCTGGAATGCGGCGTAATCAGGACATTGTGCCTCCCCCAGAGCGGCGAGGAGGGGGGCAGCGGCTCTTCCGCAAAGACATCCAGGCCGGCGCCCGCAAGGGGGCCATGGTCGAGGGCGGCCAGCAGGTCCGCTTCCCGGTAACAGGTGCCGCGTCCCAGGTTATACAGGCAGGCCCCCTGTTTCATGGCAGTGAAGTGCCGGGCGGTAAAGATACCCTCGGTCCCCTTCCCTCCCGGAAGAAGCAGCACCACGTGATCGGCATGGGGGAGTTCCTCTTCCAGCCTGTCGAACGCGATCATCCTGTCGATGCCGGGAGTGCCCCCGAATCCCGCCGGATCGCGCTTGACCCCGGTGACGTGCGCTCCAAAGGCCTTCAATAATTCCGCCACGGACCGCCCCAGCGACCCGCAACCGACGATCATCACCCGCTGGCTGAAGAGCGCCACGCAATCGCCATAGCCCGAGCGCCCCCAAATCCGGTTACTTTGATCATCAAGCGACTGGCCGATGCGCCGGTTGAAAAACAGCATCATGGAGAGGAGGCTCTCGCGCATGATCCGGCCGTGGAAGCTCCCGTAACAGGTCCGCACCCGGCCGGACGGGTCTTCCGCGACCCAGTCGTGTCCGGCGGCGGGGGTAAAGAGCGCCTTCAGCCTGGGAGCCCGTTCGTACCAGCCGGGCTTGAACGACCACACCAGGGCGCAATCGGCCTCGGGGAGTTTCTCCAGAAAATCGCTGTTCCCTTCGGCGACGGTAATACGCACCTCCGGGAGGGCCGCGCGGATCTGATCCACATGGCGCGGTTTGAGCGCGAAGGCGTCTACGCTGTTGGAAAGGTGGATGAGGAGGCGGGTTATGTCCATGGCGCGCTCTTTCTCTTTCATTACGGCATCGTCGGGAGGCTGCACGGGAAGAATGTAGCGATTCATGGAAGCGTGGTCAACCGGAATCGCGGTCCGCGGGGCACGGCATCCGGAATGCAAAACTTTCCTGTAACCTTTTTAAACATGATGCGTTCTTGTTACTAGGGAATGATGGGGGCAAGGGGAGTTTCTTCCGTGCCCCTGCCACCGGAAACAAGGAGATGAGAACACCATGGGATTTATAGGGAAACAGGCGCCATATCTTTTGCTGCTGCTGTTGTGCGGCTGCGCGACCCTTCCGGAAGGGCCGAGCGTCAACGTGCTGCCGGCACAAGGAAAGCCGTTCGATACGTTCCGGGCCGAAGAGGCCACGTGCCGGCAGTGGGCGGAACGGCAGATGGGGAAGCCGACCCAGGAAGCCTATGACCGGAATGTCGCCACCGGGGCGGTTGCGGGCACGGCCGTGGGGGCCGGGCTGGGTGCGGCCGTAGGTTCCGCCTCCGGCCACGCGGGGGTGGGCGCCCTCATCGGCGCGGCCGGCGGGCTTCTCGTCGGAACGGCGGCAGGCTCGGGTTCGGGCCAGGTCTATGGCCAGGAAGCGCAACGCCGGTATGACAATGCCTATGTGCAGTGCATGTACAGCTACGGCAACCAGGTGCCCGGATACCGGGCCCGTGTCGTTGCCGCAGCGCCCAAGCCCGTAGTGACGGCACCGCCGCCTGTCGTGGTCCGGGCGGCGGTACCGCCCCCGCCGCCCGAGGTGGTGCCGGAACCGGCTCCGGAGATCTATCTCGATGCCGCCCCGCAGTTCATCTATTCGCCCAGGCTGGGCATGTATGTGGCCGTGGGGGTTCCTTACGACCTGATCTATACGGGGAGCGAGTACTTCTACTTCTACGGCGGGCGCTGGTATCACAGCCCCTATTACAACGGGCCGTGGGTGTTTGCCCCGCGGAGGGTTCGCCCGCCGGTGTTCCTCCGGTACCGGATCGAGAACATCCGGTATTTCCGGGACGCGGAGTTCGACCGGTATGAGCGCAACAGAGGGCATTACGACGGGCGCTTTCACCGTCCCGCGTTTCGCGGGCGGGTAGAACACCGCCACTGATGGCGGAGAAGGACACAATGAAAACGCGGAAGCGGATCACGCTCTCCGCGTTTTTGTTTTCGGCTCTCGATCCGGCGATCATTGCAACAGGGGCCAGGCAAAGAGAATTATCCCTACCCCTCCCGCGAGCAGCGAAGCGAACCAGACTAGCCTGAAGCGCGTCAACGCCGCCACGGCGCCCAGGGCGATGGATACCTGGAAGAGCGCGACCGCACTTGCAAAGCCGTGGTGCTTATGGAGGAGGTGGTCGGATTCCCGCAGCCGCTCGTCCCGTTCCCGCTCCTTCTCATGCGCCTTGGCCGCAATCTCCTTTTGCTCTTCGCCGTAGCGCTGCGCTTTTTCCCCATAGGCAGGGGGAGGATTCTTGCCCATGGCCAGCCATGGCGTGCGCGACGCCTCCTGGACCGCCGCCTTGATCCCCTTGGCCTGGTAATAGGCCCATTGGTCCGAGGCTTCGGATTGCAGCCGCGTCGCCTCCGTCTTCAACACCAGGGCCATGTTGACCGTGGCGCCGGCCTGAAGCGATGCGATGGCGGCGAGAACGGCGAGGATTGCAGTGGTGATGGAGATCTGCTTGAGGAACGATCCCCCCTCCCGCTCCAGCTCTTCCTTGATGGCTTCGTGCAGTTTTTCGGTTTCGACTTCCGGCCCTTCGGGCATCCTGTGCCTCCTTTCATTCGCCGGTTGGTGCGGTCTGATGGGTACTCGCAGCTTGCCGTTTCAGCTTCAGGGGCAATTCCCTAAGGTTTTACGGCTCCCTGGACGATCTTGCCGTGCATCTCCGTGGTCAGCGCCTCGATACGCTGGCTCAGGTCTCTGACAAGTTCCGTCAACTGCGTATTCTGTTGTAGCAATTCCATTATTTGGCAGGCTTGGTGCGCGGCAAGGGTCTCCCGCTGCTCGCTGGCCAGGGCCAGGGCTTCCCGGTGTTGCGCATCGGCGTCGGCGTGCGCCTTGTCGCGGTCCGCCTGTCTCGTCTGAGCAAGCAGGATCAGGGGAGCGGCATAGGCTGCCTGGAGACTGAATGCGAGGTTGAGCAGAATAAACGGGTACACATCGAACTTGGTAAATCCGACTACGTTCAGCCCGATCCAGATGGCAACAATTACGGTCTGGGTAACGAGAAAAACCGGCGTCCCGAAAAAACGGGCGAACGCTTCGGCTTTCAGTGAAAACCAATCATCCCCGAAGACAGGGCCCAGGTGGCGGTGAGGACGATGGAACCGGAAATAGTTATCCAGGCCATCGGTGACGGGGGCAGGATCAATTACCTTGGGCTCTTTTTCCATACGGTCTCCTTTATAGGCTACACCGCCTCCAGTAGAAAAGAATTGCTGCGTTGTTTGCTGTTCCTACCCACTGTATCGATCTTTTTGTTACTCAGCATATGACGGGGCTGAGTAACGTCTTCGCGGACAAAACAAAAGACCGCGCGATCAACCTGGAGTTGACCGGCACGGTCTTTACCATACGGATGAAAGACTCCGTCCCGGACGAAATCATTCTCACCCCCTACAAAATAAATCCTAGATATCCAGATTCACGACATTAAGCGCATTGGTTTCGATGAACTCGCGGCGGGGCTCCACCTGGTCCCCCATCAGGATCGTGAAGATCTCGTCCGATTCGACGATATCCTCGATCTTGACCTGGAGCAGCACGCGGTTTTCCGGGTTCATGGTCGTCTCCCAGAGCTGCTCCGGGTTCATCTCGCCCAGGCCTTTGTAACGCTGGATGGCGAGCCCCTTCTTGGCCTGTTCCAGGAAGAAGATGAGCAATTCTTCATGGTTGGCCGTCTCCAAAAGGACTTTCCCTCCCTCCTGCTGTTCAAGGAAGGCCCGGCCGTCGGCCATGGTCTCGACCACGCGGCGGTGATTCTCCACCAACAACTCGTACTCGTGGGTCGAGAGTACGGACAGCACCTGGTGGTCGATGATCGCCCGGATGTTGCCGATGCGGAAGGTGATCCGGTCCTCCTCCACCTGGTAGTCGGAACCGGGGGAGAGCGCCTTCATGGCTTCCAGGTACGGTTCCAGGCCGGAAAGCTCTTCCAGGCCGGCCGGCACATTGCTGCGAATGGCCAGGGAGAGCAGGTCGCCGGCGATCCCCTTCTTGACCACCTTGTCGAAGATGGCGCGGTTCTCCATGAGCTGTTTGATGACCGGAATGATCTGTTTCCCGATATAGGTCCGGTCCCCCTTCTCCAGGCGCAGGGTCAGGTCCTCGGCCCCTTCCTCCAGGAGGAAGTTCTGCATCGCCGCCTCGTTCTTCAGGTACATCTCCTTCTTGCCGCGTTTCACCTTGTAGAGCGGCGGCTGGGCGATGTGCAGGTGCCCGCGCTGGATCAGCTCCTGCATGTTGCGGTAGAAGAAGGTCAGAAGCAGGGTCAGGATGTGGGAGCCGTCCACGTCGGCGTCGGTCATGACGATGATGCGGTGGTAGCGGAGCTTGGCGATGTCGAAGTCGTCCTTGCCGATCCCGGTCCCCAGGGCCGTGATCAGGGTGCGGATCTCCTGGGAGGAGATCATCTTGTCGAAGCGCGCCTTCTCCACGTTGAGGATCTTCCCCTTGAGCGGCAGGATGGCCTGGAACTTCCGGTCGCGCCCCTGTTTGGCCGAACCGCCGGCGGAATCGCCCTCGACCAGGTATAGTTCGCACAGGGCCGGGTCCTTTTCCTGGCAGTCGGCCAGTTTGCCCGGCAATCCCCCCATATCCAGGGCGCCCTTGCGGCGGGTCAGATCGCGCGCCTTGCGGGCCGCCTCACGGGCCCGGGCCGCGTCGATGGACTTCTCCAGGATGCGCTTGGCGATCTGGGGGTTCTCCTCCAGAAACTGGGCCAGTTTGTCGTTCAGCAGGGTTTCCACGTACCCCTTGACCTCGGAGTTGCCCAGCTTGGTCTTGGTCTGCCCTTCGAACTGGGGCTGGGGGATCTTGACCGAGATGACGCAGGTCAGCCCCTCGCGCAGGTCGTCGCCCGAGATGGTCACCTTGGCGTTCTTGAGCAGGTTGTTGGCGGTGGCGTAGCTGTTCATGGTGCGGGTCAGGGCCGCCTTGAAGCCCGCCAGGTGGGTACCCCCCTCGTGGGTGTTGATGTTGTTGGCGAAGGTGAAGATCTTCTCGTCGTAGGAGTCGTTGTACTGCATGGAGACCTCGGTCTCCACCCCTCCCTTTTCACCCTTGATGTAGATCGGCCGCGGGTGCAGCGGGGTCTTGTTGCGGTTCAGATATTCCACGAAGGAGTTGATGCCCCCCTCGTAGTAGAATTCGTGGGACTTGTTCTCCACCCGCTCGTCGGTGATCTTGATCCTGACCCCGGCATTGAGGAAGGCCAGCTCGCGCAGGCGCTGGGAGAGAACGTCGAAGGAATATTCCGTGGTCTCGAAGATCTCTTCGTCCGGCATGAAGGTGACCTTGGTGCCCCGCTTCTTGGTCTCGCCGGTTGCCGCCAGCGGCGCCTGGGGGTCGCCCCGGCGGTAGGACTGGCGCCAGACCTTGCCGTCCCGGCGGATCTCCAGTTCCAGCCACTTGGAGAGGGCGTTGACGACGGAAACCCCGACGCCGTGCAGACCGCCCGAGACCTTGTAGGAGTCGTTGTCGAACTTGCCCCCGGCGTGCAGCACGGTGAGGACGACCTCAGCCGCCGACCTGCCTTCGGTGGGATGCATATCGGTAGGTATGCCGCGGCCGTTGTCCACCACCGTCACCGAACCGTCGGTGTTGATGGTTACGCTGACACTGTCGCAGTGGCCGGCCAGGGCCTCGTCGATGGAGTTGTCCACGATCTCGTACACCAGGTGGTGCAGACCGGCGCTGGAGGTAGAGCCGATGTACATGGCCGGGCGTTTGCGCACCGCAGCCAGGCCTTCCAGAACCTTGATATTATCCGCTCCATACTCTTCTACATCATGCGTCATGTTGTCCGATTGTTCACTCATGCGGTTCATTTCCCTCAAACGTCAGATTGCCGTCTTCCACGCGGAAGACGGCGCAGTGTGCAGCAGCGCCCAACAGGGCCGGTGATCGTTCCGTGGTGGTGATAAATACCTGGATCTCCCGCGAGCAGAGAAAATCCATCAAATTCCGGTTCCTGCGGGCATCCAGTTCCGAACTCATATCGTCCAGAAGCAAGAGCGGCGGCTCCCGGAAGATCGCCTGGAGGTTGTCGACCTCGGCCATCTTCAGCGCCAGGACGAAACTCTTCTGTTGTCCCTGGGATCCGAAACTCTTGAGCGGCCTGCCGTCCAGGCAGAGCATCAGGTCGTCCCGATGGGGTCCGGCCGTTGTCGTGCCGTACCGTTCGTCGCTCCGGGCATGCCGGGCGAACAACTCCAGCAGTTGGCCGCGAATGGCCTCCCGGTCGTTGGCCTGTATCCCTTCGGGGTGGTAGGCGATGCCCGCCGTCTCACCATCCCCGGAAATCGTGGCATAGTGCCGTTCAAGCATGCCGTTGAGCAGCGCCACGTAGCGCCGCCGCCGTTCGATGACCTCGGCCCCGGCCTCGGCCAGCTGTTCGGTCCAGGTATCCAGGCCGGTCCGGTCGGCGCCTTTCAGGAGGTGGTTGCGCTGTTTGAGAATCCGGTGGTAGCCGTGCCAACTGTGCAGGTAACCGATGTCTCCCATGTAGACGGCCCGGTCCAGGTAACGGCGTCGCGCGTCGGGCCCCAGCCTGACCATGCCGGTATCGTCGGGGGAGAAAACCACCGCGTTCAGCCTGCCGTGCAGGTCGGATGCCCGTTGAATGCCTTTGCCGTCCACCTCTACCCGGCGGCCGGCAGCCTCCAGCGTCAACCTGATCCGGTTCAGCGTGCCGGCCGAGAGGACCTCGCCCTGAATCTGCGCCATGGGCCGGTCATGCCCGATGAACTCGGGAAGGCGGGCATTCCTGAAGGATCGGGGGCTCCCCAGCAGGTAGATCGCCTCCAGCAGGTTGGTCTTGCCCTGCCCATTGAGGCCGTACAGCAGGTTGAAACCTTCGCCGGGTTGTATGCGAACTGCCCCGATATTCCGGAAACCGGCGACAGCAAGGTGTTTAAGCCGCATCCGTCTCTGTCGTCAGAGCCTCATCGGCATGATCACTGCCAAGAAGCTGTCCGAATTCTCCGGTACGATGATCGAGGGGGAGAGTTCATCCCTGAATTTCATCTCGACGCTGTCGGTTTCGGCCACGGCCAGCACGTCCAGAAGATAACGGGCATTGAACCTGACGGAGATCGGCTCGCCGGTGTAGCTTACGTCGAGATCCTCCATGGCGTCGCCCAGTTCGGGATTGCTCGAGGAGATCTTTATCCCGTCCGGGGTTATCTCCAGCATGATCCCTTTGAATTTTTCGCTGGAGAGTATGGCCATCCTGCGGACGGAGTGGGTGAAGTTCTCCCTGCTGACCGTGACGATGCGATCGTTGGCCGCGGGGATGACCCGATTATAGTCCGGAAACTCACCGTCCACCAGGCGCATGACCATGTAGGAATCGCCCCGCTTGATCACCGCGCTGTTGTCCATGAAGCCGAACAGCAGGGTGCCGCTGTCCTCCTCGGTGATCTTTTTCATCTCATACACGCCTTTTTTGGGGAGGATGACCCCCTTCAAAAGCTCGGGACCGGCGGTTCCCTTCAGCGGCCCGGTGGCGATGGACAGGCGATGGCCGTCGGTGGCAACCATTTTGAGGGAGTTTTCACCGTTGCCGTTGACCTCGACCTTGGCGAATATGCCGTTTAAGTTGTATTTGGTCTCGTCGTTACAAATGGCGTAGGAGGTCTTCTCGATCATCCCCTTCAAAAGGGCGCTCTCGATCTCGAAGAGACTTTCTTCCTTGATGTCCGGAAAATAGGGAAACTCGTCGGGAGAAAGCCCGACAATGTTGAATTGCACCTTGCCGCATTTGATCTCCACCCAGTCGTTGTCCTTTGTGGAGAAGACGATTGCCTGGTTGGGGAGTTCCTTGACGATCTCATACAGCTTCTTGGCGCCGACCGTAATCCTGCCGGGTGACGCGACCTCGGCCGGATAGGTGCTCTTCATGCCCACTTCCAGGTCGGTGGCCGTGACGTGGAGTGCGGAATCCGTCGCTTCCAAAAGGACATTTGACAGAATCGGCATGGAGGTCCGCTTTTCCACGATGCCCTGGATCTTCTGCAGCGATTTGAGGAACAGTTCCTTATCGATTGTAAATTCCATCTGTCACTCCTTACAGGAAAAGGTTTTATATAAAAGATTTTTAAACCTTTGTTGTTATTGTTGGTCCTGTTGATATCGTTAAAATTGCATAACACTCAAATTCAATGGAAGATTTTCGCTTACAGGCCTGTTGATAAGTTTCGGTCGCAGGGGCCGGTTATCAACAAGACGGATGTTATGCACATCTATCCACACGCAGTTAACAGGGTTGTTATCATTTCAGGATGCCCTGCCGTATATCGTCGACCACCTTGAAAAATTTCTGGTCGTCATGCAACGCCTTTTCGATCTTTTTGGTGGCGTAGATAACCGTTGAATGGTCCTTGCCGCCGAATTTCGAGCCGATATCGGGATAGGAGGCCTTCGTCATGTCCCGGCAGAGCCAGATCGCTATCTGACGGGCCTGGACGAGGTTCTTCTGCCGCTTTTCCGATTTCAGGTCGGCTATTTTGATACCGAACTGCTCGGCTACCGCTTTCTGGATCAACTCGATGGTGATCTCTTTGCGCCGGTCGCCGAGGATGTCCTTAAGGCTTTCCTTGGCCATCTCAAGGGTTATGGGGATATTCTGCAGGCTGCTGTAGGCGCCCAGCCTGATCAGCATCCCTTCCAGTTCGCGTATGTTCCGGGTGTCGCTGGAGGCGAGAAAATAGGTGACATCCTCGGGCAGACGGATCTTCGTCACCTCCGACTTTTTCTTGAGAATGGCGATCTTGGTCTCAAGGTCGGGCGGTTGGATGTCGGCTATCAAACCCCATTCGAAGCGGGACCGGAGCCGCTCCTCCAGGTCGGATATCTCCCGGGGGAACTTGTCGGAGGTAATGACGATCTGTTTATGGGCCTCATGGAGAGCGTTAAAGGTGTGGAAAAACTCCTCCTGGGTCCCTGTTTTGCCGGATATGAACTGGATATCGTCGATGAGGAGCACGTCCACATTCCTGAAGCGGCTTCTGAACATATCCATTTTTTTGAGGCGCAGATGATTCACCATCTCGTACATGAACTTTTCGGCCGAGCAGTAGCAGACGTTCAAAGCGGGCGATGCGCTGCGGATGGTATGCCCGATGGCGTTCAGCAGGTGGCTTTTGCCGAGGCCGACGCCACCGTAGATGAAGAGCGGGTTATAGGTATCGGCCGGATTGTTGGCCACCGCCATGGCGGCTGCGTGGGCAAAGTGGTTGCCGGTTCCGCTGACAAACAGATCGAAGGTATATTTGGGGTTTAAATGGGTGAAGGTCGAATCGACCTGGGCGTTCTTGGCCTGTTCGGACTCTTCCTGATGCCCCTTGATGATGAGATCTTCCGGCAAGACGGTTTCGGATTCGCTGTTTTGATCCCTGACGACAAAGGAGAGGGACAGGTTATGCCCCGAAGTGACCGATAACGCGCCAAGGATGACCTTCTGATAATTCTCTTCCAGCCAATCCTTGAAAAAGGAGGTCGGAACGGAAAGATAGACGGTAGTGCCCTCGACATGGCTGTAATTTACCGGTTTGATCCAGGTGGCAAAATCTCGCTCGGAAAGGACTTTTTCCAGGTTTTCGGCGGCTTGTTGCCAGGCTACGTGCATTTTCACATCACATTCTCATTATCAGGGGGAGTGGAGGCAGTGGGGTTATCCACAGTGGTCGGATATGACTAATTACCAATGGTATGAACCGTTTTTACTTCGCTGCCCCTTATGGAATATCAACAGTTATCAACATAATTTTCAACACCTGTTGATAACTTTAACTGTAATAAAATCGAATACTTAAACATACTTTACTGAATATTCAGGGTTTTTTCGGGCTAGGGCAGATTAACAGAGGCCGCACCATTTTTCAAGGCAAATCACCTCTGGGTGCGCATTCCGGGTCAGTAATAATTATCTTGACAATTTCAAGACGATATGATTAAAAACCCATTTCCTGATAAATATTTTAGAGGAGTGATAATATGAAAAGAACCTTTCAACCCAGCAACATCTCGCGCAAGCGCACCCACGGCTTTCTGGTCCGCATGGCCACCAAGAACGGACGTCTCGTCATCAAGCGCAGAAGGGCCAAAGGCCGTAAAAGACTGTCCGTCGGCATTGCAACCAAGTAGCCGATTTGTGGGAGAGCGGGGCGCCGATGCGTTTCCCAAGTCGGTACGGCTGCGGAAACGTTTCGAATTCCTCAGGCTTCTGAACTCTCCCCACAAGTTTGCCACCAGGGGTTTCCTTGTCGTATGGCTGGAGAACGGTGGAACCCAGGCACGCCTGGGGGCCACGGTCAGTAAAAAGGTCGGTTGCGCCGTGATTCGCAACAGGGTCAAACGCTATATCAGAGAGTCGTTCAGGCAGATGCGGTTTCCGTTACCGGGGGTCGACATCAACGTAGTGGCACGGCGCGACGCCGCGGCACTGGATTTCAGCGCCGTTCAGCGCGAACTTGAAAAGGCCTTCAGGCATATCGGCACATCCCCATGCTCAAGCGCATTGCGCTCATCGTAATCAGGTTGTACCAGAAGCTGCTGTCGCCACTTCTTCCGCAGACCTGCCGGTTTTATCCCTCCTGTTCCGAGTATTCCCGCGAATCAATTGTACGGCATGGAGTTGCCAGGGGAGTTTGGCTTACCCTTATCAGGCTCTGCAAATGCCATCCCTTTCATCCGGGTGGATTTGATCCGGTACCTTAACTAAAGAGCACAACTGGAGCTTTTATGGAAAAGCGCGCATTTCTGGCAGTCATTCTCTCGATAGCGGTTTTCTACGCATTTTCCATGGTCTTTGGACCGGGAAAGAAACCGCTTCCGCAAAAAACCGCTCAGGAAGCGGTCTCTGCCTCCGCGGCGACAACCCCCGCCCCTGAGCCGGCGGTGCCGCCGGCCGCCGCCGCCAATGGTGCCGCCGTTCAGACGAGCCAGGCCGGCGCGCGGGACGTTACCGTGGATACGGACCTCTACACCGCGGTGTTTTCTTCCCGCGGCGGGAGCCTCAAAACCCTGACCCTGAAAAAATACCGGGAGGAGAATACCCCCACGGCCAGCCAGGTCGTACTCGGCATCCACTCCGATCCCTCCCTTCTCAACTTCTCGACCAGGGCTACCGGGATCAACCTCCCGGACGGCACCGTCTTCCAGCCGGACGCCGACAAGATTACGCTGTCCTCCGGCGAGAGCCGGCAATTGACGTTCAACTACGTATCGGGCCAGGGCTTTACGGTGCGCAAGGTCTACACCTTCGCCGAAGGCTCCTACGGCATCAAGCTGGATACCCAGGTATTCAACAATTCCGCTGCTCCTTTGGTGGGAGCCATCCAGCAGGTCATGACCTATACCGCCGAACACAAGGTCAAGAACAGCCGTCTCGACGTGTCCGGGTCCTACATCTACACCGACAACAGCCTCAAGTCCGACAAGACCAAGGATGTGGCCTCCGCATCGAAAAAATACGACCGGAACATCCTCTGGTCCGGCTTTGCCGACAAATACTTCCTGAGCGCCATTCTGGCCGAGAAGGGGAGCATCTCCTCCGTCGAGGTGAAAAAGAACGCCGCCGGGTTCCTGGAAGCGATCGTCACCGCCCCCCAGTTCACCATCAATCCGGGGCATGCGGCCACGGTGTCGCAGCGCCTGTTCGTCGGCCCCAAGGACCTCGACATCCTCAAGGCCCAGGGCGATTCGCTGGAACAGTCCCTTGACCTGGGCTGGTTTACGGTCATAGCCAAGCCGTTGCTCTATACCCTCAAATTCTTCCATCGCTATGTGGGCAACTACGGTATCGCCATCATCATCATCACCGTTATCCTCAAGGCGATCTTCTTCCCGCTGACCCACAAGAGCTACAAGTCCATGAAGGGGATGCAGAAGATCCAGCCGGAGATGAACAAGATCCGCGAGAAGTACAAAAACGACCGCGACGGCATGAACAAGGCGGTCATGGAACTGTACCGCGAGCACAAGGTCAACCCGCTGGGGGGCTGCCTGCCCATGGTCGTACAGATCCCGGTGTTCTTCGCCCTCTACAGGGCGCTCATGTCTTCCATCGAACTGCGCCACGCGCCGTTCTTCTTCTGGATCACCGACCTGTCCGACAAGGACCCCTACTACATCACCCCGGTCATCATGGGGATCACCATGTTCGTGCAGCAGAAGATGACCCCCTCCCAGATGGACCCGATGCAGCAGAAGATGATGCTGGCCCTGCCGGTGGTGTTCACCTTCATGTTCCTGAGCTTCCCTTCCGGCCTGGTCCTGTACTGGCTGGTGAACAATATCCTGACCATCGGCCAGCAGATGTACATCAACAAGCTGGTCAAGGATTGACGAACGCCGGCCGTTGCGGCACAATCAAAGCGCCCCTGCACAGGCAAGGGGCGCTTTTTGCTTTAGAGGTTAAAAAGCTCAGGTTGTTCAAAAATAGTCAGATCGTCGCACCCGCAGAAAGCCCTGAGGAGGCGTAGCAGCGCTACGCCGCACGAAAGGGCTTTCGAGGATGGCGGCGAGATGGCTGTTTTTCAACAACCTCTTAGGGACACAGTCTAATGGACTACATCGCCGACCTTCATATCCATTCCCCCTACTCACGGGCCACCAGCCCGGAGAGTAATCCGGCCGGCCTGGCCGGCTGGGCGCGGGTCAAGGGGATCCAGGTGGTCGGCACCGGCGACTTCACTCACCCCGGCTGGTTCCGCCGCCTCAAGGACGAGTTGGAGCCGGCCGAACCGGGGTTGTTCCGGCTGAAGAATGAGGCCGCCATCCCCTCGCCGCTGCCGGGGGCAACGCCCCTTGCCGGGCCGGTGCGGTTTCTCCTCTCGGCCGAGATCAGCAGTATCTACAAACGCCACGGCGTGGTGCGCAAGGTCCACAACCTGCTCTACGTGCCGGACTTTGCCTCTGCCGAGCGGCTGAACGCCAAACTGGCCGGCATCGGCAACATCGAGTCCGACGGCCGCCCCATCCTGGGGCTGGACAGCCGAAACCTGCTGGAGATCCTGCTGGAAGAGGCTCCCGAAGGGTTCCTGGTTCCGGCCCATATCTGGACCCCCTGGTTCTCCCTGTTCGGTTCGAAATCGGGCTTCGACGCCATCGAGGAGTGTTTCGACGACCTGACGCCCCACGTCTTTGCCCTGGAGACCGGACTTTCCTCCGACCCGGACATGAACCGGCTCATCTCCGGCCTGGACCGTTTCGCCCTGATCTCCAACTCGGACTGCCACTCCCCCTCCAAGTTGGGGCGCGAGGCCAACCTCCTGGCCACCGACCTGGATTTTTTCGCCCTGCGGGACGCCATCAAGGGGAATCGGCGGGATACCTTCCGGGGCACGGTGGAATTCTTCCCCGAAGAGGGTAAGTACCATGCCGACGGCCACCGGGCCTGCCATGTCTGCCTCGATCCCGTGGAGAGCCGCAGGCTGGGGCTGCGCTGCCCCGTCTGCGGCAGACCCCTGACCATCGGTGTCTATCACCGGGTGATGGAACTGGCCGACCGGGAGAAGCCGCTCTACCGCGAGGACGCGCCCAGCGTGTTCAGCCTCATCCCCTTGCCCGAGGTGCTGGGAGAGATCGTCGGGGCGGGACCGGCCTCCAAGGGGGTCATGGAACAGTACGCCCGCACCATCGGGCGGTTCGGTTCGGAATTCAACCTGTTGCTGCACGCCCCTCTGGAGGAGATCCGCGAGGCTTCGCCGATCCTGGGAGAGGCCGTGGAACGCATGCGCGCCGGCCGGGTCATCCGCAAACCCGGTTTCGACGGCGAGTACGGCGTGATCAGGGTCTTCGAGGAAGGCGAGGCGGAACGCCTGGCCGGTCAGGGAAGCCTGTTCGGCGATGGGCCGGCGCCGCGACGCCGGAGAAAGAAGACGGAGGCCGTGGCGCTGCCTGCCCTGGAGACGGACGCGACGCCTGTCCCTGTCCCCCCGGCGGAATCGTCCGGTCCCAACCCGGAGCAGGCGGCGGCCATCGCCTCCACGAGCCGTCATACCCTGGTTGCCGCCGGGCCGGGGACCGGTAAAACCACGGCCCTGATAGGACGGGTGGCGACCCTGCTGGCGGCGGGGAACGACCCGGCCCGCATGGCGGCCATCACCTTTACCGCCAAGGCGGCCGAGGAGGTGCGCGAGCGCCTGCTGAGGGATGTCGGGCCGGCCGGCATGGGGGTGTTCGTGGGCACCTTCCACCGGTTTTGTCTCGATTGGCTCCGTCGCGAAACACCCGGTCTGGCGGTGGTCGGCCCGGAGGACCGGGAGCGTCTGTTCAAGCGCCTCTTCCCGGAACTGGGCGTGACGGAGCGGAAGCGCCTGGGTGACGAGGTGGCCGATCATTTCATCCAACCGGACGATGAGGTTTCCGAGCCGGTTCAACGCTATCTCGACGAACTGGACCGCCTCGTCGCCCTCGATCTGGATGCCGTCATTCCGGCCTTTGTCCAGCGGCTGGGCCGGGAGCCCGGCCTGCGCAGCCGTTTCTGCGACAGCGTCGGGCACCTCTTCGTTGATGAGTTCCAGGACCTGAACGAAAGTCAATTCGAGCTGGTGGCCATCCTGGCCGACCGGGCCCGGATCTTTGCCATCGGCGATCCCGACCAGGCCATCTACGGCTTCCGGGGAAGCGACCTGGAGTTCTTCTTCCGCTTCGGCGGGATGCCGGGTGTCGAGCGGTTATCCCTCACCGGCAACTACCGCTGCCCCGCTTCGGTCGTTGCAGCGGCGACGGCGGTCATCGCCCACAACGACAGGCGCAGCGGACTGCCGCTGGCCGCCGTTTCCGGGCGGCGGGGCGGCATTGAGCTGCATACCGCGCCGACCGGGGCGGCCGAGGCCGAATTCATCGTGCGCCGTATCGAGGAGTTGATGGGGGGCATCGAACACTTTTCCCTCCATTCCGGTCGGGGCGGGGACGGCGAAACAGGACGGGGATTGGGGTTCGGCGACCTGGCTGTGCTCTTCCGGCTCGGCAGGCAGGCCGAGGAGGTTGCCGCCGCCCTGGAACGGCGCGGCATACCGTACCAGCAGGTCGGGGTCACGCCCTTTTACCTTGCCCCGGAGATACGGGCGGCCTATTATTGGGTGCAGGCGGCCGCCGGGTCGGAGACCATAGCCGATTGGCTTCAGCTTGCAAGCGCCCTTCCGGGGATCGGGGCGGCCGGTATCGGGCGGATGGAGGCGGCACTCCCCCTGACGGGCGATTTCTTCGCCTCCCTTTCCGGCCGGGAGTTGCCCCAGGGGTTGCGCGGCGCTCTCCTTGACCTGGAGCGGTCCCTGGGCCGGTTTCGTGCCGCCGCCTGCAGCGGCCTGGCCGCGGCGCTGCTCGACGTGCTGCCGTACCTGTCCGTGGACCCGGCTCAGACCGTCACGGGGAGATTCCTGGATCTGGCCGGCAGCTTCGGCGGCGACCTGAAGGGGTTCGGCAGCCACCTGCGTCGCTATGCCGAGGCCACGGTCTACGACGAACGGGCCGAGGCCGTCGCCCTCATGACCCTGCATGCCGCCAAGGGACTGGAGTTCCCGGTTGTATTCCTGGCGGGCGCGGAGGAAGGCCTGCTTCCCTGTTCTCTCTGGCGGGATGTGGATGTCGAGGAGGAGCGCCGGCTGTTCTACGTCGGCCTTACCCGCGCCAGGGAGCGGGTGATTGTGACCTCCGCCGTCAACAGGCCGTGGGTTGGGGCATCCCCCCGTCAACGCTCCCGGTTTGTCGCCGAGATCCCGCGACCGTTGCTGACGGATGCGCCCGCAGGTCCGGCCAGGAAAACGAAGGGTGCGCAGGACCCGGGACAGATGGACCTGTTTTGACGCCCCGGACGGAACGAGGAAACAGCCATGTATATTGAGGACACCATCGCAGCCATCAGCACCCCCCAGGGCGAGGGGGGTATCGGCATCGTGCGCATCAGCGGCGGCAGTGCCGAGGCAATCGGCCTGCGGCTCTTCCGTTTCCGCACGGGCGGCGCCTTTACCGATCATTTTCTGCACTACGGCACGGTGGTGGCGCCGGATGACGGCAGCGTGCTGGACGAGGCCATGGCGGTCCTGATGCGGGCGCCCCGTTCCTATACCCGCGAGGACGTGCTGGAACTGCACTGCCATGGCGGCATGCTGGTGGTGGAGCGCGTTCTGGCCAAGGTCCTGGACTGCGGTGCGCGTCTGGCCGAACCGGGCGAATTCACCCGCCGGGCCTTCATCAACGGCAGGATCGACCTGGTGCAGGCCGAGGCGGTCATGGATGTGATCGCCGCCAAGACCGATGCGTCCCTGGCCCTTGCCCAGCGGCAGCGTACCGGCGCGCTCTCCGCCAGGATCGAAGCCATCCGCCAGGGGTTGACGAGGAGCCTTGCCTTTATCGAGGCCTCCATAGATTTCCCCGAAGACGACATCGGGGAGACCGACACGCTGGCCCTGCGGTCGGGCGTTGCCGATGCCCTGGAGGAACTCGGCAGGTTGCTGGCCGGTTTCGACGAAGGGCGCATCCTGAGGGACGGGATTTCCGTATTGATCGTCGGCAAGCCCAATGCCGGGAAATCCAGTCTGCTCAACCGCCTGCTCAAGGAAAACCGCGCCATTGTCACCCATATACCCGGCACGACCCGCGACATCATCGAGGAAACCGTCAACATGGGGGGGCTGGCGGTCCGCCTGCTGGACACGGCCGGTATCCGCCACACGGATGACGTTGTGGAGCGCGAAGGGATCAGCCGCGCCCTGGACAAGATCCCCCAGGCCGATCTGGTGCTGTTCGTGCTCGATTCGTCACGGCCGTTCACGGATGAGGATCGACTGATCCTGGACGCCGTGACGGGGAAAACGGCCATAGCGGTGTTGAACAAGAGCGACCTTCCGCCGGTTCTGGAACTGCCCCCCGAGTTGGCGGCGCTGCCCCGCGTCGCCCTGTCCGCCGGCACCGGTGCCGGCATCGACGGACTTCGGGAGGTGATCCGCACCACCTTTCTGCACGGGGCGGCCCTGGACAGTCGCGAATTCGTGGCCATCTCCCGTGCCCGTCATCGCGACGCCCTGGCCTCGGCCCATTCGATCCTCCGGCTGTTTCTTGCGGGCCTGGGCGAGGGTCGGGAGTTGGAAACCCTGGCCATCGACCTGCGCGACGCCCTGGCTGCCGTGGGTCAGGTCACCGGGGAAACCACCACGGACGATGTCCTGGACGTGGTCTTCTCGTCATTCTGTATCGGAAAATGATGCCCATGTTTCACGTGAAACATGCCTCCGCCCCGTCTTCACGGCATCTTTGCCCCGGCCTCACTTGCAAAATCCTCGACGTAGCGCTGCTACGCCTGCGGTTTTGCTCAATCGGCCAAGCCAAATCTGCCGTGAATACGGGCGGGGCCCTCGCGAGTGGGCTGTTATGACACCAAGGTCCGCGGGCCCGGCTCTTCCGGACACGAAGTTGCCGTCGTCGCGGATTCAAGCTGATGCTCATGTTTCACGTGAAACATGGGGAGGATATTGATGCACTGCTATGAAACCATATACGATGTGATTGTGGTGGGGGCCGGCCATGCCGGTTGCGAGGCGGCCCTGGCCGCTGCCCGCATGGGCTGCTCCACGCTGCTCCTGACCATCAACCTCGATGCGGTTGCGCTCATGTCCTGCAATCCGGCCATCGGCGGCCTTGCCAAGGGGCACTTGGTCAAGGAGATCGACGCCCTGGGTGGCGAGATGGCCAGGAACATCGACGCCACCGGCATCCAGTTCCGCATCCTCAACACCCGCAAGGGACCCGCGGTGCGCGCCTCCCGCGCCCAGGCGGACAAACAGCTCTACCGGCTGCGCATGAAGCGGGTTTTGGAGCAGCAGGACGACCTGTACCTCAAGCAGGGGGAGGTGACGGGGCTCTACCTGGAGGGTGAGGAACTGCGGGGTGTGGATACCCGCTCCGGCATCCGCTTTCTCGGCAAAACGGTCATTTTGACCACCGGCACCTTCATGCGGGGCCTGATCCACATCGGCCTGACCAATTATCCGGGCGGCAGGGCCGGGGATCTCCCCTCGGTGGGCCTTTCCGAGCAACTCGGCCGGCTCGGTTTCCAGGTGGGGCGGCTCAAGACCGGCACACCGGCGCGCCTCGACGGCCGGACCATCGACTTCTCCCGGTTGGAACCCCAGTACGGGGACGACCCGCCGGTGCCGTTCTCCTTCTCAACCGAATGTATCACCATGCCGCAGGTGCCGTGCCACATCGCCTATACCAACCCGCGTTCCCATGAGATCATCCGTTCCGGCCTGGACCGCTCGCCGCTCTACGCCGGGGTTATCGAGGGCATCGGTCCGCGCTACTGCCCCTCCATCGAGGATAAGGTGGTGCGTTTTCCCGACAAGGACCGGCACCAGACCTTTATCGAGCCCGAAGGATTGGAAACGGTGGAGGTCTATCCCAGCGGCATGTCCACCTCGCTGCCCATCGACATCCAGATACCGTTTTATCGCTCCATCGAGGGGCTGGAACGGGTGGAGATCATGCGCCCGGCCTATGCCATCGAATACGATTACGTGGACCCGATCCAGTTGCGCGCCTCCCTGGAGACCAAGCTGATCCGCAATCTCTATCACGCCGGCCAGATCAACGGCACCTCCGGCTACGAGGAGGCCGCCGGCCAGGGGTTGATGGCCGGTATCAACGCCGCCCTGAGGGTCAAGGGGAAAGAGCCCTTGGTGCTGGGGCGCAGTGAGGCCTACATCGGGGTGATGATCGACGACCTGGTCACCCTGGGCACCAGGGAACCGTACCGTATGTTCACCTCCCGGGCCGAGTACCGTCTGCTCCTGCGTGAGGACAACGCCGATATGCGCCTGCGCGAAAAGGGCCATAGCGTCGGCTTGGTTCGAGAGGAGGTCTTCGGGCAATTCCTGCGGAAGCGGGAGATGATTGCCGCAGAATACGAGCGGATCTGTTCCGGCCGGTTGACCATGAATGACCGGGAGCAGGAGTTCCTTTCCCGGCATGACCTTGGGGATATCCAGAAAGGGACCTCCCTGGAACAATTGCTCAGGCGTCCCGAGATCACCTATGGGGAGCTGGCGGAATTCGACGACGTTTCACGTGAAACGTCTCCCGAGGTGCGCGAGCAGGTGGAGATCCAGGTCAAATACCGCGGCTATATCGAACGGCAGCTTGACCAGGTGGAACGGGCGCGCAAACTGGAAGGCACCCGGTTACCCGAGGATCTGGATTATTCTTCCATCAACGGGCTCACGACCGAGGTGCGTGAAAAGCTGGCGAAGAACCGGCCCGACACCCTGGGGCAGGCCTCGCGCATTCCCGGCGTCACGCCCGCCGCCATCTCGGTGCTGTCCATTGCCCTGAAGGCCAAGGGCGGGAAACAGGGCGGCAGGGAAGCCGGGCCGGAGGCGCTGTGATCCGTCGCGCGCTTGAACAGGGGGCGAAGGAGATGGGCCTGGAGATCTCGGAGGAGAATATCCTGGCTTTCGAACTCTTCGCCGATCAACTCAAAAAGTGGAATCGCAAGATCAATCTCACCGCCATCATCTCCGATGAAGAGATTGCGGTGAAGCACATTCTCGATGCCCTGGTATTTGCCGGCTGCGTGCGCGATGGCGAGAAGGTGCTGGATATGGGCTCCGGGGCAGGGGTGCCGGCCATCCCCTTGAAGATCGTCAAACCCTCGGTTCCGGTCACCTCCGTGGATGCGGTCGGAAAAAAGATCCTCTTCCAGCGCCATGTGGCCCGCCTCCTGAAATTCGTCGGCTTCGAGGCTATCCACGCCCGGGTGGAGGAGTTGTGCCGTACCCATGGTCACGGCTTCGATCTGATCACCTCGCGGGCCTTTTCGCGCCTGGAGCAATTTGTCGGTTTTGCCGCGCCGCTGTTGGCGGAGGGGGGGCGGCTGGTCGCCATGAAGGGTCCGGGCGCCGCCGATGAAATCCAAGCGGATGAAGAGCGTCTTGCCGCCCTGGGGTTTGAAATCGTGTCGGTCACGCCCTATCGGTTGCCGTTCAACAAGGGCGAACGTAACCTGATAGGGGTTACAGCCCGCAAAGCCGCTTGAAATGGGCATTTGGGGGCCGAAATTCCAAAAATCGCCGCTGACGCCGTTTCCGGGGCGCGTTCAGGTGCAGGGTTGCCTCGGCGGCCCGGACGCCTTGAAAGGAAAATTTGGGCGTTTTGTTTCGTATGTCGTCTGAAACGGGCGTTTTGGCATAGAATGGAGTTGCAGACCGCTGGATTCTGAACTAAAGTGACCAGAGAAGAGTGTAATTATAGTAGGGGAGATGAGTCATGGGGAAAATCATCTGTCCGGAGATGATGACGGCGCATCTTTCCCCGTGCGCCACGAACGAGAGCGCCACGGCGCGCATGCTCGACCCGAGGCTCGCATAACACATGGACATCCGCATCTATTACGAGGACACCGACGCAGCGGGCGTGGTCTACCATGCCAGCTACCTGAAATTTTTTGAACGGGCCAGAACGGAATACTTCCGGGAACGGGGCCTTGGGGTGGCGGAACTCGCCGATGCCGGCTTCGTCTTTCCCGTGATCCGCATGGAGATCGATTTCAAGGCGCCCGCCCTGCACGATGAGCTGGTCTCGATCATTACCCGCCCGGAACGGGTTGGGGGCTCATCTTTTACGGTACGGCAACAGGCGGTGCGCCAATCGGACGGCCGGCTTCTGGTGGAGGCGCAAGTCAGCCTCGCCTGTATCGGCCCGCAACGCAAGGCGCGACGGATTCCGCAGGAGATCCGGCGCGTGCTAGAGGAAGGGGCGGTACAGGAGGCATGACAACGCAACAAACCGTGGATACCGCCGCCGGAACGCGCATCGAGCGCGGAGAGGCGTTACGCCTGCTGCAGGGCGCCGAACTGCTGGAGCTGGGGATTTGTGCCGACAGAATACGTCGCAAACTCCACCCGGAGGGGATGGTGTCGTTCGTCGTCGACCGCAACGTCAACTACACCAACATCTGCGACTCGAAATGCGCCTTTTGCGCCTTCTACCGCGACGGCGCCGCGGCGGACGCCTATGTGCTCACCCAGGAGGAAATCTTCGCCAAGATCGATGAACTGGTGAGGCTGGACGGCACGCAGCTCCTCATGCAGGGGGGGCTCAACCCCGATCTGAAGATCGATTTTTTCGAGCAGTTGTTCCGCGAGATCAAGGCGCGTTTTCCTTCGGTGCAGAACCACTCCCTTTCGCCGGCCGAGGTGGTCTGCATAGCGAAGAACTCCGGGCTTGAGCTGGATGAAACCCTGAAACGGCTCAAACGGGCCGGTCTCGATTCGATCCCCGGCGGCGGGGCCGAGATCCTGGTGGACGAGGTTCGCGGCAGCATCTCTCCCAACAAGATCGGCTGGCGCCAGTGGGCCGAGGTCATGTCCAAGGCAGCGGGGCTCGGCATGCCGACCACCGCCACCATGATGTTCGGCAGCCGGGAGAAGCCGGAGGACATCGTCGAACACCTGTTCCGGGTGCGGGAGATCCAGGACGGGGGCGGCTCGTTTACCGCGTTCATCCCCTGGACCTACCAGCCGGGGAATACGGAACTGGGGGGCGACACCGCCACCGGCGTGGAATACCTGAAGGTGCTGGCCCTGGCCCGCATCGTGCTGGACAACATCCCCAACATCCAGGCCAGTTGGGTCACCCAGGGGGCCAAGATGGCGCAGGTCGCCCTCTTTTTCGGGGCCAACGACCTGGGGGGCACCATGCTGGAGGAAAAC
The DNA here is from genome assembly GCF_019972295.1 of Geobacter sp. AOG2. NCBI lineage: Bacteria > Pseudomonadati > Thermodesulfobacteriota > Desulfuromonadia > Geobacterales > Geobacteraceae > Geobacter > Geobacter sp. AOG2. The sequence goes on from NZ_BLJA01000001.1 coordinate 60,016, forward strand.
GTCGTTGCCGCGGCCGGCTGCAGTTTCCGCATGTCCCGGGAAGAGATGATCGATCTTATTCGCGGGGCCGGTTTTCGTGCCGTCCAGCGTACCACTACCTATCACATCCTAAAGGAGTTTCCGGCTTGATATCTCTAACCCGGCAGGCCGGAACGTGTGAAATCGTCACTACCGCACCACGCCTGAAAGAACTGGCAGCCCATCTCTGCCGGCACCACGAATTGGCCGTAGATCTGGAGATGGATTCGCTCCACCATTATCGGGAGAAGGTCTGCCTGATCCAGATATCGACCCGCAGCGAAAGCTGGCTGATCGACCCGCTGGCGCTGGAGGACCTGTCCCCGCTGGCCGCGCCGTTGGGCAATCCGGCGATCCTGATCGTGATGCACGGCTCGGATTACGATATCCGTTCCCTGCACCGCGACTTCGGCATCGAGGTGCAAAACCTCTTCGACACCATGATTGCGGCGCGCTTTCTGGGCATCGCCGAGTTCGGCCTTGCTGCCTTGCTCAGGGCGCGTTTCGGCATCGAACTGGACAAGAAGTACCAGAAGGCCGACTGGAGCAAGCGGCCGCTCAGCCCGGAGATGTGCGCCTATGCCTCGGCCGATACGTCCGACCTGCTGCCCCTGTATGACCAACTGCACGCCGAACTGGCCGCGAAAGGCCGCCTCGGTTGGCAGGAGGAGGAATGCGCCCTGGTGTGCCGGGCGCGGGTCAGCGAAAAGGAGGGGCCGCTGTTTCTCTCCTGCAAGGGAGCGGGAAAGCTCAAAGGCCGCAGCCTGGCGGCACTGGAAGGGTTGCTGCGCTATCGCGACCAGCAGGCCCGGCTCCTGGACCGGCCCCCCTTCAAGGTAATGTCTGCCGAAACGCTCCTGGAGGCGGCGGAGAAGAAGCCCCGCTCCCTGAGCGAGTTGTCCGGTATCAAGGGCATGACCCCCAAACAGCTCCATCGCCACGGTCCGGCCTTGCTGGCGGCGGTCTCGACCGCCCTGGAACTGCCCGAGGATCTGTTGCCCCGGTTCCCGCGCACCCGGAGGGAAGAACCGTCCGATGGTGCCAAGGAACGGCTCAAGAGGCTCAAGTCGTGGCGCGAAAGATCGAGTGCAGCCCTGGGGCTTGAACCGGGGGTGGTTGCCCCCAATTGGCTTCTGGAGGCTGTGGCGGAGGTGAATGCCGCCTCTCCCGCCGACCTGGACGGAGTCGCCGGGATGCGGGAGTGGCAGAAAGGGCTCTACGGAAGAGAGCTGATCGAGGTGCTTGAAGCTGATGGACAATGAAACACGCACGGAACAACCCTACCTGAGTATCGTCATACCGGTCTACAACGAGGAGGGCAATCTCGGCCCCCTGATGGAGAGGCTCTATCCTGCCGTCCAGGGGACCGGCCGGCCGTTCGAGATCATCTTTACCAACGACGGTTCCCGTGACCGCTCCCTGGAGATCCTGCGCGGGATGGTGCGGGAGTATCCCGGGGTCAAGGTGATCGAGTTCAACGGCAACTTCGGCCAACACATGGCCATCCTGGCGGCCTTCGAGGTGTCCCGGGGGGAGATCGTCATCACCCTGGACGCCGATCTGCAGAACCCGCCCGAGGAGATCCCGCGCCTGGTGGCGGAGATCGAAAAAGGGCACGACGTGGTCGGCACCATCCGTCAAAAACGCCAGGATACCTTTTTCAGGAGATCCGCCTCGCGCATCGTGAACATCACCACCAACCGGATCACCGGCATGCAGATGCAGGATTACGGCTGCATGCTGCGGGCCTACCACCGTTACGTGGTGGACAACATCAACCGTTGCCGGGAAGCCACCACCTTCATCCCGGCCCTGGCCCAGACCTTTGCCTCCAATCCCACGGAGATCGAGGTGGGACACGCCGAGAGGATGGAGGGGGAGAGCAAGTATTCGTTCTATAGCCTGATCCGGCTCAATTTCGACCTGATGACCGGTTTTTCGGTGGTGCCGCTCCAGATCTTCGCCCTGTTCGGCATCTGCACCGCCCTGTTTTCCCTGGTATTCGCCCTGTTCCTGCTGGTGCGGCGCTTCATCGTCGGGGCGGAGGTGGAGGGGGTCTTCACCCTGTTCGCCATCCTGTTCTTCTTCGTCGGCATCATCATCTTCGGCATCGGCATCGTGGGCGAGTATGTCGGCAGGATCTACCAGGAAGTGCGCAAACGGCCACGGTATGTGGTGCGTCAGACCTACGGGTTCGAAGAATAGGAGGTTGTTGAAAAACAGCCATCTTAGCGCCTAACGGCGTCCCGCTAGACGGGATGACTACACTATCGCTCCGTCACCGATAATTATGCTCACGCATAATTATACGCCGCCGTCCTCGAACGCCACCTTGTGCGGCGTAGCGCTGCTACGCCTCCGCGGTTTTTTTAGCAGAGCCGTTCCGGCTCTGTCCCTGCGGGATGAACTGCGCTGCGCTCCGTCACCGATAATCGCCGAAGGCGATTATACTGCGGGTGCGACGATCTGACTATTTTTGAACAACCTGAGCGGATAATTGAAAATAACCATTTCATGGGAAAAACAGTGCAAGCCGACAAACTGATAATCTGCGCCTACCATAATGTGGGCTATCGCTGCATCGAGGAGTTGTTGCGCCAGGGGGCGGACATCGCCCTGATCTTCACCCACGAGGATTCGCCCACGGAGGAGATCTGGTTCAAGTCGGTGCGCGAGCTGGCGGATGCCCACGGCATCCCGTACCTGACCACGGACATCTCCCTTCCGGAGAACGTGGCGCGGGTGCGGGCCATCGCGCCGGACTTCCTCTTCTCCTTCTACTACCGCAACATGATAAAACCGGCGGTGCTGGAGATCCCGAAGCGGGGCGCGTTCAACCTGCACGGCTCGTACCTGCCCAGGTACCGCGGCCGGGTGCCGGTCAACTGGGCGGTGATCAACGGCGAGAGCGAAACCGGGGCGACCCTGCATCACATGGTGGAGAAGCCGGACGCCGGCGCTATCGTGGACCAGGAGCGGGTGGAGATCGCCTTCACCGACACGGCTTTCGATGTCTTCAACAAGGTTACCGACGCGGCGGCGGCGGTCATTGCCCGCGCCTGGCCGCAGGTCCGGGAGGGGAGGGCGGCGTGCATCCCCATGAACCTGGCGGAAGGCGCCTACTTCGGCGGCCGCAAGCCCGCCGACGGCCAAATCGACTGGCGGCAAAGCGCCGTGCGGATCTACAACCTGATCCGCGGCGTGACCCACCCCTACCCCGGCGCGTTCAGCCACCTGGACGGCCAAAAGGTCGTCATCTGGTCCGCCTGGCCGGTGGCGGGGAGCGGGGAACCGGGGCGCATCGTGTCGCTTCGCCCGTTTCTGGTCGGCACCGGGGAAGGGCTGCTGGAGATCCGGTCGCTCCAGGCGGAGAACGGGGCCGAGGTCGCCGCAATGGAATTTACCACGGATGCACGGCAGTTTACGTAACAGACTGTTGAATAACTCAGGCTGTTCAAAAATAGTCAGATCGTTGCATCCGCAGAAAAGCCCCGCGGAAGCGTAGCAAGGCTACGCTGCACAAGGGGTTTTCGAGGACGGCAGCGAGAGGACTGTTTTCAACAACCTCTCAAGGAGAAATAGAGCATGAAAGTACTGATCTTGGGCGTCAACGGCTTCATCGGCAACGCACTCACCCACCGTATCCTCACCACCACCGACTGGGAGGTCCATGGCCTGGACATGGCCTGCGACAAGCTGGAGCGCTCCCTGGGGGATTCCCGGTTCCACTTCCTGGAGGGAGACATCACCATCAACAAGGAGTGGATCGAGTATAATATCAAGAAGTGCGACGTCGTGTTGCCGCTGGTTGCCATCGCAACGCCGGTTACCTACGTCAAGGACCCGCTGCGGGTCTTTGAGCTGGATTTCGAGGAAAACCTCAAGATCATCAGGCTGTGCCACAAGTACAAGAAACGGGTCATCTTCCCCTCCACCTCCGAGGTGTACGGCATGTCGCCCGACCGGGAGTTCGACGAAGAGAACTCGCCGCTCATGCTGGGGCCGATCGCCAAGGAGCGCTGGATCTACTCCTGCGCCAAGCAGATGCTCGACCGGGTGATCTACGCCTACGGCATGCATGAAGGGCTCAAGTTCACCCTGTTCCGCCCCTTCAACTGGATCGGCCCCAAGCTGGACAGCATCCACACCGCCAAGGAGGGGAGTTCCCGGGTCCTGACCCAGTTCCTGTACGACATCCTGGCCGGAGAGCCGATCCAACTGGTGGACGGCGGCAACCAGCGCCGCTCCTTCACCTTTATCGAAGACGGCATCGACGCCCTGATGCGGATCATCGAGAACAAGGACGGCTGCGCCGACGGCAAGATCTTCAACATCGGCAACCCGGCCAACGATCTGTCCGTCAAGGAGTTGGCCCACAAGCTGCGCGACATGGTGGCGGAATTCCCGCTCTACCGGGAAAAGGCCGAGAAATGCCGGATCGTCGAGATATCGTCCGACCAGTTCTACGGCAAGGGGTACCAGGACATGCTGACCCGTGTTCCCTCGGTCAAGCGCGCCAAGGAATGCCTGGGATGGGAGCCGGTGACGAGCGCCGACGAAGCCCTGCGCAAGACCCTGGAGTTCTATCTGGTGGATGAGCGGGAGAAGCTGTCGGAATTCCTGTAAACCGAGGCGGATTGCCACAGAGCCACAGAGGCTCGGAGATAAAACCATAGAGAACAGCATGGCGGGTCATCTGAAATTCACAATGGAACAGCGCGTTTCCCGTATGGTTCATTCTGAAATGAGCTCCGCCATAGCTCTGCGTCTCCGTGCCTCTGCGGCACGTACCGTGAATGATGTTTGACCGTCGCGGTTTCACGCTGATAGAGATCGTGGTGGTGCTGGCGATCATCGGCATGGTGATGATGCTGGTCATCCCGCGCCTGCCGAACTCCGAGCGGGAGGACCTGAAGATATCGGCGCGGACCCTGGCCTCGACGCTGCGCTACCTTCAGGACCGGGCAACCACCACCGGGACGACCTATTATCTGCACCTGGAGCCGGGCACGGACACGGTCAAGGTGATGCAGGCGGCGGGCGACGGGAGCGAAAAAGAGCCGGAAGATCCCTTCCTGCAACAGCGGCCGACCAAGGAAGGGGTGCTGGTGGCGGATGTGGTCATCCCGCGCCTGGGCAAGCTGAGCGACGGGCAGGTGCGCCTCGATATCGGGGCGGGAGGCCTGCGGGATTTCGTCACCATCCACCTGAGCTCGCCCGACGGCGAGTTCTGGACGGTGATGGGCTTCCCTTCCAGCGGCAAGGTCAAGGTCTACCAAGGCTACCAGGAAGATGCGCTATGAGGAGGCTGTTGGAAAACTCTGGTTGTTCAAAAACAGTCAGATCGTCGCACCCGGAGGAAGCCCCGCGGAGGCAGGCCCTCTCTCTATCTCTCCCCCAGAGGGGGAGAGCATGCCTTGCCCTCTCCCTCTGGGAGAGGGCAAGGGTGAGGGTTTGCAGCGCTACGCCGCACAAAGGGGATTTCGAGGACGGCGGCGAGATGGCTGTTTTTCAACAACCACTGAGAGGTTTTACCCTGCTTGAGGTGATGGTGGCCCTGGCCATCATGGCAGGCGTCATCCTGACGGTGCTGGGTGCGGTCAACTACCACCTCACCATCATCACCAACGAGCGGGACAGCACCGCCCTGACCATTCTGGCGCGGGCCAAGATGTCCGAACTGGAGCGTCAGGGCATCCCCCAGAAGGCCGAGGGGACCCTGGCCCCGGACCATCCGGAAATCTCCTGGCAGGCCGAGCAGTTTCCCACCGACCTCCCCGTGCTCCGGAAGTTGGTGCTGCGGGTGTGGCGAACCAGCGACAAACGGGAGGTGGTGCTTGAGCGCTATCTCACGAAATAAGGGTTTTACCCTTCTGGAAGTCCTGATCGCCGTGGTCCTCCTGGGAATCCTCACCGCCGCGTTGTACGGGAGCTATTTCGCGGTATTGAAAGCCAGGGAACGGTCGGCGGAGGGGATGGAGGAACGCCGGGAACTGGGCAATACCCTTGACCTTCTGCGGCGGGAGATCGACTCCGCCCTCTACACGAGCAGCGACAAGCGGCTCAAATTCGTCGTCGAGGACCGGGACAGTTTCGGCCAGCCGGCCTCCAATCTGGAAGTGACGACCCTGGCGCCTCCGGCGCCTCTGGTGGACGGGCGCAAGGAATCGGGCGTCATCGACGTGCAGTACCGCATGGAGGAAAAGGAGGACAAGCACCTGATCCTGACCCGCAGGGAGCAGGATGTCCTGCTGGAATCGACCGACGTGTCCGCCTACCCGCAGATGGAGCGGATCAGCTCCTTTCTGGTGGAATGCAGCAGCGACGGCTCGAAATGGGTGAAAAGCTGGGATACCGCCCTGAACGGCAGACTGCCGAAATGGGTGCGCGTCACGGTGCAGGTGGAGGAGAACGGCAGCCTGGTGGCGTTCTCCGTCTATGCAACCCCCAGGGCGGGCAGCTTGTGAGGGGCGAAAAGGGCTTTGCCCTGGTCCTGACCCTGGTGGTCACCGCCCTGATGGTGGCGGCGGCGGTGGAACTGATCCACCAGGTGTACGTGGATACGTCACTCAACCGTAATTTCCGCGACGGCCAGCAGGCCTCGCTTCTGGCGGAGTCCGGGCTCTACGGCGGCATCAGGTTGCTCCGGATGGCGCTTTCGAGCCAGGATGGCTATACCTCGCTCTCGGACACATGGGCCGCGCCGTTCAAACAGGAGGACGAGACCGGCCGCATCGAGATCACGGTCACCGAGGAGAGCGGCAAGATCAATCTCAATGCGCTGGTGAATCCCGACAATACCGTCAAAGAGGAGACCCTGAATATCCTGAAGCGCCTGGGTACGCCGCTGCAGATACCGGAGAGCGCCTGGAACGCCCTGGCGGACTGGATCGACACTGACGACCTCCCCGTGTCGGGCGGTTCCGAAAGCCCCTATTACCTGTCCCTGAGCCCGCCCTACTCGGCCCATAACGGGAGGCTGACCACCGTGAACGAACTGACCCTGGTCAAGGGGTTTACGCCGGAGATGGTCGCCAAACTCGCGCCGTTCGTGACCATCTACGCCGACCAGCCGGGGAGCCTGGTCGCCCAGAGTGTCCGCGTCAATGTGAACACTGCGCCCAAGGAGGTCATCATGGCCCTGGACAGCGACATCGACGAGGGGCTGGCGGAACGGGTCATCGAGGAGCGGAACCGGCTACCGTTCACGAACTCGGACACACCAGGGTCGCGGGTCAATAATTCGTTGTTTGACAATCTGCCAAGCCGGGACAAAGTGACGCTCATATACAAAGGGACCTTGTTCCGGATCACGGCACGGGGCTTCGTCAAGGACGCGGCCCGCACCGTCGAGGCCGTGGTCAGGATGGACGGGACGCCGGAGATCCTGTCGTGGCAGGAGTACTGAGGACCGTGGGGGTTTAGCCGTTTGCTGAAAAACTCAGGTTGTTCAAAAATAGTCAGATCGTCGCACCCGGAGAATGTCCTGAGGAGGCGTAGCAGCGCTACGCCGCACGAAAGGGCGTTCGAGGACGGCGGCGTATAATTATGTGTAAGCATAATTATCGGTGACGGAACGATAGCGTAGTCATCCCGTTTAGCGGGACGCCGATAGGCGCTAAGATGGCTGTTTTTCAACAACCTCCAGGGTATTATGGCCATACCGACTGACATCCAACGCCAGGTCTACGACCTGCTCTCCCAGGCGTCCAACCTCTCGTTCGTAAGCGCCGAGCAGGAGCCGGGGGCACGGGTCAGCTTTGTCCCCGGCCAGCAGGTGAGCGCCCAGGTGCTGACAACGCTGCCGAACAACATGACCCAGGTGCAGATCGGCACGGAGCGCTTCAATCTGGCGTTGCCCATGACGGTCCGTCCGGGGCAGACCCTGGAGATGACCTTCGTTACGGGGGAGCCGCGCTCGACCTTTGCCGTTGCGCGCCAGGATGTCCCCGCCCCGGCGGTTACCCTTTCGGATGCGTCCCGGTTGTTGAGCCTCCTGGTCGGCAGCGAAGAGATCGTTGACCCGCAGGTGCGCGCCTCTCTGCTGAGCATCAGCGACATGCTGCGGCGTTCCCCTGGAGAGGCCGGCGTTCTTGCCAACCTGATGGACGAGGCCCTTACCTATGGTACGGCACGGGAGGGGGACACGGCGCCAACCCTGTTGCCGGAGGTTCCTTTCCAGCAGGACCGTGCCGGGCAGGGGGGCGGAGCGGCGGCCGGCGCCCAAGGCGGCCCCACCGAGCAGGCGCGTCTGTCGTCATTCGAGGCCAATGCGGCCCAACTCCTCCGGAATATCGCCCAAAACTCCCGTTTTGACCTGACCGAGGCGGCCAACCAGCCGGTAACGCCGCTTCCCCTCATGCCGGGCGAAGAGGTTGACGCGGCGGTGCTCGGCACCCTGCCCGGCGGCCGGGTGTTCGTCCAGCTTGCGGGAACGGCGCTGGAACTGGTTGTTCCCCGCCAGGTCCAAACCGGGGATATCCTCCGTCTGACCTTCATCACCTCCGAGCCCCGGCCGCTGTTCGCGTTGCAGCGCACCGCCGCCGGGGTCCCCAGCTCCCTCAGCGAGGCCGGTCGCTGGCTGAGCGCGCTGGAGCATACGGAAGGGGGCGTTTCGGAACAACAGATATACGTGCTGGAGCGGCTGAACACGGTACTGAAGAGCCTGCCGCCCGATTCGCCGGCCTTTACCGCGATCCAGGACGAGGCCATCACCTATCAGACGGTCATGCGCGGCCGCCAGTCCGCCGAACCGCCCTCCGCACAACCGGAGACGGCGCTCCAGGCGGGTGCGGCCGTCGTGTCCGGCCAGCAGGCCCCGCTTTTGCCGGGCAACGGCATCGTCCTCAGCGACGACATGGCCAAGCTGCTCCAGGCGCTGATCAAGGGGAATCGCCTGGCGCTCCTCGAAGCCATCAACCAACAGGCCGCCGGGACCGGTTTTGTGCCGGGGCAGCAGCTCAAGGGCGAGGTCGTCGCCTCCCTGGGGGGGGGACGCTTCATGGTGCAGGTGGCCGGACAGGCCATGGAGTTCTCGCTGCCCAAGGGCATCAGGCAGGGCGACATGACCACGCTCTTTTTTGTCACCGACGAGCCGCAACCCACCTTTCTGATGGCCCGTTTCGGCAAGCCGGGCGATGCGCGGGTCAGCGAAACCGGCCGGTGGTTGAGCGGGTTTATCGGCACTGCCGGCGAGCAGGTTCCGGCCCGGGAGACCTTGGGAATAGTGAAGGCCCTGCTGTCCGAGCCACCGACCGACGCCTCCCAGGTAAGCCGGCTTTTGCAGCAGGGGTTGCGGGATGGCGGCCTGTTCTACGAATCCCATCTGGCGCGCTGGTTTGGCGGCGACTATCCCCTGGAGGATATCCTGCGGGAACCACAGGGGCAATTGTCCGCGCTACGCCGGCCGTCCGGGCTGGAGGTGGCCAATCCGCCGCAGGATGCGCTCCCGGCCGGTTTGAAAGGGAGCCTGGAGTCTCTGGAGGCGGCCTTCCAGAAGGCCGGCGCCGCCATGCCCCATGAAGGTGTCGTGGACCAGCAGGCCTTACCGGTTGTCAAGGAACAGTTGGCCACGTTGCAAAGCGGACAACTCGTTTTCAGCGGAGACCTGGTGCCGGGCCAGCAGTTGGAGTGGACGGTGCGGGAGCGCGAGGCGCGCCGCAATGCGTCGGGGGAACAGACCCGCTCCTGGGAGACGTCGCTTACCCTGGATATGCCGAAGTTGGGGAATGTCACGGCCAGCCTGAAACTCGACGGCACCCGGGTGAGTATCGAGCTGCACGCCGCACAGCCCGATTCGGCCGGACTCCTGAGGAGCGGCATACCCCGCCTGGCCGAGCAGCTCGAGGCTTCCGGGCTGGTGCCGTCCGAGATCGGCGTAACGCATGAAATCCCGTAAGGACGAAGAACGCCGCGCCGCGGCCCTGACCTACAAACAGGGCTATTATGCCCCCGTGGTCGTTGCCAGGGGCAAGGGGGTGATGGCCGAGGCGATCATCGCCTGCGCGCGCGAGGCGGGGGTCTATGTCCACGAGTCACCGGAACTGGTCAACCTGCTGATGCAGGTGGACACCGACCAGTTCATCCCGCCGGAATTGTACCGCGCCGTGGCGGAGGTGTTGGTGTGGCTGTACGGAATCGAACAGGAATCAGGTTGTTGAAAAACAGCCAGCTTAGCGCCTAACGGCGTCCCGCTAAACGGGATGACTACGCTATCGCTCCGTCACCGATAATTATGCTCACGCATAATTATACGCCGCTGTCCTCGAAAGCCCTTTTGTGCGGCGTAGCGCTGCTACGCCTCCTCGGGTCTCCCTGCGGGTGCGACGATCTGACTATTTTTGAACAACCTGGGTTTTCAACAGTCTGTTAGAGGGAGGGAACAATGCAGATCAAATTCGGAACCGACGGCTGGCGGGGGGTCATTGCCCGCGATTTCACCTTTGACAACCTTTCCCGGGTGGCCCAGGCCACCATGGATTATCTCAACCGTGACGGTTCAGGCGCCCAAGGGTTGGTGATCGGCTATGACCGGCGCTTCCTCTCCCGCGAGTTCGCCCGGCGCGTTGCCGAAGTGGCGGCGGGCAACGGCATACGCGTCCGCCTGACCGACGGCTATGCGCCGACACCGGCCGTGTCGTGGGCGGTTCGCGAATTGGGGGCCGGGGCGGGCGTCATGATCACGGCAAGCCATAACCCTCCGGAATACAACGGCTTCAAGGTCAAAGAGTCTTTCGGCGGCTCGGCCCGCCCCTCCACCACAAAGGTGTTGGAGGAGATCGTCGCCTTCAATCAGGCCAACGACCGTCGCGTGGTGGCAACCCCCTTCGAGGAGGCCCTGGAGAAGGGGATGGTTGAATTTTTCGACCCCTGTGCGGGCTATTTCCGCCAGATCGGCCGCTATGTGGATCTGGAGCTGATCGCCAAAGCCGGCATTCCGGTCGTCGTCGACCCTATGTACGGTGCCGGTTCTGGTTTCCTGCCCCGCCTGCTGGCCGGGGTCCACGAGATCCACAACAGCGAGAACCCCTCTTTCGGAGGGCAGGCTCCCGAGCCGATCGGCGAGCACCTCACGGAGCTCTCCGCGCTGCTCAGAGGCGGCGACTACCGGGTAGGGCTGGCTTTGGACGGTGATGCCGACCGGATCGGGGCAGTGGATGAGAACGGCGATTTTTTCTCGTCCCACTGTATCTTCACCGTCATCCTGCGGCACCTTATCGAGCACAAGGGGCTGCGGGGCGGCGTGGTCAAGACCGTCTCCACGACCCGCATGGTGGACCTTTTGGCCCGGAAATACGATCTGCCGCTGTTCGAGACCCCCATCGGCTTCAAGCATATCTGCGAGCTGATGCTGACGGAGGATATCCTCATGGGGGGCGAGGAGTCGGGCGGTCTGGGCGTCAAGGGCCATATCCCGGAGCGGGACGGCATCCTGCTGGGGTTGCTGCTGCTGGAGGCCGTGGCGGTAAGCGGGAAAGGTCTGCGCCGGCTCCTTGACGAAACCATGGACGAGATCGGGCACTTCTCCTACCGCCGTATCGACCGGCGTATCGAGGTTGCCGCCAAGGAACAACTCATTGCGCGTCTGAATGCCCGCCCTCCGGTCGAGATCGACGGCCGCCGGGTGGCTTCCACCAACTTCAGCGACGGCTTCAAATTCATCTTCGAGAACGGCGACTGGCTTTTGATCCGCCCCTCGGGGACCGAACCGGTCCTGCGGCTCTACAGCGAGGCCGGAACCCCGGAGCAGGTGGACCGGCTGCTGCGCGCGGCGGAGGTCCTGGCGGCGGCTTGAAATACTGCGGTCAGGACCGCAAACAGCGAAAATTATACGGTATGGAATTAATAACTTGACATATCCTCGTATAGTTTTTTATATCAAGGTAAGTTAGTATAATCAGCCAGCCATCAGAGGGCAAAACATGGGCAACCGTGTGACGCAAAGCCACCTGTCCACGCATCTTTATGGAAAGAGGGGCTATACGATCGGCTCAGGATAAAGCCTACTGCGGTTATCTGGGTAGGCTTTCTTTGTGCGGAAGGCCGTAACATTAGAGAAATGATAAAAATGGATGAATTTTGCTGTTTTTGTGATATTAGTTGCCACGTATAAATGAGCGTAAATACTAAGCCCAATGGGATACTTGAAAGAGGAGGATTACTGGCATGGCGAATATTCTCATCGTTGACGATTCTTCCACAATGCGCAAGATCATTTCGCGTTCGCTCAGGCAGGCCGGCCTGACGGTTGATGAAATATATGAAGCGGGCGACGGTATCGAAGGGTTGAGCGTGCTTGCCTCCGGCAAGCCGGTTACACTGATCCTCTCGGATATCAACATGCCGAATATGGACGGCCTGGAATTCATCAAGCAGGTCAGGGCCAACGGCAATCCGGTCCCGATCGTCATGATCACCACGGAGGGGGGCGAGGAGATCCTCAAGGAGGCTATCGCGAGCGGAGCCAGCGACAGCATCAAAAAGCCCTTTACGCCTGAACAGTTGCAGGAGAAACTGGGAGGGCTGATATGAGCCTTAACGCCGACATCGCTGATACGGCACGATTTACGGAAGAACAGCTCGCCCGGTACGTGATCGACGCCACCAAGGATGTTTTCTCCACGATGGTCATGATGGACCCGGCCGACGATTATCCTCTCAAGGAGCCCATTCACCGCTTTCAATGCAGCATCACCGGCATGGTGGGGTTCGCGGGCATCTATTCGGGGGTGATCTCCATACACTGTCCGGTCGCCCTGGCCCTTCAGATTACCTCCAGCATGCTGGGCATGGAGTGCGAGGAGGTCAACGAGGACTTGAACGATGCCATCGGCGAAATCGCCAATATGCTGGGGGGCAGCGTCAAGCAGGTCCTGTCGAAGGGAGGGATGGATGTAAAACTCTCGATCCCGACGGTGATCTCCGGAGAAGACTATACCGTCAATTCGCTCTCCGATATCGACTGCGTCGTCATTCCCTTCAAGGTCAACGACAACAGGTTCCTCGTCGGACTCACCCTTAAGAAGGAAGACTAACAGCGCATTGCGGGCGCAAGGTTGCTTGCCCCGCGCACAGCGCGATCCTGGACGGAAGACAACCCCCGATGGATGGATATACCACGTTACATGAGATGTTGGCTTCTGCCCTGAAGCAGGCCGGCGAAGAAAGCGGCATGCTTTTGGGGCAGGAGCTTGCCATCACCCTTTCGGATTCGCTCAAGTCCAGCAAGACCTCCTATTTCGGCGGTCTTGAAGACGCCTGTTTCGTGATCGGCGTCGAATCGCGGGAGTCTTACACCGGCCAGTTTTACCTGCTGTTCTCCCTGCGCGACGCCATCGTGATGAGCAGCATCCTGCTGGGCATCCCTCCCGCCCGTATCCAGGAAAAGAAGCGCCTGTGCATCATTGAAAGCGACGACATCGATGCCTTTGCCGAGATTGCCAACATGATCAACGGGGCGTTCAACACCGTTTTTCAGGGCAGCCTCCCCAACAAGGTGCATCTGAAGTTGCTTTCACCCAAAAAGTTTATCCCCGAAGTCGACGAGTTGAGCGAGAGCGAGCCGCTCCCCGAGGGCGATTACCTCATGTTCCGCTCGAAACTCGAGATGCCGGACCAGGAATTGAACTACCTGGATGTGCTCATACCCGTTGGGTTGGGCAACCAGTTCGATCCCCCCAGCGAGGAACCGGCGGCCCCTCCGGCGGAGGAGGAGACCGACCAGGCGGCCCCGGCCGAGGATACCCCGGCACAGCCGCAAGCCCAGGATGGCGAAAGTGTTACGGCCGCCCAGGCGCTTGAGTCCGGTTCGGCGGATAGCGGGATCGACAGCGTCGTGGTTCTGGAGGACGATGGCGAAGCGCGCCGCCAGATGGTGGCGGTGGCGGTTTTGAGCGGTTATCAGGTAGTTGAAGGGACGCTCAACGCCGATATCAAGGAACTCTTTGCCGGCCGCAACGTGCGGCTGGTGTTGATAGGTTCGCAGGATGCGAATGACCACGAACTGGCGGTCTGCATCAAGGTCAACGCCATTCGCCAGGATTCCCCGCCCCCGATTATCATGAGTGCCCAGCGTTGGACCCGGACAGCCGTATTGAAGGCATTGAAATACGGCGCGCGGGAGATTATCATCAAACCGTGTAGCGAAGAGGAACTGATTGCCAAGGTGCGCAGGTTCTGTAACCCGCCGGTGCAGTAGCGGCCCGTAACGGGCGGGGGGGTCCCTTTATGTTGTCTTATCGGTGCGGCATACGCACGCTGATGCGTGGCATGACTTTCGCGGCTGCCATGCCGATGGTGCTTTCGGCCATGCTTGCCATGGGGTTTTGCCCGTCCTCAGCCCAGGCCTCCATCCCTAACCACGTGTTCCGGGTCGATATCAGACCCAAACAAGGGTATACGCGTATAATTCTGCGGTTCAAAGAAGATCCGCGCTTTTCCGTTGTGTCCCTGCCCGGCAACAGGTTGCGGCTGGAGCTCCAGGAGACGGACGGCCCGCTTTTCCACAAATACCGCCGCTATTCCGATTCCAGCATCGGCGGCCTGCTCTTCACCCGGCGGGGCGCGGACCTGAACGTTACGTTTCAAACGGCGCCCGGAACCGGCTGGCGGGATATCAGCGTCGCGGGCACCTGCGCCATTACCCTGGATATCGGCAAAAAGTTCAGCCCGGCCCCTCCCCGCCTGTATATTGCCGGGCGCGAAAGGATCTGGGACGGTGCGGAGAAGCTGGTGCGGGATTTTGACCCCCCGCTGAAAACGGACATCCCCTTCCTGCCGACCGACCGGCAGATTCTGAAGAATATCCTTAACGACAGCGACCAACAGGCGTTCATTGCGGCCGAGGCGGCCCTCTACAAAGGCTTTCTGACCGAAGCCGAGGAGCCCTTCACCCAGTTCGCCTCCCGGCAGAGCGCGGTGAGGCCGCTGGCCCTCTACCGCCTCGGCGAAACATGGTATAAGCTGCAGAAGTACCCCCAGGCGCTGGCCGCCTTTCGCGAAGCCGAGAAGCTCTGGCCGGCATACCTCGTGTTCAACCCGAGTGTTACGTTCTATTATGGGGACAGCATCGCCCGGAGCGGCGACCTCGCCAGCGCCCGCGTACTCCTTGCCCGCCTGATCGCCCGGCTTGCGGACAAGAAATTCGCCCCTACCCTGCTGGTACGGCTGGCCGATATCCTGACGCGCCAGGGGCACGACCCGGAGGCCCTGGCCATCTATCGAACGGTGGCGGACAACTTCCCGGACAACAAGGCCAACCAGATGGCGCAGTTGCGCCTGGCCGACCGCGATTTTTTCCGCGCCACCCCGTGGGACCACCAGCGCCTGAGCGACCTCTACCTGGAGATTTCGCGCCAGAGCAGCGATGTGGACATGCGCGAGGAGGCGCTGTTCAAGCATGCCTTGCTGAATGCCATAAACGGCGAGGCGTCCGATGCCCTGCAGCAACTCGTGACGTTTCAGAAACGGTTCCCGCGCGGAGTCTATGCCACGGTGTGCCGCACCATCCGGGAGGTCCTGGTTGCCCAGGTTTACCATGAAAGCGCCTGGGGCAAGGATGCCCCCGGTCTGATCAGGTTTGTCGAGGAGCATCAGGACTACCTGGCCGCCTGCATGGACCTGCCCGACTTTCTCCCGAATGTGGCCAAAGCGTTCGATGAGGCGGGCCAGCCCATCGAACTGATCAAATTCTATACGACCCTGCTCGATCACCAATGGGCGGCCGCCAGCGCCCCGTACCTCTATGAGGAGGTTGCCTCCAATGCGGATCTTCTCGGCGATAGCGTCCTGGCCGAGAAAACCCTGCGCACCTTCTTGCGGAAATACCCCGCCCATCCCCGGGCGCGGCTTATGCTGGAGCGTTTGGGAGCCATGTATTTCATGGACGGCAAGTATCAGGAGGCCCGGGACACCCTGCTATGGCTGCTCAACAAGAAGGAGCACGCCCTGAAGGCCGAAAGCTACTATTATCTCGGCCGCTCCTTGTGGGAGCAAAAGGGCGGCCCCCAGGCCGATAAGGCAATGACCCTCTACATTGCCACGGCCGGCCGGGATGAAAAGGATACCCGTTTCCTGCCCGACGCCTATTACGTGGCCGCCTCGGCGCGCCTGGCATCGGGGGACCGCAAGGGCGCCCTGCGTCTGCTCGACGCGGGCATCAAGCTGCCCGGCAACGACCGTAGCGAAGAATTCCTCTACAAGGCGGGCGAGATCAATTCCCTTGAGGGGAAAAAGCAGGTCGCCCGCTCGTATTTCGAGCAAGTGGTAAAAAAAGGCAAGGACGGGGATTGGAAAAGGCTGGCCCAGCAGGCCATGGATTCCTTGGGTCCAGAGCCGGTCAAGCGGTAACCGGCGGAAGCGTCGCAACTGTCAATAATCAGACCCGGTCAAAAAACCGACACGAATTGTGGCAAAACTGTGGCAGAACTGTGCACAGGCAATTGCTGTTGGCGATGTCATGATGACGGGCTCCTTCGTGCAATAGCCGCCTGTTCCTGCCTGACCCGCAAAACGGAACGCATTTTGCATTAAGGGTCACGGTGCGTTCTTTTATCGAAGGGGAGGTTCACCATGCCGGTTGACGGAATTTTTGGCACAACCATTGACCTGTTGGGCAAGAATATAGATTTGCGGACCAAAAACCAGAACCTGATCTCATCGAATATCGCCAATGCGGAAACCCCCAATTACACCCCCAAGGCTTTGGAGTTCGAGCAGGAGTTGCAGGATGCGGTCAAAAACGGCAGCAAGGGGACACCGGCCATTACCAACCCGCGGCACCTGCCGTTGAAAGGGGCCGCGACCCGTCTCCAGTCCGTGACGGGCCAGGTCGTCGAGACCCCCGCCAAGACCCCCGGCAACGACGGCAACTCGGTGGAATTGGAGAACGAGATGAGCAGGATGGTGGAGAACCAGATCATGTACAACGCCTCGGTCCAGATGCTCTCCAAAAAGTTCAGCGATTTGAGTATGGCGATCAAGGGAGGTAATTGATGGATTTTTTCAGCTCGATGAATATCAGCTCCTCGGCCCTTACGGCTGAGCGGACCAGGATGAACCTGATCTCCAGCAATCTGGCCAACGCCAGTACAACCCGGACCGCCGAGGGCGGGCCGTACAAACGCAAGGATGCGGTCTTCGCCGCAACCCCCGTGGAGAGCCGCTTCAACCGGGCGCTGAACAGCGCCGCCGGCCAGCAGGCCAGCCAGGTGGAGATCACGGAGATCGTCGAGGACCAGAATCCTCCGCGCATGCAGTACGACCCCGGCAACCCCGACGCAAACGCCCAGGGCTACGTGGCCATGCCCAATGTGAATGTGGTTGAGGAGATGGCCGACATGATCAACGCAAGCCGCAGTTATGAAGCCAATGTGACGGCGGTGCAGGCGGCCAAGAGCATGGCGCTCAAAACCCTCGAAATCGGCAAATAGTTACCCAGCCGGGCCCTGGCACCGAACGGTGCGTGACCGGTTGAACCCTCAGGGAGGTTTAGTGTGGAATTGAAAGGTATTGGAAGCGATCTCGGCCTCGGCGCGGCACTCCCCGGAGTCAGCGGGACAAAATCGACGTCGGTGGTCGAAGGGGCCGGAAAATTTTTCAGTGAGCTCGTTTCCAAGGTAAACGACATGCAGACGCAGTCCGACCAGGCCATTCAAGGGCTTGCCACGGGAGAGAACAAGAATCTCCATGAGGTGATGATCTCCATGGAAAAGGCCAGCATTTCCTTCCAGTTCCTGGCCCAGGTGCGTAATAAGGCTGTGGAGGCCTATCAGGAAGTGATGCGCATGCAGGTGTAGGAGGTTGTTGAAAAACGGTCATCTTAGCGCCATCCTCGAAAACCCTTTCGTGCGGCGTAGCGCTGCTACGCCTCCTCAGGTTTTCTCCGGGTGCGCCGATCCGACCATTTTTGGACAACCTGGATTTTCAACAGACTGTTAGCGTCCCGCGCGGGGCGCCCTGAGAGATAACCCGCTTTGTACCTGTACGTGAAAGGATGTTAGCGTTCTACATGCCTGAAGGATTCCAGAGACTTATAGAGCCTTTTATGGCGCTGTCCCCCGGCAAGCGCATGCTCGTCGGCGGGATAGCGTTCCTGTCGGCGCTGGCATTTGCCGTGTTGATCTTCGTCGTCAACCGCACCGACTATCGACCGCTTTTTACCAATCTCGCCACGGAGGATGCGGGGGAGATCGTAAAAAAACTGAAGGATTCCAAAATCCCTTACCAGATTACGGCGGATGGCAAGGGGATTCTCGTCCCTTCCGATAAAGTCTACGAGATGCGGCTTTCCCTGGCTTCGGAGGGGTTGCCGCAAGGCGGCGGGGTCGGTTTCGAAATCTTCGACCGCAAGAATTTCGGTATGACGGAGTTCGTCCAGAAGCTCAATTACCAGCGCGCCCTCCAGGGGGAGCTGTCCCGCACCATTTCCCAGATCAACGGCGTCGAGCAGGCGCGCGTTCACCTGGCGATTCCGGAAAAATCGCTGTTCAAGGAGAATGAAAAGCCCGCCACCGCCTCTATCGTGCTCAAGATGAAATCGAACCGTTCCCTGAGCGAGGGTGAGGTCCAGGGGGTGGTGCACCTGGTCGCCTCTTCGATCGAGGGGATGGACCCCGAGCACGTCACCGTACTCGACAGCCGCGGCAAGATCCTCAGCAAGGGGGGAAGCAGCGATCCGGCTGCCCGCATGACCGCCACCATGCAGGATACCCAGCGCATGTACGAGAAGAATGTCGAAGAGCGTATCCAGTCGCTCCTGGACCGTATCGTCGGATCGGGAAAATCGGTGGCCCGGGCGACGGCGACCTTTGACTTCAAGCAGGTGGAGCGGGTTGACGAGAAATTCGACCCTGAAACCATTGCCGTCAGGAGCGAGCAGCGCAGCGAGGAAAAAGGCGCGTCAAGCACCGCGATCGCCGGCGTCCCCGGTGTCCAGACCAACCTCGGCAAGACGGCCCCCAAGCCCGCCTCGGCTTCCGGCGGCGGTTCCAAGAACGACGAAACCCTCAACTACGAGGTGAGCCGGTCGACCTCCAAAACCATCGAACCGGTGGGGACCCTGAGCAAGATATCCGTGGCCGTCCTGGTGGACGGCAAGTATGAAATGCCCGCGGCCGTCAAAGAGGGCCAGGCCGTGAAGGCCAAGTATACCCCCCGCTCTCCCGAGGAGTTGCAGAAGATCGAAACCCTGGTGAAAAGCGCGATAGGCTTCAGCGCCGAGCGCGGGGACCAGCTGAGCGTACAGAACATCCCTTTCCAGGATACGGACGATACCGGCACGGCCGAAACGTCTGCCTGGTGGAGCAGCCCGTTTTTCATGGCTCTCTACAAAAACCTGCTGATCGGCCTGGGATTCCTGGCGATGGTCATGTTCGTCATCAGGCCGCTCCTCAAATCGCTCAAGGTGATCAAGCAGCCGGCATTCGAGACGTTTGAGCCGATCGGCGAGATGCCCGAGAAACTTTCTTCCGCCGAAAAGGCCCAGATCGCCATGCAGATGGCCGAACAGCAAAGTATCATCGAAACGGCCAAGAAGGACCCCTACCAGGTCGCCCAGATTCTTCAGAACTGGTTGGGTGAAGAGAACAAATAAAAATATTCACAGCGATGAACGGGTGTATTCATGACAGGGTCCATGACAGGGTCTGAAAAAGCTGCCATCCTGCTGCTCTACCTGGGTAACGAGGTTACCAGCAAGGTGTTCGAGCATATGGATGACGACGAGATAAAAAGGATCAGTAAAAGCATGGCCCACCTGGGCCATGTGCCGCGCAGCACTATTATGCAGGTGGTGGAGGATTTTACCGGCGTCATCAACCCCGAGGCGGGGATCTTTTCCCAGGGAGAAGAGTTCGTCCGGAAGATCCTCGAAAAGGCGCTTGGCCCCGCCAAGGCCGAGATGCTCATGGAGGAGTTGCAGGCCTCCAGTTATGGCGACCTGGTGGATATCCTGGGCAACATGGATTCCAAGAGTATCGCCAATTTCCTGTCCCAGGAGCATCCCCAGACCGTTGCGGTCATCCTGGCCAAGCTGAAATCCAAGCAGACCAGCGAGATCATCAGCCTGCTCCCGCAGGAATTGCAGGCGGAAGTCGTTCTGCGCATTGCCGACGTGGAACAGGTTTCGCCGGAGATCCTCCAGGAGATCGACGACGTCATACGCCGGGAGATCAAGTCCATGGGCGGCGGGCAGCGCTACAAGGTGGGCGGTGTCGAGAAGGTTGTGGACATGTTCAACCATTTCGACCGCAGCAAGGAAAAGCAGATCCTCGACAAACTGGACGTGCTCAGTCCGCCCCTTGCCGAGATCATCCGCAAACACCTGTTCACCTTCGAGGACATCTTCAAGCTGGACGACCGCAGCATCCAGGCCATCATGCGCGAGGTCTCCAACGACACCCTGACCCTGGCCATGAAAACCTCACCGGACGAGGTCAAGGACAAGATCTTCAAGAACATCTCCAGCCGCGCGGCGGAGATGATCAAGGAGGACCTGGAGGTCATGGGGCCGGTGCGGCTCTCGGATGTGGACAAGGCCCAGTCGGAGATCATCAAGGTCGTGCGCAAGATGGAAGAGGAAGGCAAGATCGTGCTGGCCGGCCGCGGGGGAGACGATGTCCTCGTCTAGGATACTGAAATCCGCCAACTCCGACGGGCTCGTCGTGACGGAGTACGCCTTCGGCCAGGTTGGCCAGATCCACGGCCGGGCCGATGAGAGCGGTTTTGTCCCCATGGGCATATTCGACTCGTCGGAGATCGACAAGGCACGGGCAACGGCGGTCTCCGAAGAGGTTCCGGAGATTGTGGAACCCGCCGGGGTCGTCCTGACCGAGGAAGAGTTGGACCAGCAGCTTCGCGACGCCTTCAACAGCGGCCTCCAGGAGGGGAAAAACCTGGCCGAGCGCGGCCTGGTCAATGTTTTCAAATCGTTACGCGGGGCTGCCGAGGGGATTCGCGACCTGCGGGAAAAGGTCATGCGGGAATCGGAGGACGAACTCCTCAACCTGATCGTCATGGTCGCCCGCAAGGTGATCCTGCGCGAGGTACGGGCGGACCGGTCCATCCTTGAGGATATGGTCCGATCCGCCGTTTCGGGCCTGTCCGAGCGCGACAGCCTGACCATACGACTCAGCCCCGACGACTATGCGATGATTACCAGCGGCCACGGGGACTATTTCCGCCAGGAGCTGCAGAACGATCAGATGCACTTCAAGGCGGACGCTGCGGTCTTGCCGGGTAATTGCCAGATAGATACCGAGTTGGGGACCATCGATGCCAGCATCGACGCCCAGCTTGACGAAATCCACCGGCGTTTGCTTGAGGAGCGGAGCCTGGCCTCGGCTCCCGGCGCTTGATCCGGGAACCCCATGCCGCCACTCAATCTGATGAAGAAATACCGGGCTGCGCTGGAGTCGGCCAAGCCGGTCAAATTACACGGCAAGGTCACCCAGGTCGTCGGGTTGGTGATCGAGGGATATTGCCCGGATACCTCGGTTGGGGCCATTTGCGAGATCAGGCCCCAGAGTGGGGAGCCGATCCCGGCGGAGGTCGTCGGCTTCCGCAACAACAAGACCCTCCTCATGCCGTTGGGAGAGCTGCGGGGAGTGGGGCTGGACAGCCTGATCTCCGTCCGGCGGGAAAATGCCTCGCTGGGGGTGGGGCCGCTGATGCTGGGCCGGGTGATCGACGGTCTTGGCAACCCTATTGACGATAAGGGGCCGATCAGGGTCGAGGAGGAGTACCCGATTTACGCCACGCCTGTCAACCCGATGACACGGCCCCCCATCAGGAAGCCGCTCGACCTGGGCATACGGAGCATCAACGGGCTTTTGACCTGCGGCCAGGGGCAGCGGGTCGGCATCATGGCCGGTTCCGGCGTGGGGAAATCGACGCTTTTGGGCATGATCGCCCGCTATACCGAGGCCGACGTCAACGTAATCGCCCTGATCGGCGAACGGGGCCGCGAACTCAGGGAGTTTATCGAGAAGGACCTTCAGGAGCAGGGGCTCAAAAAGTCGGTGGTGGTCGTTGCAACCTCGGACCAGCCGCCGCTTGTGCGCATGCGCGGCGCCTATATCGCCACCACTATTGCCGAATATTTTCAGAAACAGGGCAAGAAGGTGCTGCTGATGATGGATTCGGCCACCCGTTTCGCCATGGCCATGCGCGAGGTCGGCTTGGCCATCGGCGAGCCGCCGACCACCAAGGGATACACGCCGTCGGTTTTTGCCGCTCTGCCCAAGTTGCTGGAGCGCACCGGCAATTTTCCCGACGGCAGCATTACCGCCCTGTACACCGTGCTGGTCGAAGGGGATGATTTCAACGAGCCGATATCGGACGCCATGCGCAGCATCCTGGACGGCCATATCGTTCTCTCGCGCAGCTTGGCGGCGCGCAACATCTACCCGCCCATCGACGTGCTGGCCAGCGCCAGCAGGGTCATGGCGGACGTGGCCCCCCGCGAGCAGATGGACCTGGCCGGCAGGTTCAAGGAAGCCCTGGCGACACACCGCCAGTCGGAGGACCTTATCAATATCGGGGCCTACAAGGCGGGCAGCAATCCCGGTATAGATTATGCTGTAGCACACTATGACGGGATGGTGACCTATCTCAAGCAGGCGGTCCAGGACCCGGTATCCATGTTCGATGCGGTCCGGGATCTTAAAAAGCTTTTTGAGTCCTGAACCGCGGACCGAGGTGAGCAGTCGTGAAAGGTA
Source organism: Geobacter sp. AOG2 (assembly GCF_019972295.1). Taxonomy (NCBI): domain Bacteria; kingdom Pseudomonadati; phylum Thermodesulfobacteriota; class Desulfuromonadia; order Geobacterales; family Geobacteraceae; genus Geobacter; species Geobacter sp. AOG2. The sequence goes on from NZ_BLJA01000001.1 coordinate 82,749, forward strand.
ACGGCTTCAAATTGGAGCAGGTGCTCAACTACCGCTGCGAGATCGAAAAGATGCGCAAGCAGGAGTTTGCCAGCGCCAAGCGGGAGTTTGAGCATGCCGATGACCGGCTCAGGCGGGAAAAAGAGCGCGTCGAAAACGTCTCGGAGGAGTTCTGCCACCGCCAGGGAGAACTGGAGAGCATCCAGGAGATGCGCATGTACGCCGACTTCTTTGCCCGGAAGCGGGAGGACCTCAGGAACCAGAAGGACCGGCTCGACCAGCTTGGAACTATCATGAACGACCGGCGGGATTTCCTGCTGGACGCGACCAAGGATAAAAAAGTGCTGGAATCGCTTAAAGAACAAAAGACGAAAGAGTTTAAACTGATGATGGATCATAAGGAACAGACGTTTCTGGACGAAATCTCCATCCAGAAAAAAGGTACGAAACTCTAATGCGCGGCCGGGTCAGATTATTGCTGTGCTTTGTGGCCGTGGCCGGTTTGGCCTTGGGGATACTGGCTCAGGGGGCCACCCATGCCACGGCCGAGAGCGGGACAGCCTCCAGGAGGGGTGCGGAGACGGGCACGGAAGCGGCGCAGGGGCAGCAGCCTTTCAACGCTTCCCGCGCGGCCCGCGAGGAGAAGGCCATCCAGGATGCGCGCCGCCAGCAACTGGCGGAAAAAGAGGCGGCCCTGGCTGCCAAGGAACAGGAGCTGAAAAAGCTCAGCGCCAAGCTTGAGGCCCAGGTCAAGGCCCTGGAGGAGAGCAGGAAAAGAGTCGATGAGAGCATGAAGGCCCGCTCGTCGGCCCAGAAGAAGCAGCAGGACGAAAAAGCGCAGAAGATGGTCAAGCTGTTCAAGGCCATGCGCAGCGAACAGGCCGGTCAATTGATTGACAGCCTGCATGAGGACCTGGCCCTGGCGTTGTTGAGCCGTCTGGACACCAAGACGGTGGCGAAGCTGGCCCCCTTCATCAACCAGCCGCGCGTCGTCAAGTGGATAAGCGAGAACCTTCAGGGTAAATAGTTTCCGATTCGGAAAGGAACTCTTTCCGGTCGTAACCCTGGATAACGAATCGGCTTTTATGGGCAGATACCTGTCCATGCCCATAAAAAATCTCTTCAGAAAGGAGGTGAGACACAATGGATACAGGACAGATGAGTATGATGCCGGCGAATGTCGGCGTAGCAACACCGGGTAGCGCGCAGCTATCATCTTCCGCAACGGCGCTGCCGGATTCGGGAGACCAGGCAGGCGGGCTGTTCGTCGGGCTGTTGGCGGCAATGACCCCCCTGAGCACTCCCCAGGGAGCGGCAGTGCCGGTTTCCGGCGACAAAGATGCCCCGGTACCGGAGAAAAGCGCCGAGGCCGCCGCAACGGCGGCACAGCAGGACGGCCTGTCCGGGTTGATGGCGGGATTGTTGAATGCCCTCGACGCGGTCGAAAAATCGCCGGCAACGGAGACGGAAGCACGGGCGGCAGCACAGACCCCGGGCAAAAAACCACAGGATGTGGCCCTGAATGCGGATGGCCTTCAAATGGCCCTGCCGATTCAGGCGGACAGCGGCAGAACGCCGCAGATCAATGACGAGGTTGAGCAGCAGGCGTCTCAGGGGCCGGATGAGCAGTCGGCATCGGCCGCGGGAGACGGCGCTGAAGACCCGGCGCCGGTGGCCGCTTCGGACAGGAAGCCACAGGATGTGGGCCTGGATGCGGGTGGGATGCTGATGGCCCAGATGCTTCAGGTGACGGGCGGTAGAATGCCGCAGGCCAATGGCGCGGGTGCGCAGCAGGCGGTTGATGCCCCGGCTGCCGATGGCGCCGTCACGGCGCTTGCGAACAAGGGCGGCACGGATGCCCTCTCGAAAGGCGCTTCAGCGGATTCCGCCACCCTTGGGGCGGTTGAGTCCCAACAGCAGGCTTCGGCCACCGCCGGGCAGAAGAACCAGGCGGTCGGGAGCGACATGGTTTCCACAGAACGTGGTAAAACGCCAAGCGACCGGAAGGGAAGCGCCGGCGCTCCGGTTTCCCCCTCCGGGGGTGACGTAAAGGTACAATCCCAGCAGGAAGTGACCCTGTTCCGCTCCGCCCCCCTCGAGGTGGCGCTGGCGGAAAGCGTTCCCCAGAATGAGGTCCGCACGACAGGGCAGACTCAAAACGTTTCATCGGCGCAGAATACGCCGGTAGACGGGATTACCGCCGCTTCAACGGAAAAGACGCCGCCGTTGCAGCAGGATATCCGCCCCGTGAAAGCGGGTTCGATACCGGTACCGGCCGCGCCGTCGCAGGCTTCTGCGCCACAGCCGGAGCAGGCGGCAGTACCGAACGACCGTACCCTTGAAGCAACCAAATCCGTTCAGGCGGCTGTTGTGCCTGCGGCAGAAAAAGCAGGTGCGGAAGCTGGAGGGGAAACCGTCCAGACCCGTCCTGAGAGTGCAGTAACGGCAAAGCCGGTGCAAAACGTCGCGATCGACGCGGCGAAACTTGCCGGCGCGGGGTCATCCGGAGGAGAATTCAGCGCCGGTGACGATAAAGGTACGGCCGACAGCTTCATGAACGGCCAGTTCCACACGACCCTGATGCATCAGCAGGGGAATGTGGACGGCGCAAGCGCAACGGGCACCGTCGCCGCTCCGCTTCAGGGCAGTGCACAGCCGTCCGGTCTTTCGGAGCAGATTTTGCAGCAGGTGAAGGATCGTCTTGCCGGTCACGAGATCAAAACGGGCAGCGATCAGATCGTGCTCAGGCTCTCCCCTGAGAACCTCGGCGAGTTGAAGGTGAACCTGACCATGGATGGGCAGCGTCTGAAGGTCGAGATCGTTGCGCAAAACCACATGGTGCGCGATAGCCTGCTGCAAAACAGCGATTCGCTCAAGGAATCGCTGGCGCGTCAAAATATCAGCATGGATTCGTTTAGCGTGACCACCGACGGCCGCGGCGCAGGAAATCCCGGCCAGGGGCAGCAACAGAACGGCTGGCGCGAGTTTGCCCAGCAGCAACAGCAGAACGCCTGGATGTCGTCCGGTGGCTATCGCCTGCCGGAGGTGACGACGGTCCCGAGCCAACTGGCGTATCAAACGCCATCATCCCATACGATGGTCGATCTCCATTTCTAAAAGAAAGCGAGGTGATTTCCAATGGTAAGCAGCGTAACTTCAACAACCGATACATCGTCGGCTTCGGCCCAAATGCAAAAGGACCTGGGCTTTACCAGCCAGGACTTTATGAAGCTCTTCATCGCCCAGTTGCAGAATCAGGACCCATTGTCACCCCAGGATTCATCGCAGATGATGACGCAATTGGCCCAGATGGCACAGGTGGAACAGGCCTACGACACGAACACCAACCTGCAGAGCCTGCTGACGGCACAGAATAACGCCACCAGCATGGACACCGTGGCGTTTATCGGCAAGACCGTCAAGGCGAACGGCAGCAGCGTGTCGTTCGACGGGTCAAAGGCGGCGACGCTTCAGTACAACCTTTCCGGCGCCTCGGCCTCATCCACCATCACCATCACCGATTCGTCGGGAAAGACCGTCAAGACCGCCACCGTTTCGGCGCAGTCCGCAGGGGACAACAGCTATACCTGGGACGGCACCAACAACAGCGGAACAACGGTTCCGGCCGGGGCCTACACCTTCTCCGTATCGAGCACGTCGTCCGGCGGCTCCGCCCTGACGGCAACGACCTATACGACCGGGACGGTTGACGGCGTGGCATTTGTCAACGGTACTCCGACCCTCACCATCGGCTCCGTGTCGGTGTCATTGTCGGATATCATCAACGTTAAGGGGGCGTAACCGGAAAAATGGTAGACCAGATTTTTTTCCCAAACCCCGTCCAGCCGGGGAGGCAAGAACGCCCCCAGCCGCAGAAGCCGACAAGCGGACAGGTTTCGGATTCTTCGTTTGCCCGAGTACTGGATGAAAAGCTCCCGGCTCAGGGAGTAAAGTTCTCGCAACATGCTCAGGAGAGGCTCAAATCGCGTAACATCGTCCTCTCCGCCAACGACATCGCCAATCTTGAAGGGGCTGTCAATAATGTGGCCCAGAAAGGCGGCAAGGAATCTCTGGTCATGATGAAAGACGCGGCGCTGGTGGTGAGCATCACGAACCGCACCGTGGTAACCGCACTGGACAGAAGCCAGATGCAGGGAAATGTTTTTACGAATATCGATTCCGCGGTCATTATCTAGATAACGAAACAGGGCTGGACCTCCTTGAGGAAGCCCATGAAACGCCGACCGATTGACGCGTTTCACCCAAACTCAAAAAAATGAAGGAGGCATCATCATGAGTCTTACATCCGCAATGTACACGGGAACGAGCGGTCTGCTGTCCCAGGCGCAAGCCATCAGCGTCATAGGCAACAACCTCGCCAATACCAATACGGTCGGTTACAAAACCGCCAGCACGCTCTTTTCCGATTTGCTCTACCAAACCGCCGGGAATAATTCCCAGATCGGCACCGGCGTAAAGGTTCAAAGCGTCGGCACCAACTTTACCGAAGGGTCATTGGCGCCTTCGACCAACGTCACCGACCTGGCGATCCAGGGTAACGGTTTCTTTGCCCTCTGCGGCCCCGGCTCCACATCGGCTACCGCGGCTACGGCCTATTACAGCCGGGCGGGTTCCTTCAAGCTCGACAGCACCGGCCTGGGGCTGGTCAATTCCGACGGCTACAAGGTGTTAGGCGCCGACGGCAACGCCATCGTCTTCGCAGGAACGTACAACGATGGCACCAATAACCTCACCTTTTCCAAGGTCTCCGGGGTGGACTCCAACGGCAACATCTCGCTGCTGTATTCCGACGCGGCCGGCAACACGGCCACGGTATACTATGCAGGCAGCAACGGCACAACCGGCACGACCCCCGTCACAACCGTTGCCGGCGGCGCAGTGGCAATAGCCGAGGCAACCGTGGCCAATCCCGACGGGATGGCCAAGCAGGGGAATTCGCTTTACAAATTGACGAGCGCGTCGGGCGCGGCGACCGGTACGCCGGCAGCGGGCATGGTGTTTACCGCGGCCAACGGCACCTCCGAAACCATGCTCTCCAACTACCTGGAGCAGAGCAACGTGGACATGGCGACGGAACTTGTCAGCATGATCACCACCCAGCGGGCCTATTCCGCCAACTCCAAGACCATCACCACGGCGGACCAGATGACCCAGGAAGTGTTGAGCCTCAAGCAGTAATCGGTTCCGGGTAACGGCACGGGGGCGCGCCCCGCTTGGGGAACGCGCCTCCGTACCGGTTTAATTGGTTGGTTTAATTGGTTGCATTGGCACGCAATAAGTTTTAATAAAGATACTACTCATCAACTTCATTGGAATCAGTATTGATGCGCACGGAGGAAGAAGATGGCCAAGGACGATCAGGCTGCTGTTGAAACGGAAGGCGGAAGCGGCGGCAACAAGAAGCTGTTTATCATCATCGGGGCTGCCGTTGCAGTAGCGGTCATCCTGGGCGTCGTCGTCTTCATGATGGCGGGTAAAGGGGACAAAAAGGATAAGGGCAAGGAAGAAGCCAAGGTCGAGGCCAAGGCCGAGGCCGGCGGACACGGCGGCGAAGGGGGCGGCAAGGAAGGGGCGGCGGTAAGCAACATCTATCCGCTGGAGCCGTTTATCGTTAACATCTACGACGGCCAGGAACTGCGCTACCTCAAGATCAAGATCGAGCTGGAGATGGTCGGGGCCGGCGTCAAGGCGGATCTCGATGCGCGCCTGGCGGCCATCAGGGATTCGATCCTGGTGCTTCTGAGCGCCAAGACCCTTCAGGACATACAGGATGTGCAGGGGAAAAACCAGCTCAAGGAAGAGATCCTGGCGGCGATAAACAAGAACATCCCGCCCGGCAAGGTCGCCAAGGTCTATTTCACCGACTTCGTTGTCCAGTAGGTCGCGGCGGGCCGTTATGGAAAAGATTCTCACCAAAGCAGAGATCGAGGCGCTCTTAAACGCCGTCTTCGACGGCAGGATCGAGCCGGAGAAGGAACTGGCCAAGACCGAAGGGACCGCCGTCACCTATGACCTCTTCAACACGGAGGCCCACAAGGGCTTTGTCCCCAACCTGGACATTGTCTACGACAGCTTGATCCGTTATAATCGCGTCACCCTCTCCAACCGGCTGCGCAAAGTGGTCGAGATCAAGAAGGTCGGCGCCCGTTCCTACAAGTTCGACGATTTCCTCCAGACCCTGCCGTCGCCCGCCTGCATGGCCATCTTCAAGATCGAACCCCTGAAGGGGGCCGCACTGATCGCCTTCGACAGCCCGCTGGTGCTGGCCCTGGTGGACAGCCTGCTCGGCGGTACCGGCAATTCGAAGGTTACCGCCGCCAGCCGGCTTTTTACGTCGATCGAGGTACGGCTGGTGGAGAAGATCGCCAAGGACATCCTGCAGGATTTCGAGAAGGCGTGGGCGCCGCTCTACGCAACCCATATGAATCTGCTGCGCATGGAGATGAATCCCCGTCTGGTCAACATCGTTCCGCCCGAGTACCAGATCGTGACCATGTCGCTCAAGATCCAGATTGAAGAGACAGCCGGGAATATCGTGTTTGCCGTCCCGTACATGACCATCGACCCGATACGCGACAAGCTGAAGTCGGGGATGCAGTTCGACCTGATGGCCATCGATCCCCAGTGGTCGTACCGGCTTTCGTCCGAAATCCTCGAGGCCCCGCTTGAGGTCTCCGTGGAGATGGGCAATGCCGGAATCTCCCTGCGGGAACTTCTGGACCTTACGGTCGGCGATACGATCATGTTGGACAAACCCTGTTCCAGCGAACTGCTGGCCAAGATCGAGGGGATGCCGAAATTCAGTTGTGTCCCCGGTATCCGCCATGGCAATAAAGCGATTCAGATCACCAAGATAAAAGGGGGCAGCAGTGAGTGACAAGCCTGAAGTGAACGAGCCGGAACAGGACAGGAAGAACCTCGACTTCATCCTTGACATCCCCTTGCAGGTTACCGTGGAACTGGGCCGTACCAAGCTTCTGGTCAAGGATATCCTCCAGCTTAACCAGGGGGCGGTGGTGGAGTTGACCAAACTGGCCGGCGAACCTCTGGATATCTTCGTCAACTCCAAACTGGTCGCGCGGGGCGAGGCCGTGGTCATCAACGACAAGTTCGGCGTGCGCCTGGTCGATATCGTCAGCCCCAACGAGCGCGTGGAGAAGATTTTGTGAGAGGTGCGGTTCCCGCGCTACTCCTTTGCCTGCCATCCATCGCCTGCGCCGAAAACACCACCGGGCAGGAATTCAGTTTTTTTTCCAGTTTTCTCCAGATGATTGCCGCCCTGGCGGTCGTTATCGGCTTGATCCTCATCACGTGGCACTTCTTCAACAGGTTCACCAGGGGCATCGCCGCCGGAAGATTCGCTGCAAAGCATATCCGCGTGGTGGAGTCCCGCTACATCGCCCCCAAAAAGTCGCTCATACTCGTCGAGGTGGGGGGGGAATATCTGCTTTTGTCGTGTACCGACGACAGACTTACCCTCATCAAGCAGATCGACATGCTTGAGGAGATCGAGATCCTTCCCGAGGGCACGGGGAGCGCAACGGGCTTTGCGGGGATTTTGGACAGGCTGCGATCATGAATATGAACCGAATGACGAAAAAACTCTGTTTTCTGGCAGTCCCCGCCCTGGCGGTGCTTGTCTCCGCCACGGCCCTGGCGGCCGATCCGCTGCCGTTTCCGGCGTTGAATATCGGTGTGGGTGCGGCGACCAAGCCCGGCGACGTTGCCATGACCATCCAGATCTTCCTGCTGTTGACGGTCCTCTCCCTGGCTCCGGGCCTGTTGATCATGACGACCTCGTTCACCCGCATCTCGGTAGTGCTTTCCTTCGTGCGCACCGCCATGGGGACCCAGCAGGCGCCGTCCAACCAGATCATTCTGGCGCTCTCCATGTTCCTGACCTTTTTCATCATGAGCCCGGTCTGGCAACAGATCAACAAGGACGCCTACCAACCCTGGAAGGCCCAGCAGATCAGCCAGGATCAGGCTATGGAGCGGGCCGTCAAGCCGGTGCGGACGTTCATGCTCACCCAGACCAGGGAAAAGGACCTGGCGCTGTTCGTCAGCCTCTCCAAGCTGCCGCGGCCCAAGAATGCCGACGACATCCCGACCCTGACCATTATCCCCGCCTTCATGATCTCGGAGCTGAGGACCGCCTTCCAGATCGGTTTTTTGATTTACATTCCCTTCATCGTGGTTGACATGGTGGTGGCCTCGGTACTGATGTCCATGGGCATGATGATGCTGCCGCCGGTCATGATTTCGCTCCCCTTCAAGATCCTGCTCTTTGTGCTGGTCGACGGGTGGGGGTTGGTGATAGGGTCGTTGGTGAAGAGTTTCGGATAAAACGTGAGGAGGTTGTTGAAAAACAGCCATCTCGGCGCCTATCGCCGTCCCGCTGAACGGGATGACTGCGCTAGCGCTCCGTCACCGGTAATTATGCTCACGCATAATTATACGCCGCCGTCCTCGAAGGCCCTTTTGTGACGGAGGCCTTTGGCTTCACCCTTCGGGCGCCTCCGCGGGGTTTTTGCGGGTGCGGCGATCTGACTATTTTTGAACAACCTGGACTTTTCAACAGCTATCGTCCGGGAAGAGGTTTTCTATGACACCCGAATTTGTTGTCCAGCTTGCGCGCCGCAGCTTCGAGACGACGCTCCTCCTGGCTGCCCCGCTCCTTATCGGCAGCCTGGTGGTTGGTTTGCTCATAAGCATTTTCCAGGCGGTGACCTCCATCAACGAAGCCACCCTGACGTTTGCCCCGAAGATCATCGTCGTCATGATCGCCATGATAATCTTCTTCCCCTGGATGATGAGTTATATGAGCGATTTTACCCGCGAGATCTACTCCTTCATCGCCACCATGCGCCGCTGACATGGTGGCGGCGCGCTGGTGTGGAGAACCGTTTGCGGCAGTAATGCCGGCGGGCCGGTCCTGTGGCAGCCACCCGGAGCCGGCGCACGGCCGTGCGCCGGGCCGGCTGCGTACGGGGTGCTAGGGCATGGTGCCGCTCTACCCCTTTCCCTCGCCGGGCGAGGTGATCGTCTTTGCCCTGGTGCTGAGCCGCATAGCCGGCATCTTCGCGGCGTTGCCGACCTTCGGCGGGCGGGCGGTGCCGACGCGCATCAAGGTCGTGATCGCGTTCATGATCACCCTGGTCTGTTTCCCGGTCCTGAAGATAACCCCGCCGCCGATGCCGTCGGACGCCTTTACCCTGGGCCTTCTGGCCTTGAGCGAGGTGGCGGTCGGGCTCACGCTGGCGTTTGTCGCCCAGATGGTCTTCAGCGCGGTCGAGTTCAGCGGCCAGATCATCGGTATGCAAATGGGACTGACGATCTCCTCGATCCTCGATCCCACCCGGGGCACCCAGGTCCAGCTCATGTCCGTGCTGCAGAGCCTGTTTGCGACGCTGCTTTTCCTGGCTCTCGACGTCCATCACGTGTTCATCCGCGCCATCGTCGAAAGTTTCCGCATAATCCCCATCGGCGGCTGGCACGTTTCGGGTCAACTGGTTTCCTTTCTGGTCCAGCGCACCTCCGACATCTTCGTGCTCGGCATCCGTCTGGCAGCCCCCGTGATGGTATCGCTCCTTTTGGCCACCGTGGCCCTGGGCATCATGGCGCGCGCTTTTCCGCAGATGAATATCTTCATCGTCAGCATGCCGCTCAACATCGGTCTCGGTTTTTTGATCATGGGCGGGACGCTGATGATCTTCTTTCACGTCCTGGAAGTGGCATTCGGTAATCTGAACGGACAGATCGGCACCCTTTTCAGATTGATGGCAAAGGGGGGATGACGTCTGGGGGAAGATTCCGACAAACACTCCAAAACAGAACAGCCCACAGCAAAAAAGCTTAGCGAGGCACGGAAAAAAGGAGCGCCGCCCAAAAGCCAGGTGCTCACCTCGTCGCTGACCCTCCTGGCCGGGATCGTCAGCGTGTATATCTTCGGCAGCTACATGATGGAGGGCCTGAAAAAGAACATGGTGGCGGTCCTCAGCACCATGGGCAACTTCGAGCTGACCGAGTCCAACATGTACACCCTCTCGCTCAAGCTCTTTGCGCTGATCATCATGCTGCTCGCGCCCCTGGTTATCACCGTCATCGTAACGGCGATAATGGCGAATATCATCCAGGACAACGGGCAGTTCACGTTCAATACCGAGCGCCTCGAATTCGACTTCACGAAGCTCAACCCGAAAAACGGCATCGGCAAGATCTTTAACCGGGATGCGCTGATGGAGATGGTGAAGTCGTTCCTCAAGCTCCTGGTGGTGGGCTACATAACGTATCGGGTGATGAGGGACGAAAGCCAGAACATCGCTTTTCTGGCCGAGGCCGACATAGAAACGATCATCAATTATGTGGGCCACATAGCGTTCAACATCATCACCCACGCCTGCGGCGTCCTGATCGTGCTGGGCGTTCTGGACCTGATGTACGTGAAGTGGCGCTACATCGACAACCTCAAGATGACCAAGCAGGAGGTCAAGGAAGAGGCGAAGGAGCACGACCTGCCGCCGGAAGTAAAGGGCAGGATCAAGAAGATGCAGTTCCAGATGGCGCGGCGCCGGATGATCAAGATCGTCCCGACCGCCGATGTCGTCATCACCAACCCGACCCACTATGCCGTGGCTCTCAGGTACGAACGGGAGCGGATGCTCGCCCCGGTCGTCATCGCCAAGGGGGCCGACGTGATGGCCCAGGCCATCAAGAAGATCGCCCGGGAACATAAGGTCGTCCTGGTGGAAAACCGGTTTCTGGCGCGCGAGCTCTATGACCAGGTGGATGAGAACGAGCCGATCCCCGAGTCGCTCTATGCCGCGGTTGCGGAGGTCCTGGCCTACGTGTATCGCCTCAAGGGCAAGATGTGACGCCGGCCCGGCTCCGGGAATTATGTCAATAATATGACAATTTCAAGGATTTGACTCGCGGGATTCGTGGCGGCCGAGCCGCCTTATAGCTACTCCCGCAGGTTGTATAGGCTGCCGGGCGCCGCCTTGCGGGGTGTTTTGCGGCACAAAAAATGCATAATAGATGTGAATTTTTTAGTTTCCCCCGAAAGAAAACGGTAACGGACCAGCCATGGCAAACGGAACAACCGAAGCAATAGAATTACAGGGCTTCCGCAAGAATTCGGATATCTATGTGGCGATCGCCCTGATCGGCGTGCTTTCGCTGATGATCATCCCGTTGCCGGCATTCATCCTGGACCTGTTTCTGGCGACCAACATCACCATTGCCCTTTCCATCCTGCTGGTGTGCCTCTATACGCAACATGCGCTGGATTTTTCCGTGTTCCCCTCCGTCCTGCTGGTCACCACGCTGTTCCGCCTGGCCCTCAATATCGCTTCGACCCGCCTGATCCTGCTGCACGGCAGCGAGGGTGTCGAAGCGGCCGGGGCGGTCATCAAGGCCTTCGGCCAGTTCGTGGTCGGGGGGAATTATATCGTTGGGGCCGTCATCTTCCTGATCCTGGTGATCATCAACTTCGTGGTCATCACCAAGGGCGCCGGTCGCGTGGCCGAGGTCACGGCCCGCTTCACCCTGGATGCCATGCCGGGCAAGCAGATGGCCATCGATGCCGACCTGTCGGCCGGCATGATCACCGAAAAAGAGGCCAGGGCGCGGCGGACCAAGATCTCCCGTGAAGCCGATTTTTACGGCTCCATGGACGGCGCCAGCAAGTTCGTCCGCGGCGATGCCGTGGCCGGCATCCTGATCGTCATGGTCAATATCTTCGGCGGCTTGATCATCGGTGTCTGGCAGCAGGGGATGCCGCTCCAGGCCGCCCTGACCAATTACACCCTGCTGACCATCGGCGAAGGCCTGGTGGCCCAGATCCCGGCCCTGATCATCTCCACCGCCGCCGGCATCATCGTGACCCGCTCCGCCGACGAAAACAACTTCGGCGTCGAGATTACCGGGCAATTCATGAACTACCCCAAGGCGTTCTACGTCTCTTCGGGGGTGCTGTTCCTGTTCGCCCTGATCCCCGGTCTGCCGCACTTCGCCTTCCTGCTGCTCTCGGGCGCGACCTTCCTGGTCGGCAAGATGGCGCGGGAGAAGGCCCAGGTCGTCGAAGAGGCCGGCCTGCCCGAAACCGCCGGCGGCGAAGAGTCCATCGACCAGGCTTCGGCGATCCGGCCGGTGGACGTGCTGGAACTGGAGGTCGGTTACGGCCTGGTCCCCATGGTGGACGCCTCCCAGGACGGGGAACTCCTGGAGCGCATCCGTTCGATCCGCCGCCAGTATGCCCAGAAGATGGGCTTTGTCGTGCCCCCCATCCATATCCACGACAACCTCCAGCTCAGGCCGTACGAGTACAACCTGCTCATCCGGGGAGCCCGCGTCGGCGGCAGCGAATTGACCGGCCAGTATCTGGCGATGGATTCGGGCGCGGTGACCGCCGCCTTGCCGGGAAACAGCACCAAGGAGCCGGTTTTCGGGTTGCCGGCGGTCTGGATCCGTTCCGAGGACCGCGATCAGGCCCAGGTCAGCGGTTATACCGTCGTCGACAGCACCACGGTGGTGGCGACGCATATCAGCGAGATCATAAAACGCTACGCCCACGAGCTGGTGGGGCGCCAGGAACTCCAGCAACTGCTGGATAATGTCGCGGTCAGCGCCCCCAAGGTCGTGGAAGACCTGATCCCCAACCAGCTCAACCTGGGGACGGTGCTGCGGGTAGTCAAGAGCCTGCTCAAGGAAGGGGTTTCCATCCGGGATTTGCGTACCATCCTGGAGTCGCTGGCGGATTACGCCGGTCTTACCAAGGACCCTGACGTCCTGACCGAGTTCGTGCGCCAGGGGCTGGGCCGTTTCATCGTCGATCAATACAAGCTGGACGACGATACGCTCTATCTGATAGCCTTGGACCGCGGGGTGGAGGATATCATCGCCGAAGCCATCCAGCCGTCGGACCAGGGGAGTTTCCTGGCGATCGAACCCAACGTGGCCCAGCAGATCATTACCACCATCCGCACCATGGCGGACCGTTTCGGCTCGAGCGGCGCCCAGCCGGTGCTGCTGGCGTCCCCGACCATCCGCCGGCATGTCAGAAAGCTTATCGAACGGTTCGTGCCGCACATGGCGGTGCTTTCCCACAATGAAATTCCGCAGAACATCAAAATCCAGTCACTAGGAGTGGTGAGCGTCAATGCTGGTTAAGACCTTTCAAGCAGCGAGTATGGCCGAGGCGCTCCGCATGGTTAAAGCCGAACTCGGCCCGGATGCCATGATCCTGTCGACCAAGAAGGAAAACACCGGCGGGATTCTCGGGTTTTTCAGCAAATCGGTGTATCGCGTGACCGCCGCGATCGATCCGGTGCAGAAACAGGCCCCGCCACCCCCGCCGGCGGCGTATGGAACCCAGCGTCCCCGGCCGGAGCGGGAGCGGACGGCAAAAGAGGAGTTGGAAAGCTCCATGTTCGCGCCGTTGGCCCGGGAGCTTAAAGAGTTGCGGGAGAAGGTCGACGCCCTCTCCCGGCGCGAAGTGGATGCCGGCAAGCCCGGCAGGGAGGAAAGCCGGGAAGAGACGCAGCCGCTCGGTTTCAACCTCAAGAACGTGCCCCGCGAGGATCTGGAGGAGATCAAGAAACTCCTGCTCAATACCCTGGCCAAGAGCCAGGAAGGAGGGGCCAAGACGGTGCAGTGGCCCAATGCGTCGGAACCGTCCCCGGCGGAGCCGCAGTCCGGCCTGGACCTCCTGCCGGAGGATTCGCCACTGGCCCGGGAGTTGGTCCAATCCGGTATTTCCACGGACCTGATCAGAAGGATCCTCGATACCCTCAGCGCCTTGCCGGCCGATGACGGCGGCCAGAACCTCAAAAGCCGCCTGGGGACCACATTCTCGAAACTGATCAAATTTGCCGGCACCCTCAAGATGCGCAAGAACTCTCCCCGCATCATTGCCCTGGTGGGGCCGACCGGCGTCGGCAAGACCACCACCACCGCCAAGTTGGCCGCCATGTACGCCTTGAACCGGGGCAACAAGGTGGCGCTGATCACCATGGATATCTTTCGCGTGGGCGCGGTGGAACAACTCAAAACCTATTCCCGCATCATGGGGATCCCGCTGGAGGTGGCGTCCACCCCCAAAGAGCTGGAAAAGGCCGTGGAGAAACATTCCGCCTGCGACCTGATCTTCATCGATACGGCCGGCAGAAGCCACAAGGACAAAGAGAAGCTGGACGAGATGAAGAATTTTCTCGACAACAAGATCCCCATCGAGGTCTATCTGTGCCTCTCCGCCACGACCAAGGACCGTGAGCTTGAAGAAATCCTCAACCGTTTCAAAATATTCCAGGTCAGCAAGGTGGTTTTTACCAAGATCGACGAGAGCGAGAGTTTTGGAAACATGGTCAACCTGTTGATGAAGGACAATCTGCAGATAGCCTACTTCACCACCGGGCAACGGGTGCCGGAGGATATCGAGGTGGCGACCTCCGCCAAACTGGCCGATATGATCCTGCGGGAGGCTGCCGAATGAGCATGGTAACCGGAATGGGCGATCAAGCCGACACCCTGCGCCAGATGGCTCGGCAGAACCGCAAAGATGCGACGCCCAAATCGGCTGCGGCCGGCGAAGACGAAGATCGCGGCATTCGCGTCATCTCGGTAACGAGCGGCAAAGGCGGCGTGGGCAAGAGCAACGTGGTTTCCAATCTGGCCATGGCCCTGTCCGCCCAGGGCAAGCAGGTGCTGATCATCGATGCGGACCTGGGACTGGGGAACCTGGACGTGCTCCTGGGGCTCTCCCCCATGTATAACCTGAACAATGTGCTCAACGGCGAGAAGAGCATCAGCGACATCATTATCGAAGGCCCCGCCGGCATCAAGGTCATCCCGGCCGGGTCCGGCGTTCAGGAGGTGACCAGCCTGAGCCAGCACGACAAGCTGAAACTTCTGGACGAGCTGGACATGCTGGAAGAGCAGTTCGACATCATGATCGTGGATACCGAGGCCGGCATATCGGAAAATGTCACCTATTTCACCGTGGCGGCCCAGGAGATCATCGTCGTCGTCTCTCCCGAGCCGACCTCCATCACCGATGTCTATGCCCTGATCAAGCTGCTGGCGACGCGTTATTCGGAGCATCACTTCAAGGTGCTGGTCAATATGGCCAAGGATAGCGAGGATGCCCTGGAGGTGTTCCGCAAACTGGCCAACGTGGCCGGTCGTTTTCTTGACATCTCCCTGGATTACCTGGGGTGCGTCGTCAAGGACGAAAAGGTGGTGGAGGCGGTCAGGCGGCAAAGGGCGGTATACGACCTGTTTCCCGAATCCGAGGCGGCCACCTGTTTCACCACGCTGGCACGGAGGGTCATCGAAAATACGCGCCAAACCAGGCTCAAGGGGAATATCCAGTTCTTTTTCCGACGGTTTCTCGATAATCCGACGGGCGACTGAGCCGTGGGCGCCGGCAAGCTACAAAGCCCCTACGCCGGGGCCGAACCGGCACTGCGCGATACGCTGATCATGGAAAACATGCCCATGGTCAAGTATCTGGTGGGGCGTATCGTCCCCCAACTCCCGCCGCATCTGGACCCGCAGGATTTGACGAGCGCGGCGGTGATTGGCCTGATAAATGCAGCGGATCGCTACGACCCTGCGCGGGGCGTGTTGTTCAAGACGTTCGCCGAACAGCACGTGCGTGGGGCCATCATCGACGAGTTGCGCTCCTACGATATTCTGAGCCGGTCCATGCGCGAGAAGTACAAGCGGCTGGAGCGGGAAGTAACGGTCCTGGAGCACGCCCTGGGCAGGAACCCCACCAGTGAAGAGGTGGCCAAGGCCCTGTCCATAAGTCTCGACGAATACTTCGACTTATTGGACGATGTGCATGTACTCACGTTCATCAGCCTGGACGATAGCTGGGAGGATGACGAGGGCAACTCGCTCTGCCTGGCGGACGTCCTGAGCGAGCCGACCGAAAGGAACCCGCAGCATCAGGTGATGAGGATGCAGCTGATCACGGCGCTGGGCGCCGCCATCGAAACGCTGCCGGACAAGGAGCGGCTGGCGGTGACGCTCTACTACAACGAGGGCATGAACCTCAAGGAAATAGGTGCAACCGCGGGGTTGACCGAGTCGCGCATCTCGCAACTCCTCAGCCAGGCCATGATACGGCTGAAGGGGAAGTTGAAGCTTTACCGGGATTAAGAGGTTTTGGAGAACTCAGGCTGTTCAAAAATAGTCAGATCGTCGCACCCGCAGAGAGCCCCGCGGAGGCGTAGCAGCGCTACGCCGCACAAGGCGGCTTTCGAGGACGGCGGCGAGATGGCTGTTTTTCAACAACCTGCTAAAGGAGACTGTATATGAACAGTGGTATGTATTCGGCCCTCTCGGGCAATATTGCGGCCATGAAGCGGATGGACATCATCAGCAACAATCTGGCCAACGTCAATACCCCTGGTTTCAAAAAAGACCAGATGTCCTTCGAGGGGATGCTCGCCAGCAGCACCACGCCGCCGGCGGTTCCCCAATCCAAGACGGCCGACCCGATCCTGCAAAAGGAAAACGTCTATATCGACTACAGCGCCGGGCCGGTCAGCCAGACCGGCAATGCCCTGGACCTGGCGATAGACGGCGACGGTTTCTTCACCGTCTCGACCCCCAGCGGGACCGCTTATACGCGGCAGGGCAATTTCCGGCTGACGGCGGACGGAACGTTGGTGACGACCGACGGTTTCCCGGTCATGGGCCAGGGAGGCGAGATCCGCCTGAAGGGCGGCAAGGTCGAGATAAACGCAAAGGGAGAGATCACGGTCGACGGCACCGCGGCGGGGGCCATCGCCATGGTGGATTTTCCCAAACCCTACAAGTTGACGAAGACGGCCAGCGCCCTGTTCGTGCCGTCCGATCCGCAGGCCACGCCCCAGGCGTCCAAGGCGGAGGTCCGCCAGGGGCATCTGGAGGGGGCCAATGTGGACCCGGTCAGCGAAATGGTCCAGATGATCGAAACCAACCGTTACTTCGATGCGTGCCAGAGGGTGATCCTGGGCTATGACGGTATGGCCAGCAAGGCCGCCAACGATCTGGGCAAGCTGTGAGGTTGTTGAAAAACAGCCATCAGGCCTTCGTCCTCGAAGGCCCTTTTGTGCGGCGTAGCGCTGCTACGCCTCCGCAGGGCCTTCTGCGGGTGCGACAATCTGACTGCTTTTGAACAACCTGGGTCCTACTATAAGAAATTCAATCACGTTATCGTAAAAAGGAGTCGAAACCATGTTACGTGCCCTTTGGACAGCCGCTTCAGGCATGCAGAGCCAGCAGACGAATATCGACGTCATCGCCAACAACCTGGCCAACGTCAATACGACGGGGTTCAAGAAGAGCCGGGCCGATTTCCAGGATCTGATGTACCAGAACCTGAAGACGACCGGTTCGCCGTCAACGAATACCACCCAGGTGCCGACCGGGATCCAGATCGGCCTCGGGACGCGTCTTGCCGCGGTCACCAAGCTGTTTACCTCCGGTGACTTCACCCAGACCGGCAACGACCTGGACATGGCCATCGAAGGCGACGGCTTCTTCCAGATCCAGATGCCCGACGGCACCACGGCCTATTCGCGGGCCGGCGCCTTCAAGAAGGACAGTACGGGACGTATCGTCACCTCCGACGGTTATCCCCTGCTCCCGGAGATCGTCATCCCGACCAACGCCACCAAGATCAGCATCGGTAACGACGGGACCGTGTCGGTGACCCAGGCCGGGCAGACCGCCCCCACAAACGTGGGAAACATCCAACTGGCCCAGTTCGCCAATCCGGCGGGGCTAGCAGCCCAGGGGAAGAACCTCTTCCTCCAGACGGACGCCTCCGGCAACGCCACCACCGGCACCCCCGGCCAGACCGGCATCGGGACCATCACCCAGGGATTCCTGGAGATGAGCAACGTCAATGTGGCGAGCGAGATGGTCAACATGATCGTCGGCCAACGGGCCTACGAGATCAATTCCAAGGCGGTCCAGGCGTCCGACGAGATGTTGCAGACCGCTAACAATATGAAGAGATAGCCGGGCTGGACAGCCGGTTACTTGATGGCTTCACGCCATGCGTGGAGCTCGCGCGCACACGTTTTCGCGCCAACACCGCCGGACCCAAACAAACATATGATACAGCGAATTATTATTGTCTTTCTTTTTTGTCTTCTGCCGCTGCCCGTCATGGCTGCGGCTTCCGTGGCGCAGCCGGACGTTTCGGCGGGCGAGGCCAGGGTCCGGGAGGCCGTTTCCGGGTATATCCTGCAAAAGACCGCTCATCTCGGCCTGGAGATCCGCATCAAGCGCCTGAACATCAACGGAAACGCCACCCTGCCGGAAGGGCCGCTGGATTTTGACGTGATTGCCCCGCAACAGTGGGAAGGATGGGGCAGCGCCAATCTGGCGGTAGTCGTGCGGCAGAATGGCCGTGTGGTGCTGAACGCCCCGGTGCAGGTGGAGGTGGAGGCGCTGACCGACATGGTTGTCGCCCTGCGCCAGCTCGACTACGGAGATGTCATTTCGGGAACGGATGTCACCGTTCAGAAGCGGGATATCGCCTCGGTGGCCGGCAGGTATACCCGCGACCCGGGCGAGATCGTGGGCCGGCGGGTCAGGACGTCGATCAAGGCCAATGCCGCGGTACGGACCGATCAGGTGGAAAAGGTCCCCATCATCAAATCCGGCCAGATGGTGACCATCGTGGCCGAGAACGCGGTCATGAAGATTACCGTTACCGGCCGGGCCAGGAGCGCCGGGGCGGAAGGGGACATCATCACGGTGCAGAACCTGAGTTCGCTCAAGGATATCCCGGCCAGGGTGATCAATGCCACAACCGTACAGGTGGGGTTCTAGGAGGTTGCTGAAAAACAGCCATCTTAGCGCCTATCGGCGTCCCGCTCAACGGGATGACTACGCTGACGCTCCGTCACCGATAATCGCCGGAGGCGATTATACTGCGGGTGCGACGATCTGACTATTTTTGAACAACCCGAGCCTTTCAACAACCTCCCGGATGTACGGGAGAAGAGGACGAAGTATGAAGCGGAATATATGTCTTTTTCTGGTACTGCTGTGCGCCGGCTGCGCAACGCAGAAAACCGAAGTCAGGACTGCAAGCCTCGACGAGCAGATCCAGAAAGCGCCCCTGGATTATTCCAGCGGTTCGATCTGGCAGGCGGCCTCCCGGAGCGTTACCGAGGATTTCAAGGCCTACCGCCGGGGCGACATCATCACCATCGTCATCTCGGAGACGGCCAGCGCGTCCAAACAGGCCAGCACCAGCACGGGGCGGAGTACGTCGATCAATGCCGGCATGCCCAATTTTCTGGGTCTGGAAAAGGCCGGCATACTCAAAAACAACATGGATCTGAGTCAATTGATCAATGCCAACGTCGATTCCAAGTACGCCGGTTCCGGCTCCACGTCGCGCCAGGAGAACCTGACGGCAACCATTTCCGCCAAGGTGATCGACGTGCTTGCCAACGGCAACCTGCTTATCGAGGGGCGCCGCAACATCAAGGTCAACAACGAGGACCAGGAGATCATCCTGACCGGTACCGTGAGAACCCGCGACATCAGTACGGACAATACCGTCAACTCCATTTTCGTTGCCGACGCGAAGATCAGCTATGCCGGGCGGGGGATCATCTCCGACCGCCAGAGCCCGGGATGGCTGATGAATATCATCGACAAGGTCTGGCCTTTCTAAGGTTTAGGAGGTTGTTGAAAAACAGCCATCTTAGCGCCTATCGGCGTCCCGCTAAGCGGGATGACTACGCTATCGCTCCGTCACCGATAATTATGCTCACGCATAATTATACGCCGCACGAAGGGCATTCTGCGGGTGCGACGATCTGACTATTTTTGAACAACCTGAGTTTTTCAACAGCGTGTTAGTGCTCAAAGGTGATGTGAAATGAAAAGAACACTCTTTTTCCTGATAGCTGCCCTGTTCCTGGCCTCCAACGCCCATGCCATCCGCATCAAGGACATCGCCTCGTTCGAAGGCGTGCGCGAGAACCAGTTGGTGGGATACGGGCTGGTTGTCGGCCTCAACGGCAGCGGCGACAGCGACCAGGCCTCGATCCATATCCAGTCCGTCGTCAACATGCTGGAGCGGATGGGGATTACGACCAACGTCGGTTCCATCAAGTTGAAGAACGTGGCTGCGGTCATGGTAACGGCGACATTGCCGCCTTTCACCAAGCAGGGGAACCAACTGGATGTCACGGTTTCCTCCCTGGGCGACGCCAAGAGCATCGCCGGAGGCACCCTGATCATGACCCCGCTCCGGGGCGGCGACAATCAGGTGTATGCCGTTGCCCAGGGGTCGGTGCTGACCAACTCCTTTGCCTTCGGCGGGCAGGCGGCCAGCGCCCAGAAGAACCATCCCACGGCCGGCAGCATTCCCAACGGCGCGCTCGTGGAACGGGAACTCCCCAATGTCCTGGCGGGTAAAACGACCCTGCGTCTCAATCTGCACAAGGCGGATTTCACCACCGCCGCCCGCATCGAGGCCGTCATTAACAGCAAGTTCAGCTCGACCATAGCGACAACCACCGACCCCGGCTCGGTGATCCTGCGGATTCCGGAAAACTACGCCAACCGTACCGTCGATTTCGTGGCCGCCCTGGAAACCCTCGAGGTGCGGCCGGATAATCAGGCCAAGGTGGTGCTGAACGAACGGACCGGCACCATCGTCATGGGCGAGAATGTCCGCATCTCCACGGTGGCGGTGTCCCACGGCAATCTTTCCCTGGTCATCAAGGAGACGCCGCAGGTGTCGCAGCCGGCGCCGCTCAGCACGGGCGGCAAAACGGTGACCGTGCCCCGGACCGAGGTAAAGGTTACCGAGGAGTCGCGCCGTTTGATGGTCATGCCGGAAGGCGCCAGCATCGGCGATGTCGTGCGCGCCCTGAACCAGTTGGGGGTAACCCCCCGCGACCTGATCGGCATTTTCCAGGCCATCAAGGCATCGGGGGCGCTTCAGGCGGATCTTTCCATCATTTAGTTTTATTTGGGCCGGTTACTCAAGAAGCCGGCCGATATGGCGATAAGAAAGAATGGCTATGGATATCGGCATCTCCCAGATAACGACCGACACCGATACCGCCGCCGCCGAAAAGGCGCGGCAACTGCAACGGCAGACGGCCGGCGGCAAGGCGGGCGGCATGAGCGAGCAACAGCTCAAGCAGGCCCACAAGGTCTCCCAGGACTTTGAAGCCCTTTTCGTGGGCATGATGATGAAATCCATGCGGGCAACGGTCGGCAAGGACAAACTGATTAACGGCGGCCACGGCGAAGAGGTGTACCGCTCCCTGCTGGACCAGGAGTATGCCACAGCCGCAGCCAAGCAGGGCAGTCTGGGTTTGGCGCCCATCATCGAGAAGGACATCATTCGCCAGGAAAGCCGGCGGCCCGTCAAGAAAACGGACCCGCAAGAGTAGGCAGTACCGTGGTTCGGGGATGACACCTATGGATAAAACGCTGTCGGAGATACTCACGATCCAGCTGCACCTGCTGGAAGAGCTTTACAGCCTCCTGGAACGGGAAACGCGGGAGCTTGGCGACATGAACCTGGACGCCATGGCCGAAGTGAACCGGATGAGGGAGGAGCTTACCGAACGCATCGAGGCCCATACCGGGGCGCTTCGCCAGGCGATCGCCACGGCCGCTCTCGAGCTGGGGCTTGCCGCGGACGCAACCCTGGGGGCCGTTGTTGCCAAAACGGCGCACAAGGAGATCCCGCGGCTGTACCGCGAACTGAACGCCACCGCCCGGCGCGTTCAGGAGCGCGCCGCCATGAACCGCGAGATTGCGGAACGGTTTGCGGCCACCGCCACCACGACGCTGAACTTTTTAACCCGTCTCATCAACCAGTCCAGCGTGTACGGTGCCTCGGGCGGTTACCAGCAGCGTGCGTCGGGGGCGGTCATGATCAACAAGGAGGCGTGATGAGTCTTAATTCGATTATGCAGATCGGCAGGAGCGGTATCGCCGCGTATCAGGTGGCCACCGAGGTCACCGGCGAAAATATCGCCAATGTCAATACCCCCGGCTACTCCCGCCAGCGGGCCATTCTGGAAACCGCCCCGCAGAGCACGGTCAACGGCTTTTCCCTCGGAACCGGCGTCACGGTCTCCGGCGTGCAGCGTTACTATGACGGGTTGTTGCAGCAACAGATGGTCACCGCCCAGACCACCCTCGGCTACGATACGACCAAGTCCACCGTCCTGCAGCAGATCGAGCCGGCCTTCAACGAGGTCGGCACGAACGGCTTAGGCGACGCGATTTCCAAATTCTTCGCCTCCTGGCAGGATCTGAGCCTCAACCCGACCGGCACGGCGGAGCGCCAGGCGGTCCTGACCAGTGCCCAGAACCTGGTGGACAACTTCAATTCCGTCAGCACGACCTTGAGCAACACCGTCACCGCCCAGAATACCTCGCTCGTTTCCACGACCGACAGTATCAATGCGACCCTGGACAGCATCGCCAAGCTCAACGGCCAGATCAAAACGACCCAGATGGCCGACGGCAACGCCAACGAGCTGAAGGACCAGCGGGACCTGCTGGTCCAGGACCTCTCCAAGCAGGTCGGCATCACCTACACGGAAAACAGCGACGGGACCACGGACATCAAGTTCGCGGACGGCGGCGCCGCCCTGGTGACCGGCTCCCAGGCCGGGTCGTTCTCCCTGACCACCAATGCCGCCACCGGCCTGTACGACGTCAACCTGACGCCTGCCGGCGGGGCCGCAGCAGCAGTGGTGGCACCGACCCAAGGGGTGCTGGGGGCGACCCTGGCGCTGCGCGATACGATCATCCCCGACTACCAGAGCCAGGTGGACGCCCTGGCAACCGCCATCGCCTCCAAGGTCAACACCCAGCAGCAGGCAGGGGCCGACCTGACCGGCACCGCGGGCATCGCCCTGTTCAGCCCCGCCACCGGCGCGGCGACCATCGCCATCAACCCGGCCATCACCGGCACGAGCCAGATCGCGGCCGCGGCGGCGGGAAGCGCCGCCAATTCCAGCGACAACAGCAACGCCCTGGCGATGGCCGCATTGCTGAACGACACCTCCACCATGGCGGGGTCGACCTTCAGCGGCGCCTACAACAGCCTGGTCAGCAAGGTCGGCCTGGATGTCCAGTCGATCAAGAACACCGTATCCCGGGACGAGGCGTTCAGCAATCAGCTGAGTACGCTGCGCGAATCCAATTCCGGCGTATCGCTGGACGAAGAACTGACCAACCTGGTTACCTTTCAGCGTTCCTACCAGGCTTCCTCCAAGATCATCACCACTGCGACCGAAATGATGGATACGGTCTTAGGACTCATAAGCTAGGAGCTACCGCCATGCGCATCACCACAAACATGACCGCCAATAATGCCATTTACAACCTCCAGCAGAACCTTGCCAATCTGAGCAAATTGCAGGAGTTGTCCACATCCCAGCAGAACATCAACACCCCCAGCGATAATCCGGCTTCGGCCGGGGTCCTTCTGGACATCGCCGACAGGCTCAAGGCAACCGACCAGTATAACAGCAACATCACCAAGGCCTCCACCTTCATGCAGACTACCAGTACGGCCCTGACCGGGATCTCCGATTTCATCACCCAGGCCAAATCGCTCGTGGACAGCATCAGCAGCGGCACCAGCGACGCAACGCAACGCCAGACGGTCAGCGACCAGTTGGCCACGCTCAAGAAACAGATCGTCGATATGGCCAACACCCAGTCGGCGGACGGCCGGTACATCTTCGGGGGCACCACCAGCGCCACTCCCCCCTTCAACACCACCAACAACACCTATGCCGGCGACGGCACCCAGGTCAATATCGAGGTGGCCCAAAATTCCACCCAGGCCATGAACATAACCGGCGACCGGGTTCTTAAGGGCGTCGGTTCGAGCCCCAGCTACGGCTCGACGGATATCCTGGGGACCCTGGACAACCTGATCACAGCGGTGAACGCGAACGACGTGACCGCCATGAAGCAGGGGGCGACGGATCTGGAGGCCGGCGCCCAGCAGGTCACCAACGCCCAGATCGACCTGGCCTCCCGGATGACGCGGCTCGACAGCATGACCAAAATGAACACGAACAACAAGACGACGTTGCAGAACATCGCCAGTAACATCCAGGAGGTCGATCTGGCCACGGTGGGGGTGCAGTTGGCCCAGCAGCAGACCGCCTACAGCGCCGCCCTGTCCGCAACGGCCAAGATCTCCCAAATGTCGTTGCTGAATTACCTGTAATCCGCACCGGGGAGTTCGCCAAGCGGGGCCGGGAGGTCCCGCTTTTTTTTATTCGAAGGCCTTGACCTTGTTTGATGCGAACTCTATAAAGAACCATGTCCCGCCGTCCACTCAAAGCCCTTTCGCGCCGCCATAAGCCGGTCTCCATCCGGCGCGACGTTTTTCGCCTTTCCATGCCGGTGCTCCTCTCCTCCCTGTTCCAGCGGCTGGTCTCCATCGTCGACATCTTTCTGACCGGCGGTCTGGGGGCCGCGGCCATCGCCGCCACCGGGCTGGGCCAACTGCTCATGTTCGTCACCATGACCGTGTTCTGGGGGTTGGCCACCGGGGCGACGGTGGTGATCGCCCATCTGTGGGGCGCCGGGAGACGCGAGGAGGCGCGCCGGGCCGCCTTCGCGAGTTGCCTCGCCTGCCTGGCCATGACCGCGGTCTGTACCGTGGCGGGCGCCGTCTGGGGAGGGGATATCGCCCGGATGATGGGCGTCGCCGCCGATGTCCAGGCCCTGGCGGCCGACTACATCCGTCTCGTGTTCCTCTGGCTGATCTGGACGACCGGCCTCAATATCCTTTCCGCCATCATGCAGGGCGCCGGGGACACCCGGACGCCCATGAAGGCCGTCATCCTGGTCAACATCCTGCACGTCGCCCTGGCCTGGCCGCTGATCTACGGCAGGTTCGGCCTGCCGGCGCTGGGGGTCAAGGGGGCGGCCATCGCCATCAACAGCTCGGAATTCATCGGCTGTGCCTACCTGCTGGTCCAGGCGGTGCGCAAGCGCTATCTCACGTTCGGCCGGCCGGACGGCCCGCTGTTCGGCAGGATCTGGCGGATCGGGTGGCCGGTGGCCCTGGAGCGTGTCGCCCAGCAGAGCGGCCAGCTCTTCTACTCGAGCTTCATCATCGGTTACGGCACCAGCGCCTACGCCGCCCACCAGATCGGGCTCTCCATCGAATCGCTCTCCTTCATGCCCGGCGCCGGCATGGGCATCGCCGCGGCCACCCTCATGGGGCAGGCCCTGGGGGCCAACAAACTGCGCCGCGCCCGTATCAGCCACAACGAGGCGCTTCGCCTGGCCGTGGTGGTCATGACCCTCATGGCGCTGCTCTTTTTCTGCGCCCCCCACTTCCTGATCGGGCTGTTCACCCATGACGCCGACGTCATCGAAAAGGGGAGCATGTTCCTGAGGCTGGTGGCCTTTGCCCAAGTGCCGCTGGCGATCTCCTTCGTCTATGCCGGCAGCTTAAGGGGTACGGGGGACACGTTCTACGTCTTCATTGCCACGCTGGTGGCCATGTGGGGGATACGGGTGGCGCTGTCCTGGGTGGCGGCCGAATGGCTGCACCTCTCCCTGTACGCCGTGTGGGGGGTGTTCCTGATCGACTGGTACTTCCGGGGGGCGGCCTTTGCCTGGCGGTATCACAAGCGGGACCTGCACGGCGCGATTGTATAACAGGCTGTTGAAAAACAGCCATCTCGCCGCCATCCTCGAAAGCCACCTTGTGCGGCGTAGCGCTGCTACGCCTCCGCGGGTCTTTCTGCGGGTGCGACGATCTGACTATTTTTGAACAGCCTGATAATGCCACTGATCCCAAAATCGCAGGCACGTTGCTCAAAACCGGTAGCCGATACCCCCGAGGATCACGTCCGTGTCGTGGTTGTAGCTGGTGATGATGCGGTTCCAGGACACGCGCGCGTCCCATCGGGGGAGGAAGCGATAGCTTGAGGTCAGGGTCACTATGCCGCACACGCTCCTGTCGACGCCGAAGTGCCGGCTTGCCGCGCGCATGCTGAGGGGAAAATACGCCCCTCCGCCGATGCCGACGGTGAAACGGTCGTCGAAGAACTCCCTGATGGCCCACAACTGGCTCGCCACGCCGTGGCGGCGGAAGAGGCGATTATCGCCCTCGTAGAGCCAACTTGCACTCCAGTCCACATACCGCCGGACGCGACGGCGGTATTCGACGGCCAGGGCGACCGATTTCTGCGATTCCAGGCTGTTCACGATGGTTTGGCCCAAAAGGAGGGTGAATTCGTTTTTCGTTTTTTCCCGGTCCTGGAGCGGCGCCTTGTCCACGGGACCCGGCACGGCAGGCGCTTCGAGCTGGTATCCGATGCCCGCGAGGACGGAAAAGGAATTGAACGTGGCGAAATTTTCCACCACGTTGGCGCGGAGTTGCAACAGCCAGCGGCTATCCGTGTACCACGTGGCCGCGGAACTGAAGATCATGCCCCAGCCATGGTCGTTTTGGTAGGAGGTGCCGGCTTTTGCCGGCAAGGTGTCGTAAAAGTAGTACGGTCCGATACCGGCCGCCAGGGAGAGCTTCCGGTCCAGCAGGTTGGTGCGCGCCCAGAGGTGGAGGGTGTTGCCGTCACGGTGATGCCCCGGCACGTGCCCCTCGTTCAGGTATGATACCCCCAGGCCGAAATTTTCTCCCAGACCTTCGATGTATTCCAGTTGCCACGCGTAGGAGTCCTTGCCGTCATTCGCATTTTGCAGCAGACCGCCCAGGAGATAAAGCTCCTGCGCCCGCAGGGCGGGCGGGCTTAGTGCCAGCAGGACCAGTGCCAGGGCCAGCCGGAAGATCTGCCTCGACAGGAAGGCATAACGCCCGGCCGGCGCGTCGGCGGCTATTTTGTGCGGCAGATCCGGCATAGGATGATTTTTGAGCGTGACAGGCTCATCTCCAATGATGGCGACGCGACAGCTAAAAGGTCCAGCTTACTCCGATCACGTGGGTATCGAGGCCCGGGTTGGGGGTCCCGGTGCTGTAAAAAATATGCCCGTTCGAGATGTGCTGCAAGCGGTAACCGATCTTGAGCCCGTCGGCGAAGCGATAAAAAAGGCCCATATAGGCGCCATATTGAAGGATGCTGCCGAAATCCTGATCCCCAAACCGGCTTCTGTCCATTATGTTGACATTGATGCCGACCTCCGGGGCCAGGCCGAAATACGGGTTGTCGAGGACAAGACCGGTCCCCATGGAACCTATGAAACCGGTTGCCCGCGCCGAATGGAGGGCGCCGGCGGACACGTTGAGCTGCGGGAACAGCCCCCAGCCTGAAGACGACCGCCAATTCCAGGGCAGTCCGTACACCGCGAACAGTTCGTACTGATGAAAATATTCCAGTTTGCGGTCAGCCTGCAGGCCCATCCTCAGGCCGACTTCATTCCACCCCGCCGGCGCATCCGCACAGAAAGCCTGCCAAGGGTTTTGAAGAAGAAACACGAGTAAAAAAATGACGACGAGATTTCCCGCCACAGCGCCCTCCTCGTCGGCCCATGGGAAAAGACAACCGCAACGTTGCATTGGTTCTGGGGAAATACGGCGATATGCAAGATTGTTTTTCAGCCTGCGTACAATCTTCATTATGATTGTACCGCGGTTTAATGAAGAGTAAAGTGCCCCGGCGTCGTTTTGTCCCTAGCTCAAGCCTTTCCTGATCTGGTACAGCCCCTCCAGGTCCAAGCCGTTCTTCTCGTAGTATTCCCGTTCCAGCTCCTCCACGTAGAAACGGTCGAGGCCGGAGTTCTCCAGGAAATCCTCCCGCAGCCCCACATTACGCTCGGTGATGATCTGGGGCAACAGGGAATGGAGGTACATGGCCTCCTTCTTGATGGTGAAGATGGTTTCGTGGAAGAGGTGGTCGGGGATATCGGCCTTGAGGAGCCTTTTGTTCTTCAACTCCTCGACCACCTCCCGGCGCAGCGCCTCCTGATCGGCCCTGGTGGTGAACTTGGAGTAGAAGTTGCGGATCCGGTCGCGCACATGCTCCAGGAGAACCGATGAAATACGTTCTTCCTGGTCGATCTCCTGGAGCCGCTTGTGCAGTTCCTCGATGCGGGTCCCTCTCTCCACGGCGTTGAGCCCTTCCAGCAGGGCGGTCACCTTGCGGCGCCCGAAGCGGCCCAGATAGGCGTTCTGGAACAGCTCGCGGATGAACAGCTCATCGAAGCACCCCTCCTTGAGGTTGTCGAAGGCGGCCTTGTGCTCCAAGAGCCCCTGGAGCATCTCCTCGCTGATGCGCACGTTCTCCATGAAGGCCAGTTGGCTGACCAGGTTCGAGACGCTGTCGAAACGGTCCAGATAGGTGATGACGTAGGAAAACCCGTCCATCAACCCCGGATCGGCCCCGTCGCGGATCTTTTCGTCGCACTCCTTGCTGGCGTCCAGCATGAGTTGATCGAAGGAATGATCGCGGTTTTCCACGGCCTTTTTCTTGGCCTTGACCAGGTTGAGCATGTCCTCGCGGTCGATATGGCTCTCGATCTGCTTTTCCTTGAGGAAGAACCCCTCCAGCACCTCGCGGGTGGCGGCGATGTAGTCCTGCTCCTTGCGATGGACCAGGTTGCGCCCCTTCTTGAGCATCTCGTCCAGGGTGTAGAAGAGGGCGCCGGGGATCTTGTTGCGCACCGACAGCGTTTTGAGCCGGGTCAGGCGGGCGTTGTCCAGCGGGCTGATCTCCCCCTTGCTGTTGCAGGCCAGAAGGATGTTGCGGTATTCGTCCACGATGCGCTTGTTGGACGGATGGCGGTACATGGCGTCGATGCGCATGCGCTCCTGCTGGTAGCGGTCGATCCGGTAGGTGGCGGCAAGTTTGACCAGGCGGGCGAAATCGTCGTCGGCGATCTTCTTGTTGCGGTAGTAAAGGCTTTTGAAGAGATCGCGGTATTCGCGATGGTGACGGTCGATCAGCTTGATGATGAAGAGCTGGGCGGCCTCGTCCTTGAGCAGCGGAAAGATATGGGAGATGAGGGCGTCGTCCCGCTCGTCGCCCACCGATCCGGAGCGTTTGACGATCTTGCCGAGACTCTTGACCAACTCTTCCTGCTGGTATTTCAGTTTGCGGGAGAGCTGGTTGGAGTGGACGAAAAAGTAGTAGTTGCAGACGGCGTTTCCCTCGAAAAAGATATTCTCGAAGCTCTCTTCCCCGTGGGTGCGGTCGCTGAAGCGGATGGAGCCCTTGTCGTCGGAGCGCGCCCCGTACATGACCAGGCGGTTGATGATGTCCGGTTTGGCCAGGTCGGAGGAGGGCTGGTCGACCCCGAACATGTATTCGCAGAAATAGCCGCCGTTGCCCTGGTAGCTGATCCCCTCCGGGGCGATGATGAACTCGTTGCCCGGCGAGAAGATGCGGAGGTGGTCCTCCTCCTGGACGATGTTGAAGAAGTAGCGCTGATAGGCGTCGTTGCCGACCACCATGACGAAATATTCCACATGGTCGCCGACCTGCCCGTGAAGCCGTATGTCCTTGTGCATAACTCCCTCTCCAATGGCAATTGCCCATATAACCCGAATCCGCGGCGCCTTCACGGTTCCGCCCGCTCCACCGTTCAGGCTCACGGATTCAGCTTACATCGAACTCCAGGCCGTCCCAGGCGAATTCGAAACCGGGCGGCAGCCTGGTCTGCTCGCTGTGAAGCACTTCGTGGGTCAGATGGGTGAGGATGACGCGCCCCGGCCTGATCGGTTCCACCGCGGCAATGGCCGCTTCGATGTTGAAATGGAACGGATGGGGAGTCCAGCGCAGTCCGTCCATGACCAGCACATCGAGCCCTTCCAGAAGCCGGAGGGAGCTGTCGGGAATGGCGCTGCAATCCGTCAGATAGGCGAACCTCCCGATGCGGAAGCCGGTGGCGCTGCTCTTGCCGTGCTCCAGGGGCACCGGGACGACCGTCAGTCCGAACAGCTCGAAGGGGTCCGAGACCTCATGGGCCGACAGAAGCGGGGTATAGCCCGATCCGTCCAGTTCGGCGAAAATGTACCTGAATCCCGCCAGCACCACCTCGAAGGTTGCCGGGGAGGCATAACAGGGAATGACCTCTTTGTGCAAAAAATGGAAACCGCGCAGGTCGTCGATGCCGTTGACGTGATCGGCATGGGGATGGGTGAAGAGGACGGCGTCGACCCTGTCCAGGCCTTCGCGCAGGGCCTGCCGCCGCAGATCGGTGGAGGTGTCCACCAGGATGTTCCGCCCTGCGTGCCGGATCAGCAGGGAAGCCCGCGTCCTCCGGTCCTTCGGGTCGTCGGAACTGCATACCCGGCACCTGCATCCCACCATGGGAACCCCGGTCGATGTCCCGCTTCCCAGGATGGTTACCTTCATACAGCGTCCTTTCCGTAATTCCGGTTCCAAATCGAAGCGGCATCTGCGTTGGCTTGTCTTCGGCTCCCCAACGTACGGCCTGTACGCCTTCGTCGCCTCGATCCTCGCCGCCTTGATGTCGTCATTGATGTGAAACCGGGATAAGGTGCACGAAAAATAACAGAAATCCCCCGGCCAGGCAAGGCGGATTTCCGGCCGGCCGCCCATGCCCGCCGCTTCCCTGGGGGGATGCCGGGGGGGCTTACGCCCGTTCGAGGGGGACCAGGAGCAGCGGGACCTTGGTGAGGGTGCAGACCCTGTGGGTCACGCTCCCGGCCCAAAACGCCTCCATGCCGGTTTTCCCGTGGGTCGCCAGAACGATGATGTCCACCCTGGCGTTGTCGGCGGCCTTTGCGATCGTTTTCGCCGGGTCGCCCCGCAACACATGGGCGCTTGCCGTAAAACCCCGTCTGTGCAGGGATTCCAGTTGTTCCCGGAAGATCTCCCGCGCATCCTGGGACGCCATTTCCAGAATCCGGGCGGTGGTGGCGGGGAGCATTCTGCCGGAGGCCTTTTCCGCACCCGACAGGGAGGCGAAACGGGGAACGACCATCACGAGGCGCAGGGCCGCGTCGCAGGCCCGGGCGATCTCCTCCGAAACCGGCAGGGCCTCCGCATGGCCGGGTTCTCCGTCCAGGGGGACCAGGATGTTGTGGCAGGCAAAGGGCGGTGCTCCGCCTTGTTCGTCCGGGTGGGTGATGAGGACCGGGCGTGCGCCCATGGCGATGACCTTCTGGGCGATGCTCCCCAGAAACAGGTGCAGGGCCTGGCCGCGGCCGTGGGAACACATGACCACCAGGTCGTGCTCCAGCTCGTCCGCATGGGCGACGATGCTGCCGGCGACATCGTCCGCTTCCGTGGCGTGGACGTGGCGGTCCACCGTTATCTCCGGCGGAAAGGCGCGTTGCGCCAGGAGTTGCAGATAGGTTGCGGCATCTTCCGCATTTCTCAGGTGCGGCTGGCCATGGACCTCGCTGGGGGCGTTTTTCTCCACCACATGGAAGAGCGTGACCCGCGCGTCGAACCGGGCCGCCAGAAAAGCGGCGGCGGGCAGGGCCGCCTCGGCCAGGACCGAGCCGTCTAAAGGTACGAGGATGTGTTTGAACATGGGATCACCCCGTTATCAGCGTTTTATAGAGGAGGTAGGCGTTGAGCGCGAGGATGACCCCCGCGATCATGCCGGCCAGGACCGTTGTGATGCGTTTGTTGACCAACTCGCCCATGATGTCGGCGCGGCGGGTGAACATGACCAGGGGGATGATCGCGAACGGGAGCCCGAAACTGAGCACCACCTGGCTGACGATCAGGGTGCGGGTCGGGTCCAGGCCCATGCCGATGACGGCCAGTGAAGGCGCCATGGTCACCAGGCGCCGGAGCCAGATGGGGATGTGCCGCTGCATGAAGCCCTGCATGATCACCTGCCCCGCGCTGGTGCCCACGGTGGACGACGATAGCCCCGCGAGCAGCAGCGAGAGGCCGAAGATCCATTTGGCCGATGATCCCAGGAGCGGTTCCAGGGTGCGGTAGGCCTCCTCGATGGTGCCGACGGCGGCGTGCCCCGAGTAGTGGAACGTGGCGGCCGCCATGATCAGCATGGCGGCATTGACGAAACTGGCCATGCCCATGGCGATGACCACGTCCGCGATCTCGAACCGGTACAGGCTCTGCAACCGCTTTTTGTCCCGGACGACGATACGCCCCTGGGTCAGGGCGGAATGGAGGAAAATGGCGTGGGGCATGACGGTGGCCCCCAGGATTCCCGAGGCCAGAAGGACGCTCTCGGCCCCGGAGAACTGCGGTACGATGGCGTGGTAGGCGACGAGGCCCCAATCGGGCTTGACGATGATGGTCTCCAGCAGGTAGCAGAGGGCGATCATCCCGACCATGGCCGAGATGACCGCCTCCAGAGGCCTGAACCCGTAACGTTCCAGGCCGAGGATCAGCACCGTGGCCAGGGCGGTGAGCAGGGCGCCGGCAAACAGCGGTACGCCCAAAAGGAGTTGAAAGCCCAGGGCGGCGCCGAGGAATTCGGCCAGGTCCGTCGCCATGGCCACGAACTCCATCAGGACCCACATGACGAAGACCACCGGGCGGGGGAAGTGGGCCCGGCACTGTTCGGCCAGGTTCATGCCCGTGGCGATGCCGAGTTTGGCCGAAAGGGTCTGGATGAGCATGGCCATGAGGTTGCTGGCCACGATCACCCAGACCAGCAGGTAGCCGAATTGGGCGCCCCCCTGGATGTTGGTGGCGAAGTTGCCCGGGTCCACGTAGGCCACGCTGGCGATGAAGGCCGGCCCCAAAAACGGCATCAGGCGCGTCAGCCGGTTTGGGCGCGACTGGCCGTCCAGGATATCCAGGGCCGTTTGGACGGTCCGGGAATCGTTCGATTCGCGGACGGGCGGTGGGGTTTCTTCTCCCATAATGGGGACCGTTTCCCCGCGGTCAGGTTTGGTCTGCATCGCGGTGTGCCGCCGGATTGCGGAATGTGCGGACGGCATCGGCAGTATAGAGCGCCAGGCCGCTCCAGATCAAGATGAATGTCACCAGGTGCGTGGGGGTGAACGGCTCCCCGTAGACCAGCACGGCCAGGGCGAAATGCAGGCTGGGGGTCAGGTATTGCAGGAAGCCGATGGTGGCCAGCCGCAGCTTGCGGGCCGCCGCGGCGAAGAGCACGAGCGGCGTGGCGGTCAGGATGCCGGCCAGGGGGAGCCACAGGGCGCCTTTGGCCACGGCCGACGGGAAGGCCCCCTGGCCGTGCGCGCCCAGCCAGAGCAGGTATGCCAGCGCCAGAGGCCCGGTCAGGAGGGTCTCCACCAGCAGGCCGGCCAGGGCCTCCACGGAGGCCGTCTTGCGCAGCAGGCCGTAGAGGCCGAAGGATGCGGCCAGCGCCAGGGAGATCCAGGGCACGGTCCCGACCCGGACCGTCAGCAGGGCGACCCCGCCAACCGCCAGGAGCAGGCTGATCATTTGCAGCGGCCGCAGCCGTTCCCGCAGAAAGACCATGCCCAGGAGGACGTTGACCAGGGGGGTAATGAAGTATCCCAGGCTGGACTGGAGCACCTGGCCCTGCTCCACGGCATAGATGAACACCAGCCAGTTGACGGTGATCAGGGTGGTGGAGCCGACCAGGGTCAGGAGCACCCGGCGGGAGGCGAAAGCCGCCCTGACCTCGCCCCAGCGGCCCGCGGCGGCCGCCAGGACCAGCAGGAAGAGGACCGACCAGACGATGCGGTGGGAAACCACCTCCAGGGGCGGGATATCGTGCAGCGCCTTGAAGTAGACCGGGAAAAAGCCCCAGACCAGATAGGCCAGCAGGCCGTAGACCAGACCTTGGCGGAGCGGTTCCTGCCGTGGCGGGGCGGATGGCGGCATGGTGCGGCCCCGGCTCAGGACAGGGGCGCCGGCCGGCCGCCGGTGACGGCCAGGAGGTCGGCCGGCGTTATGCGGAACAGGGCGTGGGGGGTGCCGGCCGCGGCCCAGACCTCGGGGTATTCCAGAAGGTCCCGGTCGATGACGGGGGAAAGGGGTTCCAGGTGTCCCAGGGGGGGGATGCCGCCGATGGCGAAACCGGTCCGCTCCCGGACGAAGGCGGCGTCGGCCTTGCCGACCGGCTCGCCGCAGGCAGCTTCCAGGAGCGCCTCGTCGACCCGGTTCTTGCCGCTGACCAGGGCCAGCACCGGGTTCCCCGAATGGCGTCCTTTGAATATCAGCGATTTGACGATCTGGCCGACGTCGCACCCGACCGCTTCGGCCGCTTCGGCGGCGGTGCGGGAGCTGGCGGCCAGTTCCTGGACCCGGCAGGGAACCCCGGCCGTCTCCAGGGCCTCCTGCACCTTGCGGGCGCTGGGGCTGAGTTCATCGTTCATGGATGGTTTCCTTCCTTCTTCGAATATGTCAGGCCGGCTGCGGGGTGCGCGCCGTCACCCTGGTGAAGAGATACAGGCCGCTGAAAATGACCGCCCCGCCCGCCATCTGTCGCAGGGTCGGGGGTTCGCCCAGGAAAACGGCGGCCCATAGTATGGCTCCCAGGGGTTCGCCCAGGATACTGACCGAAACCACCGAGGCCTGGACGTACTTCAGCGCCCAGTTGAAGACCGTGTGCCCCATGACCGTGCAGACCAGGGCCAGGGCCAGGAAAAGAACCCAGTCGCGGGTCGGGTAGCCGGTGAAGGGGGTCCGGGTGACCAGTGTCGTGCCGACCAGGAACAGGGAACTGGTCCCGTAGGTCACAAAGGTGTATCCCTCCAGGGGGGTGTCCTTGCGCAGCCTGCGGCCGATCAGCAGGTAGCCGGAGACCATGACGGCCGCCACGAGCGCCAGCAGGTCGCCCACCAGCGCCCGCGGGCCGACCTGAAAATCGGCGGCCCCGATGATGAGGCCCCCTGTCAGGGCCAGCACCCCTCCCACGACGGCCAGGCGCGGAATGTGTTCCTTGAAGAAGAGCAGCGAACCTATGACCACGAAGACCGGTTGCAGGGTCACCAGCACCGTGGAACTGGCCACGCTGGTATAGCCCAGGGAGGTGAACCAGGTCACGAAGTGCAGGGCCAGGAACAGGCCGCTCAAGGCCGAGAGCGCCACCTGCCGCCGGTCGAGCCCGGTCAGCGCGCCCTTTTTCAGCAGGGTGACGGGAGCCAGCGCCAGAAAGGTGAACAGCAGGCGGTACGTGGCGATGATCAGGGGCGGCGCCGTGGCGAGGCGCACGAACAGCGCCGAAAAGGAGACCGCGACCACGGCGGCCATCACGGCCAGGTAGGGATTGAGGGCCGGTCTCGGCATCAGTCGTTCATATACTGCAGGGCGTACTTCACGTAGTTGTCGGCGGATTTGCGCAGCCAGGCCACCTCGTCCGGGGTCAGGTCGCGCTTGTACTTGGCCGGAGAACCGAGCCAGAGGGTGTGGGGAGGGATGACGGTGCCCTCGGTGACCAGAGCCCGCGCTCCCACCAGGGCGCCCTCGCCTACCACGGCCCGGTCCATCACCATGGCCTGCATGCCGATGAAGCAGCCGTCATGCAGGGTGCAGCCGTGCAGGGTAACGCTGTGGCCGATGGTGACATCGTCGCCGATGATCAGCGGCGCGCCGGGGTCGTCGGCATGCTTTTTGTGGGTGACGTGCAGCATGGTCAGGTCCTGCACGTTGCTGCGCGCGCCGATACGGATGTGGTTCACGTCGCCGCGAGCCACGCAGTTGTACCAGATGCTGCTCTGGGGGCCCATCTCCACGTCGCCGATGACCACGGCGGTCTCGGCCACGAAAGCTGTAGGGTCGATCTTGGGGTGGATGCCCTGGAACGGTCGAATCATTTCGTCCTCCGCTGACTGGTGGTGAGGGCAGAAGTATACCCACTCGGGGAAAGATTGGCAATAAAATGCCGTGCACAGGCGGTTTTTGCCGTATCCGTGCCGATTTATTTACATTTATTTACTTGTTGCCCCGCCCCATATTTGCTATGTTTTACAATCTCTGTGAAAGACTGGGAAAAGGGGATGGAGCGCGATGAAATTCACCAAAATGCAGGGTGCCGGCAATGATTACGTCTACGTGAACTGTTTCGAGGAGACGGTCGCCGACCCCCGGCAGACGGCCATACAGGTTTCCAACCGCAACTTCGGCATCGGCTCGGACGGGCTGATCCTGATCATGCCCTCGGACAAGGCCGACGTGCGCATGCGCATGTTCAATTCCGACGGTTCCGAGTCCGAGATGTGCGGCAACGGCATCCGCTGCGTGGCGAAATACGCCTACGACCACGGCATTGTCTCGAAGACCGAGATCAGCGCCGAGACCGGGGCCGGCATCCTGACCCTGCACCTGGTGCCGGGAAGCG
The DNA here is from genome assembly GCF_019972295.1 of Geobacter sp. AOG2. Taxonomy (NCBI): domain Bacteria; kingdom Pseudomonadati; phylum Thermodesulfobacteriota; class Desulfuromonadia; order Geobacterales; family Geobacteraceae; genus Geobacter; species Geobacter sp. AOG2. The sequence goes on from NZ_BLJA01000001.1 coordinate 118,962, forward strand.
ACGGCAGGATCGCGAAGGTTCGCGTCAACATGGGGCCGCCGCGGCTGACCAGGGGCGAGATCCCCATGACCGGCGATGCCGCCGCCCAGGTGGTAGCGGAGCCGCTCACGGTCCTGGACCGCACCTTCCGGATCACCTGCGCCTCCATGGGCAACCCCCACTGCGTGATCTTCGTGGACGATGTGGAGAACTTCCCGGTTGCCACCTATGGACCGCTGATCGAAAACCATGAACTGTTCCCGCGCCGCACCAACGTGGAGTTCGTCCAGATCTTCTCGCGCACCGAGGTGCGCCAGCGGACCTGGGAGCGGGGCGCCGGGGAAACCCTGGCCTGCGGCACCGGGTCCAGCGCCGTGACCGCGGCATGCGTACTGAACGGCCTGACCGAGAAGAAGATCCTCAACCATCTCCTCGGGGGCGATCTGGAGATGGAGTGGGCCGAGGACGGCAACATCTACATGACCGGCCCGGCGGTAGAGGTCTTCAACGGGGAGATCGAACTGTAAGAGGTTGTTGAAAAACAGCCATCAGGCCTTCTGCGGGTGCGACGATCCGACTATTTTCGAACAACCTGAGTTTTCAACAGCCTGCTAAGGTCCCTTGAAATTTCCTTTCCCCCTTGCCCAAAAGGGAAGGTGCTATACACTTATGCCACGTGCTCTTACCATTATAAACATCCTGCTAGGGGTCATCATCGTCGCCATTTTGGCGGCCATCACCGCCGACAGTCTGGGCAGACGGCTCAATGGGGCGTTTGTGCCCAAAACTGCGGGCGCCGGCAAGGCTGCTCCCGCGGTCGTGCCGCCTCCCCGCATCCAGGACCTGGCGTTCTACGCCCCGATCCTGGTGAACGGCCTGTTCGGCAAGGCGACCCAGGGGCAGCTCACCCCGATCGTGAACGCCCCCGTTGCGGGCCAGGGCGCCGCACCGGTCACTGCGCCGGCCGAACTGATGCTGCTCGGCACGGCCGTGGGCTCGTTCCGCGAGACCTTTGCCCTGGTGCGCCATACCAAAAAGCAGGAGGAACGCGTGTTCCGTCTGGGGGACATGGTGTTCGACGCCGGACGGCTGGTGGAAGTCACCAGGGAGCGGGCCTTCATCGTGGTGGGCGGCAAGAAGGTCGAGCTTTTGACCCCCATGACCCCCCCGTCGGCAGCCCCGGAACAACCGGCCACGCCCCAGGCAGGCGCACCGGTCACCAGTGTGGGCGCCGGGAGCTTCGTGATCGACCAGCGGGCGCTCAACTCCGCCCTGGACAACCCGGCCCAGGCCATGAGCGACGCGCGCCTGCTCCCCAGCATGAAGGACGGCAAGGTGGAAGGGTTCCGGGCCTCGGAGGTAAAACCTACCGGCCTGTTCGCCCTGGTCGGCGTCAAGAACGGGGACGTGCTTCTGCGGCTCAACGATTTTCCCCTGGACTCGCCGGACAAGGCGCTGCAATCGTTCATCGCCCTCAAGGGGCAGAGCAAGCTCAAGCTCGACCTGATCAGGGACGGGCAACCGACGACGTTCAACTACGACATACGGTAATGGCCTCTTTTCCGGCGTACGCCGGAACGGACACCTCTTCTGCCGACCCTCAACGATTCCGCAGTTACGAAACAACGTGGAGGCACGCTTGAAACAGTACCTGATACGCACACTCTGCACCCTGCTCCTGGCAGGGCTCCTTTTCGCCTCGCCGGTTTTTGCCGCCGGCCATGGGGTGGTGTTGAACTTCAACGAGGTGGACATTTCCACCATGGTGAAGTTCATCAGCGACCTGACCGGCAAAAACTTCATCCTGGACGACCGGGTCAAGGGGAAGATCTCGGTTTACTCGCCCTCGAAGCTTTCCACCGAAGAGGCCTACAACGTCTTTGTCTCGGTCCTGGAACTGAAAGGGTTCACCGTGGTGCAGACCGGCAAGGTGGCCAAGATCGTTCCCATTTCGGCGGCCCGGCAATCCGGCCTGACCCTGCTGAAATCGGGCGAGGTGCCGCCGGTCAACGAAAGCTACGTGGCCCAGGTCAACAAGCTGGAAAATATCACGGCCCAGGAGGCGGTGACGTTCCTGCAGCCGATGGTTTCCAAGGATGGCTTCATTTCGGCGTTCGGACCCGGCAACCTGATCCTGATGGTGGATTCGTCGCTCAACATCCGCAAACTGCGGGGGCTGTTGCGCCTGATCGACACGGAGAAGACCCGTGAAGGGATCGAGATCGTCTACCTGAAAAACGCCGCCGCCGAGAGCGTCGCCAAAACCATCCAGCAATGGCTTACCGGCAGCGAGAGCAAAACCACCGTGCAGCCGGGCGGGGCCGCGGCCTCTTCCACCAGCGCGGTGACCGTGCTGGCCGACCAGCGGCTGAACGCTCTTTTGTTGTTCGGCAGCGGCAGCGACAGCCTCAAGCAGGCGGTGCGGGAGATGGCGGCCAAACTGGACGTGCAGCCGCCCGAGGCCAGCAACAAGGTCAATGTCTACTACCTGGAGAACACCGACGCCACCGAGATGGCCAAGGTACTGGACGGCGTCATCAAAGGGATGACTACCGCCACCACAGGCCAGGCCGGTGCGGCGGCAGCGCCCCAGACCTCCCCCTTCGACAGCGGCAAGGTCACCATCACCCCGGACAAGGCTTCAAATTCCCTGGTGATCATGGCGTCGCCCACGGATTACAACAACCTGGTCCAGGTGATCAAAAAGCTGGACCGCCGCAGCAAGCAGGTCTTCGTACAGGTGCTGATCGCCGAGGTCTCCCTCACCAAGTCTCGGGAAGTGGGCATGCAACTCGGCACCCTTGGTGTCGGCACCCTCAGCAGATATTTCGGCGTCGCCGGATACTACGACCCCTTCGGGGTGCTCTCCACCATCGAGTCTGCCACGTCGTCGATTTCGTCCACCAGCGGGCTCTCCAACTTATCCACGCCGGCGAACATCGGCGCGGTGCTCAAGGCCCTGGACTCCAACGGCTTGGTGAACGTACTCTCCACGCCCAACATCCTGACCTCGGACAACAAGGAGGCCGAGATCGTGGTGGGGCAGAACGTCCCCTTCCAGGGATCGTCCACCGTCTCCTCCGGCGTCACGACCACCTCCATCGAGCGCAAGGACGTGGGTATCACCCTGAAGATCAAGCCCCAGATCAGCGAAGGGGACTATATCCGCCTCGACCTCTCCCAGGAGATCTCCGCCATCGGCTCCACGGTCACGGTCGGCAGCGGTTCCACGGACCGCATCACCACCAAGCGCTCGGCCAAGACCAATGTTGTCGTCAAGGACAATGAAATGATCGTGATCGGCGGCCTGATCCAGGACCAGGATGACGAAACCATAAGCAAGGTCCCGTTTCTGGGGGATATCCCCGGCCTGGGGTGGCTGTTCAAGACCAAGAGCAAGAGCAAGACCAAGACCAACCTGATGATCCTGTTGACCCCGCACATCGTCAAGGACAGCGCCGAGCTGAACGCCATTTCCGACAGCCAGCGGTCGAAATTCGGCGATGCCGCCAAAAAGGTGGAGCCGGTTGACGTGCAGAAGGAGATCGGCGCGAAATGAGTGCCGGCCTGCTCCCGGAAGAGCTGGAGAGCGCCGCCCGGCGGCTGGGCATCGCCTGCCAGCCCGAGATCGCGGTGGCCGAGGTCGATCCGGCCCTGTTGGCGCGCGTGCCGCTGACCTTTGCCCGGGCCCACGCCATCCTGCCCCTGCGGGAAGAGGACGGGCGGATCAGGGTAGCCCTTGCCGGTCCCGCCGCTCTCCTGGCCATGGACGAACTGCGGCTTTTGTTCGGCCGGCCGGTGGAGGCGGTCCTGGTGCCGGCCGGTATCCTGGGCGACGCCATCAACCATATCTACGGCAGCCTCTCCGGCACCGCCCGGGAGGTCCTCCAGGAGTTGGAGGGCGAGGACCTCTCCACGGTGGCCACCGAGTTCAACGACCCCCAGGATCTCCTGGACCTGGGCGACGAAGCCCCGGTCATCCGGCTCTTGAACTCCGTCCTCTCCGAGGCGGTCAAGGAGCGGGTCAGCGACATCCACATCGAACCCTACGAGCGCGACCTGGTGGTGCGCTTCCGCATCGACGGCATCCTCTACGAAAAGCTGACGCCGCCCAAGATCATTCAGGACGCCCTGGTCTCCCGGGTCAAGATCATGGCCGGGCTCAACATTGCCGAGAAGCGCCTGCCCCAGGACGGCCGCATCCGCGTCATCGTCGCCGGCCGGGACGTGGACATCCGCGTCTCCATCATCCCCACCTTCTACGGCGAGCGGGCCGTGCTGCGCCTCCTGGACAAGAAGAAGGGGGTCCTCTCCCTGGAGGACATAGGTTTAGGCGACGCCGGGGTGCAGACCATGGAACGGGTGCTGGCCCGCACCAGCGGCATCGTCCTGGTGACCGGCCCCACCGGCAGCGGCAAATCCACCACCCTTTACGCGGCCCTGAACCGGCTCAACACCAGCGAAAAGAACATCATCACCATCGAAGACCCGATCGAATACCAGATCAAGGGCATCGGCCAGATCCAGGTCAACGCCAAGATCGACCTGACCTTTGCCGCCGGCCTCCGCTCCATCCTGCGCCAGGACCCGGACATCATCATGGTCGGCGAGATCCGCGACGCCGAAACGGCCGAGATCGCCATCCAGGCCAGCCTCACCGGCCACCTGGTGCTCTCCACCCTGCACACCAACGATGCGGCCACCGCCGTGACCCGCCTGGTGGACATGGGCATCGAACCGTTCATGATCGCCTCGTCGCTCACCGCGGTCATGGCCCAGCGCCTGGTGCGGGTGATCTGCCCCCACTGCCGCGAGGAATACCGGCCGGTGGAAGAGTACGCCGGCATTACCCTACCGGAGCGCCTCTACCGCGGCCGCGGCTGCGACAGATGCTTCGGGCTGGGCACCATGGGGCGCACCGCCATCTACGAGATCATGCCGGTGGACCAGGAGATCTGTTCCATGATCATCAAACGCGCCCATGCCGGGGAGATCAAGGAGTATGCCGTTGCACACGGCATGAAGACCCTGCGGGACGACGGCCTGGCCAGGGCCGCCGCGGGCGACACCACCATTGAAGAGGTGCTGCGCGTCACCCAGGAGGACTATGCCGACGTTCCGGTATAAGGCATACACCGGCGCCGGGGCCACGGTCTCCGGCTCCGTCGAGGCCGAATCCGAACGCCAGGCCATGGCCCAGCTCAAGGGCAAGGGGCTCCTGCCCCGCGAGGTCAGCGAGGAAACGGCCGAAACGGGGGCGGCGCGGGCCTTCTCCTTCAACCGGGGGATCACCACCGCCGATCTGTCCCTCTTCACCCGCCGCCTGGCCACCCTGGTCGCCTCCTCCGTCCCCCTGTTCGAGGCCATGGGCTCGCTGCACGAGCAGGAGGAGAGCGGGCAACTCAAACAGGTGCTGGCGCGGGTGCGGGACCGGATCTCCGAAGGCGCCTCCCTGTCCCGGGCCCTGTCGGCCGAGCCCCGGATCTTCAGCGAGAGCTTCGTCAGCATGGTGGCCGCCGGCGAGGCCAGCGGCGCCCTGGATGCGGTGCTGGACCGGCTGGCCGACTTTCTGGAAGAACAGGAGCAGGTAAAGAGCCGGGTGGTCTCCGCGCTGGCCTACCCGATCCTGATGGTGGTGGTGGGGAGCGGGGTCATGATCTTCCTTTTGACCGTGGTCATCCCCAAGATCGTGGTCATCTTCGAGGAGAGCAAGGCCGCCCTGCCGCTGATCACGGTGATGCTCATCAAACTGTCCCACTTCCTGCGGGGCTGGTGGTGGATCCCGGCCGGGCTGGCCATCGGCTCGGTGCCGCTCTACCGCTCCGCCATGCGGCGGGACGACCTGCGCATGAAACGCGACCGCCTGCTGCTCCGGCTGCCGGTGGCCGGCGGCATGCTGCAGCAACTGCTCCTGTCGCGCTTTGCCAGGGTGCTGGGCTTGTTGCTGTCCAGCGGGGTGCCGATCATCCGTGCCCTGGAGATCACCTCCGAGGTGCTGGTCAACCGGGTCTACCGCACCTTTCTCCGCGAGGTGATGGAAGAGGTGGCCCAGGGGGGGAGCCTGTCGGGGAGCCTGAAGAAGAGCCGCCTGTTCCCGCCCATGCTGGTGCACCTGGCCGGCGTGGGTGAAAAGGGGGGCACCCTGGAGGAGATGCTGCTCAAGGCCGGCGTCGCCTACGAGCGTGAGTTCAGCGCGCGCCTGACCCGGCTCATGGGCCTGATGGAACCGCTCTTGGTCCTGGCCATGGGCCTGGCCGTCGGGGTCGTGGTTATGGCCGTGTTGTTGCCTATATTCGAGATGAACCAGCTGATCAAGTAGTTTTCATCCGGAAACTCCGGATTAGCAGGCTGTTGAAAACCCAGGTTGTTCAAAAATAGTCAGATCGTCGCACCCGGAGAAGGCCCTGAGGAGGCGTAGCAGCGCTACGCCGCACGAAAGGGCTTTCGAGGACGGCGGCGAGATGGCTGTTTTTCAACAACCTCCTAAAAGAGGTGCCGCTATGGACTTTACCAAGATGCTGCACAAATTCACGGTCGTTCCGTCACTCACCGACGAGTTGGCCGCCCTCCAGCGGGTGGCCTACAACCTGTGGTGGAGTTGGGAGCCGGACGCCATCAACCTCTTCCGCCGCCTGGACACCGAACTGTGGCAGGCCACGCGCCATAACCCGGTCGAGATGCTGGGCATCCTCCAGCAGACCACCCTGGAAACCCTCAAGAACGACGAGGGCTTCATGGCCCACCTCAAGACGGTGGACGAGAAGCTTTCCGAGTACCTGGCGGAGAAGACCTGGTTCCAGAAGACCTGCAACGGCAACTCCCAGATGAAGGTGGCCTATTTTTCCATGGAGTTCGGCCTTCACGAGTCGCTGCCGGTCTATTCCGGCGGTCTGGGCGTTCTGGCCGGCGACCACCTCAAGTCGGCCTCGGACCTGGGGTTGCCGCTGGTGGGGGTGGGGCTGCTCTACCGGCAGGGCTACTTCCGCCAGTATCTCAACAATGAAGGGTGGCAGCAGGAATACTACCCGGAGAACGATTTCTACAACCTGCCGCTGACCCTGGAACGGGACGAAAAGGGAGCCCCGCTCAGCGTGGAGCTGGAATTCGGCCCGCGCAGGTTCAATGTGCATATCTGGCGGGTGCAGGTCGGCCGGGTGCCGCTCTACCTCCTGGACACCAACCTGGAGGAGAACAGCCCCGAGGATCGCCTGATCACGGCCCAGCTTTACGGCGGCGACCAGGAGATGCGCATCCTGCAGGAGATCCTTTTGGGGATCGGCGGCGTTCGGGCGCTGCGCGCCCTGGGGATCATCCCCAACGTATGCCACATGAACGAGGGGCATGCGGCCTTCCTGGCCCTGGAACGGATGCGGCTTGTGATGGAGAAGCGCGGCATCAGGTTCAACGAGGCCCGGGAGATCATCAGCGCCGGCAACGTCTTCACCACCCATACCCCGGTGGAGGCGGGCATCGACCATTTCCCCGCCGACCTGCTGGAACGCTATTTCGGCAAATACTACCGCTCCCTCGGCCTGAGCCGCGACGAATTCCTGGGCCTCGGCCGCCAGAATCCGAAGAATCCCCAGGAAGTCTTCTGCATGGCGGTCCTGGCCCTCAAACTGGCCGGCCACGCCAACGGCGTCAGCGAACTGCACGGCGAGGTGTCGCGCAAGATGTGGAAGAACACCTGGCCGGAACTGCCCGAGGAGCAATTGCCGCTCACCTCCATCACCAACGGTGTCCATACCCGCACCTGGATGTCCAACTACATGGCCAGCCTGCTGGTGCGCTACCTGGGTACCCGCTGGCTCGACGACCCGACCGACCACAATGTCTGGCGGCGTATCTCCAAGATCCCGGACGCCGAATTGTGGCGCACCCGCCAGAGCTGCCGCGAGAAGCTGGTGGATTTTGCCCGCAAGCGGCTCAAGGAGCAGATGATCAAGGTGGGGGCCACGGTCAAGGAGATCGCCACGGCCGAGGAGGTCCTGGACCCGGAGGTGCTGACCATCGGTTTTGCCCGCCGGTTCGCCACCTATAAGCGCGGTACGCTGCTGATGCGCGACCTGGACCGCCTGGCGCGCATCCTCAACAACCCGGAGATGCCGGTGCAGATCATCTTTGCCGGCAAGGCCCATCCCCAGGATCAGGAGGGGAAGGAACTGATCCGCCAGATCAACCAGGTCTCCGACCAGGACCGTTTCCGCCACCGGATCGTCTTCATCGAGGACTACGACATGGAAGTGGCTCGTCATCTGGTGCAGGGCGCGGATGTGTGGCTCAATACGCCGCGCCGGCCCATGGAGGCCAGCGGCACCAGCGGCATGAAGGTGGCCTTCAACGGCGGCCTCAACATGAGTATCCTGGACGGCTGGTGGTGCGAAGGCTACCAGGGCAACAACGGCTGGGCCATCGGCAAGGGCGAGGTCTACGGGGATACGGAGTACCAGAACCAGGTCGAGAGCCGGGCCATCTACGACCTCCTGGAAAAAGAGATCGTGCCCCATTTCTACGACCGGGGCAGCGACGGCATTCCCCGCTCCTGGATCGCCACCATGAAGGCCTCCATGCAGAGCCTTTGCCCGGTCTTCTCCACCGACCGCATGGTGCAGGAATACGCCAGCCGTTCCTACACCACCTCCTACGGCCAGTGGAAACAGCTGGTGGCCGACGATCTTGCCCTGGCCCTGGACCTGGCCCGCTGGAAGGAGCGCACCTTCAAGGCCTGGCCGGCGGTGCGCATCGAGGATGCCTCGGCCCAGATCTCCGACGCGGTGGCGGTGGGCAGCCTCGTGCCGGTGTCCGCCAAGGTCTTCCTGGGGGAGATCCCGGTGGAGGATGTGTCGGTGGAAGGGTATTTCGGCGTCCTGGATTCCACCGGAAACATCCAGGGGGGAGAAACGGTCCCCCTGGAGAACGTGGTGCCCGCCGGCGACGGCCTTTATCAGTTCAGCGGCACGATCGACTGCCGTTTCTGCGGCCGGCACGGCTTCATGCTGCGGGTCATGCCGCGGCACAAGGTGTTGGGGAATGTGTACGAACCGGGTTACCTGATCTGGGGGTGAGGTTGTTGAAAAACAGCCATCTTAGCGCCTAACGGCGTCCCGCTAAGCGGGATGACTACGCTATCGCTCCGTCACCGATAATTATGCTCACGCATAATTATACGCCGCCGTCCTCGAAAGCCACCTTGTGCGGCGTAGCGCTGCTACGCCTCCGCGGGTCTTTCTGCGGGTGCGACAATCTGGCTATTTTTGAACAACCTGAACTTTTCAATAATTTCTTAGGAACGATATGGACTATCTGGTCATACAGGTCGAACCGCACCGCGTGCTTGCCGCCCGTTTCGGGGTTGCGGGCACGTCGCTCTCCTTTTCGGGGGCCGCCGAATTCCCGTTGAACGAGGAACAGGGGCTCTCCGCCGTTGCCGGCCGGATCGCCGCCGGCATCAGCGGCGGGCCGCGCATCGTGCTCTGCCTCTCGCCCGCCCTGTTCGCCCAGCGGACGGTGGAGTTGCCGCTGGACAACCTGCGCAAGGTGCGGGAGATCCTGCCGGGGCAGTTGCAGGGAGAGATCGCCCTGCCGGTGGAAGAGGCCGTGTTCGAAGCGCTCCCCATAGGGAACAAGCGTTACCTGGCCCTGTGGGCGCGCAAGGTCGACCTCCGTCAGGCCATCGAGACCTTCCGGGAGGCGGGCTGCGAACCGCAGGTGGTCACTTCGGCGCCCTTCGCCTGGAACTTTCTCCCCGAATGCCCCGCCGACGCCGTGGTGTGCGACGGCGCCGCCCTGGCGGTCGTCAGCGAAGACCGGGTGACCTTCGCCCGGGCCCTGGACGCCGCCCAGCCGCACCAAAGCATCGCCGCGACCCTGGCCGCCCTGGAGCTCTCCGGGGTAACGCTGCCGCCCCGTCTGACCATCTTCGGCGAACACTCGGCCGGGCTCGCCGCCGGGGACGGCCTGCCGTTACCCGCGGAGCGGCTCGGGATGCCGGACGCCCTGGCGCCGTTGTTCAAGACCGACGAATCCTTCCAGCAGTTGGCCGGGCTGTTGGCCGTGGCCCGCGCCTGCCATGCCGGCGCCCTGCCCGACTTCCGCCGCTCCGAACTGGCCTGGACGGCCGGCGACGCCCTCGTGCGCAAAAAGATGATCGTGACCGCCGCCCTGGCGGCTGTGGCAGTCATACTCCTCTTTGTCTCCAAGGGGCTCGAATACCGGGCGGCGCAGACCGACCTGGCCTCGCTGAACAAGTCCATTTCGGCCATGTACCGCGAGATCTTCCCCGGCCGGACCAAGGCGGTGGACGAGGTGGCCGAGGTCAAGGCGGAGATCAGGAAACTGGCCGGGGGCCCGGAGGCGGGCAACTCCGTCCTGGACGTGCTCAAAACCCTGGCCGAGGCTAAAGGCGCCACCATCAACGGTCTTTACGAGGCCGAGTTGGCGGACGGCACCCTGCGGGTCAAGGGGGATGCCCGTTCCGCCCAGGCGGTCAACGAGTTCAAGGCAGCCCTTGCGCCGTTCATGGCCAGCGTGGAACTGGGAGAGGTCAAGAGCCGTCCCGACGGTTCGGTAAGCTTCACCCTGGCGGGCACGCCCAAGGAGGTCAGGAAATGAGGGGCATGCTTACGGAACTGCAGGACTTCTGGCGGGATCTCGACAGCCGCACGCGGCTGACGGCCGGGTACGTGCTGATCGCCCTTCTGGTGCTCTTTCTGGCATGGTCGGCCCTGGCCGGCCGCACCGCGGCCCTGGAACGCAAACGCCACGCCCGGGAGGCGGTTCTCAAGGAACTGCTGCCGCTCAAGTTCGCCTACCGCACGGCCAAACAGTCCGCCGATATGCTGACCGGACGCATGGCGTCGGTCCGTCCCGACGATTCGGTGGCCAAGGTCATCGACGAGATCGGCATCAAGGGCAAAGGGGTCAAGATCTCCCCGGTCAAAGGGGAGGAGCGTGCCGGCATGATCGAGGATGCCGCCGATGTGAAGATCGACGGCGTAACCGCCAACGAGGCCATCAACCTGATCTATCGCCTGGAGAAGGGGGGGCGGCCGGTGCTGGTGAAGAAGGCCAACCTGCGGGTGCGCTTCGACGACCCTTCCCGCCTCGATCTGGCGCTGACCGTCGCCCTCCTGAAACCCGCCCCCGGACAGCGCAAATGACACCGCGGCAGCGCCTGCTGCGGAGAGCCGGCTTGGCGGCTGCGGGCGTCGGCCTCTTCCTGGCATGCACCTACCTGTTCCTGCCTACGCAGGCGGTGAATGAATTGATCGGCCGCCTGCTGGCCGACCAGGGGCTGTCCCTGGCCCCCGGCGCCCACAAGACCCTCCTCCCCGGCCTGGCGTGGCGCCAGCCGGTCCTCTCCTCCGACCAGGGGCCGCTCGTGCGTTTCGACCGGCTGACCGCCCGGCTCCACCTGCTGCCGCTTCTGACGGGGCGGGCCGTGGTCGGCCTGACAGCGGCCCTGGGCGCGGGGCGGCTGGACCTGGAATACGGCATCAACGGCACGGACGCCCTGGACCTCTCGGCCGACGGCCTGCAACTGTCCGACGTCCCGTTCTTCAAGACCGCCCTGGGGGCCACGGCCGGCGGGGCCCTGTGGAGCGAAGGGCGGCTTTCCCGCAAGCGGGGCAGGCTGTCCGGCGACCTGAAGCTGGAGGTGAAGCAGTTGGCCTTCTCCGGGGTCAAGCTCGGGGCGTTCCCGCTGCCCGACACCTCCAACCTGCACTGCCAGGGCATGGTGCGGGTCACGGGCGGCCGGGCCCGGCTGGAGAGCTTTTCGCTCCAGGGGGACGGCATCTACATGCGCCTGTCGGGGGACCTTCCCAATGCCGCCACCCTGCCCATCAACCTGACGCTTGAGATCATGCCCAAGCCCGAGTTCATGGACAAGCAGAAGCTGGTGTTCCTGCTCCTGGCCAAGTTCGCGGCCTCGCCCGGCGTGTATAAGGTGCCGATCCGGGGCACGCTGCTCAAACCGGTGATATTATAAATATCAAGATAAAAGCAAAGCACTTCTGCCACAGAGACACGGAGACACAGAGAAAGACAAAAAATAATTTCTTTCAAAACCTCGAAAGATGAATGGATTTGGCGTCTATCTCAGATGCTTTTGGTTTTCTCCGTGTCTCTGTGTCTCTGTGGCGGATGTTGGTTTTAGTTTAGGGTGTATGGTGAAATCGACATGCGAATCGGACTGATGGGGGGCACCTTCAACCCGGTGCACCTGGCCCATCTTCACATAGCGGAGGAGGCGCGGCTGGCCTGCGATCTCGACCGGGTGGTGTTTATTCCGGCCGGCGACCCGCCCCACAAGCCGCTGGCGGGGGAGGTGCCCTTTGCCCGGCGCAGCCGGATGGTCGAGCTGGCCATCGGCGGCAATCCCTTTTTCGAGTTGTCGCTGATCGAAGGGGAGCGGACCGGAAAATCCTATTCCATCGATACGATCACCGCTTTCCGGGAGCGCTTCCCCCAGGATGACTTCTTCTTCATCATCGGCAGCGATTCCTTTTTGGAGATCGGGTTGTGGCACCGCTTTCGGGAGATCTTCGCCTCCTGCAACCTGATCGTGGTGGAGCGGCCGGGCAAGCGCATCAGCGACCCGGTCGCCGCCCTTCCTGTTGCCATCCGGGCAGAGTTCAGCTATACTTCCGGCGCCCGCAGGCTGGACCATAATGCCGGCACCAGCGTCCGGTTCCTGACCGGGTGCCCGTTGGACATCTCGTCCAGCGAGATACGCGCCCTGGCCGGTTCGAGGCGCTCCATAGCCCACCTGGTGCCGCCGCAGGTGGCGACCTATATTACAGAACAGGGGATTTACGACACATGCCGGTAAATGAAACGACAGCAGCAGAGAAACCGGTGCTTTCCTCCCAGGAACGGGCGCGTAAATGCGCCGAGCTGGCCTATGAAAAGAAGGCCTTCGACATCCGGGCGCTGGATATCGCAAAGGTTTCCTCCATCGCCGACTATCTGGTGATCATCTCCGGCAACTCGGACAAGCAGAACCAGGCCATTGCCGACGGCATCCGCACCGGCCTCAAGAAGTACGGCAAGGTGCAGGACATCGAGGGTGAGAGCGAAGGGAAGTGGATCGTCATGGATTACGGCGACGTGATCGTGCATATCTTCAGCGACCAGCTCCGCCATTACTACAAGCTGGACGAGCTGTGGCACATGGCCCCGGAGCTGGAGTTGCCGGAGGAGATCGGAAGCGCCCGCAAGGAAGACGATTTCTAGTCGGTTGTTGAAAAACAGCCATCAGGCCTTCGTCCTCGCAGGCCCTTTCGTGCGGCGTAGCGCTGCTACGCCTCCTCAGGGCCTGCTGCGGTTACGACGATCTGACTATTTTTGAACAACCTGGGTTTGTTAGCCTGACAGAACGGGACAAACAATGAAACTCCGCGTCCTCTGGGTGGGCAAGAGCAAGGAAGAGTGGGTGAAGGAGGCGCTGGCCGATTATGCCGGGCGCATCCGCCGCTACTGCCCGCTGGAGCTGTGCGAGGTCCGCGACGAAAAGGGGGCCGCAGCCGAAGAGATGCGGCGGCGCGAGTGCGAGCGGTTGGAGAAGCAGATCCCGCCCGGCGCCACCCTGGTGCTGCTGGACGAGCGGGGCCGCCAGATGGATTCCCCGGAACTGGCCGCCTTCATCGGGACGCAGCGGGATTCGGGCACCGGCGAACTGGTCTTCGCCGTGGGCGGGGCGTACGGCTTTTCCGAAGAGTTCCGCAGCCGGGGCCGGCTGCTCTCCCTGTCGAAGATGACCTTCACGCACCAGATGGTGCGGGTGTTTTTGCTGGAGCAGCTGTACCGGGCGTTCAGCATCCTGAATAACGAACCATACCACCACTGACGGATGCCCGCCCGCATCACCGCACAAAAACTCCGTTGCTGGGGGCATCTAACAGGGTAAAATTCAGGTTGTTCAAAAATAGTCAGATCGTCGCACCCGCTAGACAAGCCCTGCGGAGGCGTAGCAGCGCTACGCCGCACAAGGGGGCTTTCGAGGACGGCGGCGAGATGGCTGTTTTTCAACAACCTCCAAGCGAGACACCGTGGACGCTTCCCGAATCCGGGCATACCTCTATCTGGCGCTGTTCATCCCGCTGACCTTCCTGTTTGCGGTCAGCGCGCTGGTGGGCACCGTGCTGGACGGCAGCGGCAGGATCTATGCCGCCCACGCACGGCTGTGGGCGCGGCTGGCCCTGGCCATGGCGGGCGTCAGGGTGCGGGTGACCGGCAGCGAACATCTTCCGGCCGGGCCGGTCATCTTCATGAGCAACCACCAGAGCGGTTTCGACATCCTGGCCCTGTTGGCGGCCATGCCGCGCCGGATCAACTGGATCGCCAAGAAAGAGCTTTTCGATATCCCGGTCTTCGGCCCCTCCATGCGGCGCGGCGGCTACATCCCCCTGGACCGGAGCGACGGCCGCAAGGCGCTGAAGAGCATGGACCATGCCGCGTCGATCATCAGGGAGGGCAAGAGCGTGGTCATGTTCCCCGAGGGCACCCGTTCCCTGTCCCGTGAGTTGCTGCCGTTCAAGCGCGGCGGCTTCATCCTGGCGCGCAAGGCCGGGGTGCCGGTGGTCCCGATCACGATCAACGGCAGCGGCCTGATCAACCCAGCCGGGCAGATCAGGCTCTCCCGCGGCAACATCGCCATCGTGCTGCACCCGCCGCTGGCATTGCCGCCGGACATTTCAAAGAGCGAAGCCGAAACATGGCTCATGGAGCAGACCCGCTCCACCATCGTTTCGGCCCTGGAGTACTGAATGCACATCGGTTATCCGTACCTGGCGCTCATCATTGCCGGACTCGCCGCCATCATCTGGGGACTGCCCGCCGCCCATCGCCTGCAAAAACCCTACGACATCGCCGCCGCCCTGGCCGTCCTGGCCGGTGTCGCCGTAACGGTGCTGGGCATCCTTCTGACCATAATCCCCTCCTTTTTCAGGTGAACAATGGACCAACGTATCAAGAAAACAATCGTCAACGCCGTCCTCATCATCGTGCTCAGCCTGCTCCTGTTCCTCGCCGGGACCTGGTGGCGGATGCAGGCCCAGTTCCAGTTGGGTGAGGCGGCCCTCGCCAAAGGCGATTTCACCGGGGCACTGGCTGGTTACGAGTCGGCCATCCATATGTATGTACCCTTCCATCCGACCATAGAAAACGCGGCCCAAAAGCTCTGGCGACTCGGGGAACTCGCGGAACGGCAGGGGGACGTCACCCGTGCCCTGATCGTCTACCGCGCCCTGCGGAGCGCCTTCTACGCCGACCGCTGGCTGGTGCAGCCCGGCCAGGAGTGGATCGGGCGCTGCGACCGGAAGATCGCCAGCCTGGTGCCGCTGCAAAGAGAGAGATAACCCATGGCAGAACCTGAATCGAACAACGCACTCCACGTCATCCCCCTCGGGGGGCTTGGCGAAATCGGCCTGAACATGATGGCCTACCGGTACGGCGACGACATCATCATCGCCGACTGCGGCCTGATGTTTCCCGAACCGGAGATGCTCGGCATCGACTACGTCATACCCGACATCGCCTGGCTGCGGGAACGGAGCGACTCCGTCCGCGCCATCTGCCTGACCCACGGGCACGAGGACCACATCGGCGCCCTGCCCTTCGTGTTGCAGGAGTTGAACGTGCCGGTCTACGGCACGGCCCTGACCCTCGGTTTCGTCAACGAAAAGCTCAAGGAGTACAAGTTGGACGGCGCGGTCCAACTGGTCACGGTCAAACCCCGCGACACGGTCGAGCTGGGCTGCTTCCGGGTGGAATTCCTGCGGGTGGCCCACTCCATCGTGGACGGCTGCGCCCTGGCCATCACGACGCCCGAAGGGGTGGTGATCCACACCGGCGACTTCAAGATCGACCAGACCCCGGTGGACGGGGAACTGACCGACCTGGCCCGGCTCTCCGCCTACGGCGACCAGGGGGTGCTGGCCCTGTTCTCCGACTCCACCAACGTGGAGCGCGAGGGGTACACCATCTCCGAGAAGTACGTGGGCGAGGCCTTTGCCGACATCTTCCCCAAATGCAAAGGGCGCATCATCGTGGCGGCTTTTTCCAGCAACATCCACCGGGTGCAGCAGGTGGCCGACGTGGCCATCGCCTGCGGCCGCAAGATCCTCCTGAACGGCCGTTCCATGATCGCCAACGTGCGCATCGCCCGCGAGTTGGGCTACCTGAACATCCCGGACGACATGCTGCTCGACCTGCGGGAGCTGGCCTATCTGCCGCCCGAAGAGGTGTGCATGGTCACCACCGGCAGCCAGGGCGAGCCCATGTCGGCCCTGACCCGCATCGCCCTGGACGACCACAAGCAGATCAAGCTGGAGCGGGGCGACACGGTCATCCTCTCCTCGCGCTTCATCCCCGGCAACGAGCGGACCATCTCGGAGCTGATCAACCACCTGTACCGCCGCGGGGCCGAGGTCTTCCACGAGAAGGTCTCCGAGGTGCACGTCTCGGGCCACGCCAGCCAGGAAGAACTCAAGCTGATGATGAACGTCGTCCGGCCGCGCTTCTTCATGCCGGTGCACGGCGAATACCGCCACCTGGTCAAGCACATCCAGCTCGCCCAGAAGGTCGGCATCCCCGAGGAGCGCTGCATCCTGGCCACGAACGGCGATGTGGTCTCCTTTTACGCCGATACGGCGGCGATTACCGAAAAGGTGGAGTCGGGGCGGGTCTTCGTGGACGGCAAAGGGGTCGGCGACGTGGGCAACGTGGTGCTGAAAGACCGCAAGCACCTCTCCGAAGACGGCATGGTGGTGGTGATCATCGGCATCAACCAGTCCAGCGGCGCCCTGATCCACGGGCCGGACATCGTGTCCCGGGGTTTCGTGTTCGAGGACGAGAGCCAGGAATACCTGGAAACCGCCCGCTGCATCGTGGTGGATGCCCTGGACGAATTGAACGACGAGATGCGCCGCGATTCGGAAGAGGTGAAGACCGTTGTGCGCCAGGTCTTGCGGCGGTTCTTCAAGAAGACCATCGAGCGCAGGCCGGTGATTTTGCCGGTGATCATGGAGATGTGACGCGCTTCGCATAGTCGCAATCAAGGCAAGGGCCTACGGAGTTGATCTGTAGGTCCTTTTTTGTGTCAAAGTGATACAAACGGCGGTGCCTGAACAGGTTTCGGGTGCGGTTTTTCGTGTGAAAACAGTTGGATATGCGATTGCCTCGTTTATGTAAAATTTAGTAACATTCTGAAATTGCGTTGAAATATGTGTTAGCATGGAGTAGAAGGGGATGGGTGGTTTTGTACCTCATCGGCAACGTTTTGTTAAGGCAGGGAGTCTTGTTTTTCGAAACCGTGAGATACAATGCGTTGGGTGAAGTCTTTGAGGAGATAACGAGGGTATTGAAATTTGTAGGTCTGACCCCCAAGGGGTCCTCCTGCCGGCGAATTTTCAGTTAATGTTCAAATGTTAAAATTGACCCCATAGGTTTACATTATATTTTCATTGCCTGCTGAATATATATCTCTTTGATTATAGGTGATAATTAAATGTTATTTCCCCAGACAAATTCCAAATATAACAAAATAATTGTGATGCTGTTAATGTTGTTTATATTATTAGTATATTTACAAGTAATAAATTATGATTTTGTTAATTTTGACGACTATGACTATGTCAAACAAAATCCATATGTTTCAGGAGGAATCACATTAAGTAGTATTAAATGGGCATTTACGTCACTATATGCTTTCAATTGGCACCCAATTACCTGGTTATCTCATATGGCAGATATAAATATGTATGGTTTAAATCCGCATGGACACCATCTTACCAGCGTAATTATACACATATTATCAACATTTATCCTGATTACGTTTTTGTTACGACTAACCGGAGCCTTTTGGAAATGTTTATTTGTTGGTGCTTTGTTTGGACTGCATCCGTTGCATGTAGAATCTGTCGCTTGGATAGCTGAACGAAAAGATGTCTTAAGCGCGTTATTTTGG
This sequence comes from Geobacter sp. AOG2, assembly GCF_019972295.1. Taxonomy (NCBI): domain Bacteria; kingdom Pseudomonadati; phylum Thermodesulfobacteriota; class Desulfuromonadia; order Geobacterales; family Geobacteraceae; genus Geobacter; species Geobacter sp. AOG2. The sequence continues at coordinate 136,909 of NZ_BLJA01000001.1, forward strand.
TTTCTGACTCTCTTCCTTTATGCCGAATACGTATTGAAGCAAAGAAAAATACTTTACTTATTTGCACTATTTACCTATGCCTTAGGACTTATGTCAAAGCCTATGCTGGTTACATTACCTGTTATTCTTCATTTATTGGATATTTGGCCATTAGACAGATACAATAAACAAAGAAAAGAGCAAATTATAGGATATAGCCATGTCAATATTGCTAAACTAATTTATGAAAAACTTCCTTTTTGGGCCTTCTCATTGTTATCCGTTATCATCACTGTTTATGCCCAGCAAAAGGGCGGTGCTGTTGCCGATCTTTCAAAATATCCATTGTTATTCCGTTTGGAAAATGCCTTTATAGCTTACATTAAATATATAGGCATGACATTCTGGCCTGTTGATTTAACGGTTTTTTACCCTTACCCAACATCCATCGAGCTGTGGCAATCATTAAGCTCGCTGTTGGTTGTGACGGTATTGTCATTTATGGTAATCCGCTATCGTAATAAATATTGTTATCTTTTTTTTGGGTGGTTTTGGTTCCTTATTACCCTTTTGCCGGTAATTGGCCTTATTCAGGTTGGCAACCAGGCTATGGCTGATCGATATATGTATATCCCAATCACGGGGTTATTAATAATAATTGCCTGGGGTGGACAAGACATTTGCAGATATTTAAATATAAATAAATACGTAGTTATGTTTATCTCCTCATCGGTTGTTGTTGTCTCGGCAGTCGTTACGTATCACCAAATTGGAGTTTGGCGTAATAGTATTTGCCTTTTTAAAAATGCCGTAGAGTCGTCGACCTCTCCCAACCAGGCAATGCGACTAAACCTGGGGCGTGCTTATCTTGATAATAATGATCTTGACGCAGCGATTAATGAATTATCAATGGTTATTTCTCTTGACCCGCAAAACAAAAGCGGCCATTTCTGGATAGGCAACGCTTATGCTAAACAAAACAACCTTGATGCAGCAATAAGAGAGTTTTCATTTCTCGTTTCGCTAGATGGTAATGATATAATTGCTCACAGATACTTGGGATTTGCTTTAGGCAAGAAAGGAAACATAGATGCGTCAATTCATGAATTTAAAGAAGTCCTTCGCCTTGACCCGAATAATATTATGGGGCATCTTGGTCTAGGTTTAGCATATTACGATAAGGGGGATAAAAACTCGGCAATCAAAGAAATGCAGGAAGTTTTATCCAGAGATCCGAATAACATTCAGGCTTCCAAGGCTCTTCAGCTAATAAATAATGAAAGGAAAGCCCTTGTTGAACCCCGGCCTGATGGCCGCTGAAATCCCCATATCTGCCCAGTATCCATTTCTCCTGTATGAATACAAAATACGTGACAGGCGTCAAATAGTGATGAATGAAGATCAGCCAGAGCGATAGCTTTTATCGCCAGGTCAAAGGAGTAATTGGTGCCCGCACCTTTATTGCTCCTCGCATAGTCGCAACCAACGCAAGGGCTTACGGAGTTGATCTGTAGGCCCTTTTTGTTATGTCGCCACAAGCCGCTCTGCGCGTGGCCCGGATAACTTTTTTTGTGTCAAAGTGACACAACCGGCGGCATCCGAACAGGTTTTGGGTGCCGTTTTTCGTGTGAAAACAGTGAGATATACGATTGTCTTTTTTATGTTAATTTTTTTAACATGCTGAAATTGCGTTGAAATGTGTGGTTGGGTGGAGTAGAAGGGGAAGGGTGAGACAGTATATTAAATTACGAATTAAGTATACTGTCCCCAGAATTACCCCCGGACAACTTTTTTTTTGTATCAAAGTGACACAAACGGCGGTGCCTGAACAGGTTTCAGGCGCCGTTTTTCGTGTGAAAACAGTGGGATATGCAATTATCATTTTTATGTTAATTTTTTTAACATGCTGAAATTGCGTTGAAATGTGTGGTTGGGTGGAGTAGAAGGGGGATGGGTGGCTGAAATTAAGAGTTAAGTATACTGTCCCCAGAATTCCGGAATAAATATGGCTATTTCAGTAAAATATATGATTATACCGACAACCGTACAATCGAGATTTAAAAGGGGATACTTTATCAGAAAAGCACCTTGTCCACTTTTATGATCTGAGGTTCGCGATGAAAGCTGCGGCATTAATAATTGGCAACGGAAACTATCCGAAATCTAAGATTAGAAACCCTAAAAATGACGCTACAGACTTAAGTAACGTCTTAAGTAGTTTGGGCTTCCATGTAGATACATGTATTGATGCAACAGTAGAGGAAATGGATAGCAGCCTAAATGAGCTCGCTGTTGAATTGGAAGGCTATGACGTCGGTCTGTTTTTCTTTGCTGGGCATGGTTTACAAATCTCCGGTGAAAATTATCTTGCGGCAATAAATACAAATTTTACTAAAGAATTAGACGTGAAGTATTCCTCTTTGGCATTGAATAAGATAATTGAGACTATGGAAAAATCTCAAGTTAGAACAATTATCATTATTCTTGATGCCTGTAGAAATAATCCTTTTGAGCGCGCATGGAACCGAAGCATAGAAACTAGAGGGTTGGCCCCTGTTTATGCACCAAAAGGCACCATAATAGCTTTTGCAACATCTCCAGGTGAAACCGCGTCAGACGGTAGCGGTCGTAATGGAGCCTACACGAGTGGTTTACTTCAACATATAACTGATATGGACATTCCGATAGAGGAACTATTTAAGCGTGTCCGCAACACTGTCAGTACAATCACTGATGGTAAACAGACATCCTGGGAGCATACATCGTTGATGGGTAGTTTTTACTTTAATACCTCATTTCCAGACTCAAGAAAAATTACGGTATATTCTGACAGCACGATTAAGGATGCATCATTTACCTGTAATGCTGCCAACAAATGTCATGACGTCATTCGTGAGTTAAAAAGCCTCAACTACTACAGGCAAAATCCTGCTATATCAAAGCTGTCTCGCTTGGATCTTTCAGGATTTGACAAAAATACTTTATTCGTCTTAGGCAGAAATATTTATCAGTCTGCATGTGGTGGATCGAATAGTGCTGCAATATATTTACAAGATATATCCTCACGGCTTGCTGAGTACGGGTCAGAAATATCATTTCATGTTGTCAATGGGATGCTCTTCGAAGTGTATTTCGATTCAAATGGAAATTTCAGAAGTCAAGCCAAATACGGGATGTTTAATGAATTGATGCGCCTTGAAGATGTCCCAGAATACAGAGATTCGTTTTCATTTATTCATGGGAAATTATTAGATTATATGCATTTGGTATTTTATATGCCGGGACTAAAAAGAGATGTAGTTGTAAATATTTGCACTACACAAAATGAAGACAATGAAACCGTACTTAAATCTGTAAGTTGGGAGGACCACAATATATTTTCGATTGGTGAAGCATATAGTTCTTCAAAATTGACAAAAAGGATGCTTTATCAAGAGCTGACTTGCGCACAATTTATTTTAAAGTTAGCAGAAAAAATGGCTACTCCTATTTGTAGATTGATTACCAAGTTTTATCCTGATCTTTCCGATGAAGTAACTATCCATGCACCTTATGATTTCACAGTACGTAAACCGTAAAGGCGACGACTCAAATTATACTTGAATTGCTAGTTACAAGTAAGCTAGCAATTGAAATGAAAATTCAAAATAAATGACCTGTAAATATGGTAAGTAATTTATGACTGATTCATTAAATGTCCAATTAATAGACATTAAGTCAAAAAAACTCGATGTTGCAAGGATATTCATTGCACAACCATCGTTAACAAATATTTCTTGGGAAAAAATAAATGGTTTATCTTTTCCTATAGATCCGTCCTGCCTTTCAGATAAAATATACACATATTTATCTAAAGCTGAAACATTTAAACCCCATGCAGTAATCTTTCCTGAACTTTCTGTTCCAGAGACCACTATTAAATATATTGCCAAGTGGTCATTAGAAAATAATGTAATTGTCATAGCTGGAAGTCATTATTATAAGAAAAATGGAACTTTCTTTTCAAGATCCCCAATTATTATTAATGGGCATGTTTACTATACTGAAAAGATATCTCCTGCGCCTGAGGAATTGTCAGCTTCATTCAATAACGGCCTTACTTGCGGTACTACGATGGTACATTTTCAAAATACTGCCATTGGAAATTTTGGTGTATTGATCTGCTCAGATTATTTGAACAAAAGAGTGAAGGATAAAATTTTATCAGATGAAACAGATATATTATTTGTAACGGCATTCCAGCGGGTATCAGAAGTTTATTATGATCGAATGAAAATTGATTGTGATGACGCAAAGTCAGGGTTGTATTTGGTGTACGCTAATGTGTTATGTGATGAACATGGCGATGGTAGGTCATCGGTATTTGGCATTATGGATAAGAAGTTTGCTGAAACTATTGAAAGCAAGTTTTCCGATCTAAACCCTCCATGTAAGGCTTTGGAAATTAAACAAGGTGATTCTTTTGGCGTTGTTGATTTAAATATTAAACACAAAAAACCATTCATTAAAAGAAATGCGCTAACAAAGCCAAATATAAACATTGTTCATATAGATGACAGTGACACTGAAGGCTTGTTGCGTGAAAATATATCTGCGAATGGAAAAGAACCATATAAATCAGTTTATTGTAGCGTACTCACAAATACCTTTGATATAGCTCAAGCTAATATAAGTCTTGGTAATGAATTTATCATTAACGGTCGTGCGTGGTTGTTATCAACAAGCATACATTGGGGGCCTAAATATTATGATACTGAACTAAAAATTGCTAATACCATAGAGGGAATATTATCGCTGATTTTGACATTTGCGCCTATAACGCCTATAGAGCAAGCTGTTATTAATGAAGCAACTAAATATCTGCTCAGTCAAATAAGTGAAGGTGGTCTTAAAAGTCTCTCAATGAAAATCAATACTGTTCATTGTACTGCACTTGGTTTATATGTTCTTGAATATCTGAGAATACATAATTTATACAAGTTCAAAAGGAGTGATATTGATAAAGTTAATTCATTGAAATGTAAACTAACTGAAAAATCAACCGATTTAGGTTGGGGGTTTGCAATTGATGCTACACCATCTGAGGGAGAGATTCGAATACCATTCACACTGTGGGCATTGCGTGCCATAAATATATATAATAATAAATCTAAATACGATGCAATTATTATGAATATCTTATCTAACTTGCTTATTAGGATGAAGGGTGGAGAGTTAGGATTTAATATACATGATAATCAGAAGGCTTCATCAGTTGCGTTGTTATTAATATTAATAAGTGAAATTAAGAATAATACTATGTCTGAATCTTTGCTAAAGCAAATTAAGTTAAATAAATTGTTGTCATATTTGATATCACATATTAGTAGAGGTAATTATATCGAGATTGAGGAATACGATATAAAAGCATGTAAAATTAGCGGTGTTGAAAAGTTATCATGGACACATATATCTATAGGCTATTCACTTCAAGCACTTTCTATTTACAAAAAGTATATTAACTCTGAAGAAACAGAAAAACTTCATGTATCAGTGAATGATATTCTCCACAATAGTATACATACTGAGGGATATTTTATTATTGATGGTATTAAAAAGATAAATCCACTCATATATCCCACAGTATATTTAATAAATGGTATCTACGAATACATAAACAACTTTAAGGGGGTAACAGATTATGAACAAAATTAGAAAAGCTGGGTTGGCTGTTATTATTGATAATAAGTTACTTATTGTAAGATGTAAAAATACGTCAAAATATTTAATGCCTGGAGGTAAAATTGAAAAAGGAGAAACTCAAATAGAGGCTCTCCATCGTGAAATTAAAGAGGAACTAGATTGTGAAATTGCTCCGGGGAGTTTGAATTATATAGGTGAATTTGAAGATTTAGCAGCAAACAATCCTGGAAAAGTTGTTAATATATCGTTGTATTCAGGAACATTGATTGGAAATGTAAAAGCTTCTAGTGAAATAGGCGACTTGATGTGGTTTGATCCTTCAAACCATGAGATGGATATTCTATCAGATATCATTAAAAACAAGATATTGCCATATTTAACTGAACATGGAGAAATTAAGTAGTTATGATATTAAGTGATAAAATACTTGTTATCGGTCCTTCGCATATAGATGTTATAGCAAATACTACAAATAGATATAAATTATGTAGCGATAAGGTTGGTAAAATAACAACGTCACTTGGTGGAACTGCGTATAACATTGCAAACCAGCTTGCTATAAATAACTATCCTGTAATACTAGCTACAAACGATATTAAATGTTATAAAGACTATAATAAAGATCAAATAGAAGTAGTTTCAACTATTAATAACGAAGTATTATTTACAAATATACCATGTAAAGTTGGTCATGTTGCGCATTGTTGTAATAACCAAATGGTTTCAGCAATATCTGCGGAATATAGTGATATGAAATTCAGTGAAAAGCATTTATATCAGCTAATAGAAAGGTCGGCATTAATTATAGTTGACTGTAACTCGACTTTAAAGCTTTTAAGCAAATGTTTGACTTTTAGTAAGGGTACAAATAAACCGGTATATATTTCAGGCGTTTCATCGTCCAAAATGCATGTTGGAATTTCTGCCGCCAAAAAAGTTAAACTTAATTATGATTGTTTTCTTATAAATAAACACGAATATGATTATTATGTTTGTAACAGAGTAACAGATAATATTTGTAATCAATTCAGAAGTGAAAATGTAATCGTTACAGACGGTAAGAGAGGCTCCAAGATTTACAGTTCGAACGGGAAGTATGAAAAACTTACTACCCCTATATTAAAATTACGAACAACAATTGGGTGTGGCGATACTTATTTGGCAGCAGTAGCCGCTTCAACAGTTGATCGAGCCTGTTTTGATGTTTCAGTCTTGAATGATTACGTTAGTCGTTTTATGCGTAATAAAATTTAAAATATGTAAAATTAGCACATAGTAGAGTAGAAATTATCCTGCCTGTTTATCTCACTCACTGTGGTTTCACTATGATAATATAGGTAAACAACCTTTAACAACCTAAGATGAAGAGAAACTAATAAGGGTCAGGAGAAACTAATAAGGGTCAGGTCTACATTCTACACATTTCTTTGATAGAATAGGAGGAAACTCTAGCGATCACAGGAGAGGAAAATGGCGCGGCCATTGAGGATCGAGTATCCCGGTGCCTTTTACCATGTGACATCGAGAGGCAACGAGCAGAAGGACGTATTTAAGAACCAGAGGGATAGAGAGAGGTTTCTTGTCTATTTGGCCTCAGCAACAGAGCGGTATGGCGCGGTGATCCATGCTTATTGCCTGATGGGCAACCATTATCACCTGTTGCTGGAAACGCCCGGAGGGAACCTGTCTCAGATCATGAGGCACATAAACGGCGCATACACCACCTACTTCAATGTCAAGAGGAAGAGGGCGGGGCATCTATTTCAGGGAAGATACAAGGCAATCCTTGTCGAGGCTGATGACTATGCTGCGGAGCTATCCCGCTATATTCACCTGAATCCAGTGCGAGTGGGAATCGTCGAGAGGCCGGAACACTACCAGTGGTCAAGTTATCGGAATTATTGCGGAGAAAGCGAGCCGCCTGAATGGCTGAAGACCGGATTCATCCTCGGTTGTTTTGGGAAGAAGAGCGCGGACGCGCACAAAAAGTATCGGGCCTTTGTCGAAGACCGGCTTGGCAAGGAATACGAGAGTCCTTTGAGGAGAGCCATAGGCGCATCAATATTGGGGAGTCCGGCATTTGTTGAGGAAATAGCCGCGACGCATCTTAAAGGGAAAGAAGACAGGAATATTCCGGTGCTGCGGCAATTTGCCATGCGGCCGACACCGGAACAAATAATAGAAGATGTGGAAGCCGAATTTGGCGAAGACATAAAGCTGGCTCGGCGGGCAAGTATTCATCTTTGTCATAAATACAGCGGCATGAGACTCAAGGAATTAGGCGAGTGCTTCAACGTGCGCGATACCGGGATAAGTGAAGCAAGCAGGAGGTTTGCCAGAGAGCTGGAAGAAGATAGGAAACTAATGGAAGTAGTGGAGAGAATAAAGGGGAAGTTAAAAAATGTGTAGAATGTAGACCTGACCCTTTTTGGTATTTTTGGTACTCTCCTATTCAAAATGACAAAGGCAAAGCACTATGAGTAACCTGACGATTATTATCATTCTTGCCGTAGTCATAATCGTAATGTCTATTATTGCCGCCTTTGGAAAGGCGGTTGGAGCCGGTGCAAATGTCTCTGACCTCTTCCCAGAAGGTGTTGATAAAAATAAAACTCAAGAACCGGCTCAAGCTGGTAGGAAAAATAAGACATTTAGAATAATAGGCGGAATTTTGTTCGGGATATTGATGCTCTGCCCGATCATGTATAAGCATCGGGCGAGTGGAGTACCATTTATCAACATGAATCATCTGCTTCGTGACTATCTAGTTGGCTTTCTGATTGTCAGCGACTTGGTGGTCTTTGTAATAATTTGGTTTGTTGACCGTAAACAACAGAAATAATCGGCATAACGTGTCGCTGGTACGGTCAAGACCGCCCAGCGACAAAGACGTTAAAGAATTACCGCCGAACTGTTGATACCAAAAAAACATTTACACAAAATTTTTTACAACCATCTTTCCTCCCACGCCCCTCAATTTGAAACCAAAAACACCCTCCCCTTGACACCTCATCCCCACGCGCGCTAAACTCAACTGTGTAAAATATTTACTCAAGTCGGGCCGCCGATAGACGCGGATGCGCCGCTCCACAGAGCGCATCCCACCCCGGACTCAGGAGTACACATGCCCATCGATACCAAACTGGCCGCCCTGCGCGCCAAGATCGCCACCTACGGCAAGGAGAACCAGGGGGAGCTTCTGTACGCCCTCGCCGAGGGGGCGCGCCTGCTGTCGGGGACCGAGCGGGTGCGCATCTACCTGGAAGACCTGACCCGCGGGGCGCTCTCCTGTGTCTATGCCACCGGCGACCAGGCGGCGGCCATCCGCGACGTGCATTTCCCCATCATCTCCACCGAGACCGTGGTCTCCAGCGTCTTCGTCAGCCAGTATCCCGTGGATTTCAGGAGTGCTGCGGCCCCTCCCCTTTCGGCCGACCGCCTCTTTGCCGAGACCTTCGCCTTTTGCGCCGCCTGGATCATGCCGGTGGTGAGCCTGGGCAAGTCCATCGGGGTACTCTGCATCGACAGCGAGACCGGGGGGGAGATCCTGAACGCCCAGGACAAGTCGCTTTTGGCCGACTTCGCCGGGTTCACGGCCGACCGGCTCGACCAGGCCCGCATCTACCACCAGCAGGTGCAGTTGGCCCGGCGTCTGGAGGAGTTCAAGTCGCGGGAGGCGGCCGGCATGATGGTGCGCTCCGCGGTGCGGCTGATCGAAAAGCTCTCCCTGGCCTCGGTGCTGGTGCCGCGGCAGCACCCCGGCTCGGCGGTGGGCGAGTTGGAGATCCTGGCCAGTTGGTCCGAGGATACCCAGCTCAAGACCCTCTACGACCAGCAGGGGGCCATCGACCTGCACCGGGGCACGTCGCTCATCTCCCAGTACGTCAACGACCAGGCGGTGATCGACGACGAACGCCTGTTCAAGCCGCTCTTCATCGCCGACCTGACCCGGCACCGGCTGCAAAAGCGCGAGCTGACCGGGTCCATGGCCCTACGTTCGTTGTACGTGGTGCCGCGCTTCGAGCCCAAGAGCCGCCGCATCATCTGCCTGGTGAACTACTTTTCCCATGATCTGTACCGCTTCAGCGATTTCGAGATGGGGCTGTTGCAGACCCACGCCGAGATGGTGGAGCGGGTCATCAGCGAGGTGGGGGGCGAACACCTGGAGATCCGGGTGCTGTCCGAGATCACCGACCTTCTGAACGAGAGCACCGAGAGCCTCCAGCCGTTTTTGACCAAGGTACTCTCCAAGGCCACCGAGCTGATCGGCGCGGATACCGGCAGCATCGCCGTGGTCAGCGAGCGGGACGGGGTCAAGTGGCTGGTGGTGGAGGACGAGGCCGGGACCATCATCGGCGCCAAGAACAAGGAGTGGCTCAAGAAGTACATCCCGCCGTTTTTGATCGGCGGCGAGGAGTTGCCGCCCGAGGAACGCAGCCTGACCGGCTACGTGGCCTTCACCAAACAGCCCAAGATCATCGCGAAGGTGGAGGAGGAACAGCAGGCCGGGGGCTTCCACCGCTCCATGAGCGACCTCCTGAAGAGCGAGATCGCCGTGCCGGTCATCTGCGACGACGAGGTGATCGCCGTGATCTGCCTCAATTCCCTCTACTACGACCATTTCCGCGAGGAGCACCGGCGCATCCTCCAGATCATCGGCTCCCTGACCGCCCGGCACATCTCGGACCTGCAACGCATCGAGCGCCTCCAGGGGGAGGTGAACCGGCTGACCAACGACGTGGCCTACAAGGACCCCCACGTCTCCTCCTACCGCCTGGGCAACATGATCGGCAACAGCTCCGCGTCCCAGGCCGTGGTGGAGTTCATCAACACGGTCTCGCCGCCGCTGTTCAACCGGATCGTCTTCTGGAACCGCAACATCCTCCAGGAGGCCACCATCGGCCTGCCGTCGATCCTGGTGACCGGCCCCACCGGTTCGGGCAAGGAGTTCTTCTTCAACAACCTGTACAACAACTTAAACGGCCTCTACCGCCAGCAGATCAATCCGGGGGGAGAGCTGCCGGTCAAGAAGAGCAACATCGCCGCCTACGCCGGGGACCTGACCTATTCCGAGCTGTTCGGCCACAAGAAGGGGGCCTTTACCGGGGCCTACACCGACCGGCGCGGCATCCTGGAGGAGACCATCGGCGGCATCGTCTTTCTGGACGAGATCGGCGACGCCGACCCCAAGACCCAGGTGCAACTGCTCCGCTTTCTGGACAACGGCGGGTTCGTGCGCCTGGGGGAGAACACGGAACGCTACAGCCGCGTGCTCCTGGTGGCGGCCACCAACAAGAACCTCCAGGAGGAGATCGCCGCCGGGCGCTTCCGCGAAGACCTGTACCACCGCCTGGCCGAGCTCTCCATCCGCCTCCCCTCCCTCAACGAGCGGCGCGAGGACATCCCCGACCTGTCGGTGCACTTCCTGGGCAAGCTGTACCGCACCTACCGGGGCGAGAACGAACCCTCGGACAAGCCCCCCGCGCTCACCAAGGAGGCCAAGGAGATCCTCACCCGCCACACCTACAAGGGCAACATCCGCGAACTGCGCAGCATCCTGCTCCGGGCGCTCTTCTTCCGGCGCAAGAACGTCATCACGGGCGACGCCATCCACCAGGCCATCGCCGGCATGGGGGACGGCGGGAACACCGCCCGGCAGCTCCCCCCGGCCCGCGACCTGGACGAACGGCTGGCCGACGACATCCTGGAGCGGATCGCAGGGGGGGGCGATTTCTGGGGCGAGGTCTACGAGCCGTTCTCCCGCAGCGATATCCCCCGGGAGACGGTGAAGCTGGTGATCGAGAAGGCCCGCGCCGCGGCGGGCAAGACCCTGCCGGCCGTGGCCCGCCACCTGAAGGCGGTGGGGGGTGGCGATGCGGAGGAGGAGCGGTTGCGGCTGTACAAGTTCAAGAACTTTTTGTACAAGACGGTGAAGATCGGCTAGGTTGGGAATGGTTTTTAATATTTAGTAAATAAGTTAAATAAATCAATAAATTATTGTGTTTGGATTGCGTTGTTTGCCCGCTAATCATTAGCAGGGGTGAGGTGGCGGATAAGGGTGCCAAGATAACCCTCGACGAGATGATTGGAACCTCTTTCTCCGAAAAGCGCACTCGTGACGGTAAGCCGCTGAAGCCTTCTACCGTCGGGGATTATGCACCTATTCTGAAGTACCACTTTGCGACCTGGCTTGATCTTCCCATTGGCGGGATAGTCAAGATGCTGTCTCCGGAAGTCGCCATTGAACGGTACAAAAAGGCCGGACAAGATCCCGGGCCTTTCGGGGCGCGCAATGCCTTTACCATGTTGTCGGCGGTCCTGAATCATGCACGATTGAAGTATCCGGCGACTATTACGTCAAACCCTTTGCTGATTTTACGGCCAGGGCAACACATGCGTAAGATAGAGGCCTGGGATGATCGTCTCGAAGGGGCTGATTTTAGGGCTTTCCATGATGGGATTCAGGGTTTCAATGAAATCACCCGGGACGGCTACCTGCTTTGTCTGTATCAGGGGCTCAGGAGTGAAGAAACAGCAGGCTTGCGGTCAGTTATAACCAGGGTTTTCGCAACACATAGGCCGTCGGTTCAAGCCGGTAAGCGGGGATTGAGGTTTCACCTGGGGAACGTTTGCGGTTGTTCTTGGCTTGGCTGCGCATTCCAAATGTTCATTGCGCCTCGTATTCCTTGAGCTTGCGATAGAGCGTGGCCAGCCCGGTCTTCAGTTCCGCCGCAGCCCGGGCTTTGGTGTCGCCCGCAGCGTGCAGAACCCCCAGGATATAGTCACGCTCAACTTCGTCCAGAGGACGAATACAGCCCGAGACAACCGGTTTCAACGACATGGCCCGCCACCCGTAGGCGTATGCGGCATTATTTTACCAAGTTGGCAAGCAACATGGTGAATAACAGGCCACATGTGCCTAAAATAGTAACCATAACAGTCCATGTCTTTAGCGTCTCTGCCACGGTCATGCCGAAATATTCTTTAACTATCCAAAACCCGGAACAATTAACATGGGATAGCACCAATGCACCGGAGCCAAGGGCCAAAACGATTATCTCAGGCGCAACAGTGGGATGATTAGCGATCATTGGCGCCACAATGCCAGCGGCCGCCATCATGGATACGGTGGGCGACCCGGTGGCGACTCTGATAATAGCTGCAATGGTCCAAGTGAGCACAATGGGACTAAGTTGTAGTGCCGAGGCCATCCTGACTATTTCTGCGTTGACGCCGCTGTCCTGCATAACCTTATTAAATGCACCACCGCCGCCAATAATCAATAATATGCCGGTCATCGGCGCTAGGGATCGGTCACAAAGTCGACCGATCTGCCTCAGCTTCAAATTGCGGTTGAGGCCGAAGGAAAAAAAAGAGAATAAGAGGGCGAGCAGGAGTGCCATGAAAGGGCTGCCAACGAATTTGTAGAAAACAAACCAGGGAGTTGCCGGGGCCAACAGCAGATCGGCAGAGGTTCCCAGCAGCATCAGGAGTACCGGTAGTAGAATTGTAATAAAGCTGATTCCGAATCCCGGCATTTCATGCTCGGCTCGATTAGTATTAACTTGGTGAGCAAATTGTTTCGGCACTCCAAAATGAGGCATTTTTCCTGAGACAAAACTCCCGAAAACAGGACCGGCGATTATCGCTGACGGCAACCCAACGACAATAGCGTACAAGATCGTCTTGCCCACATTTGCCTTACAAATATCCACCGCAGTCATGACAGCTGGGTGAGGCGGAACCAACCCGTGTACGACTGATAACCCGGACACCAGCGGAAGGCCGACCTTCAGCAGGGACTGTTTGCTCTCCTTGACAATGGTGAAAACAATCGGGATGAGGAGGACGAAACCCACCTGAAAGAATACCGGAAGACCGACGACAACCCCGACAAACATCATTGCCCAGTGGATGTTGCTGTCCCCGAATGCCCCGATCAGCGTTTTTGCAATCCTTTCCGCCCCCCCGGACTCTTCCAGCATTTTTCCCAACATTGCTCCAATCCCTAGAACAATGGCAATAAAACCAAGCGTAGTGCCCATGCCACTCTGAATTGAGTCAATGACCTTGTTCAAGGGCATGCCGGTCATCAGGCCAAGGGATGTGGATGCAATTATGATGCTGACAAATGGGTTAATCTTGAGGAAGGTAATCATGAACAACAACATGAGAACTGTAATGCCGGCAAATGCGATTAACATGATTGCTGTTCCTGTTGTTCGGGGGATGTCAATACCGCGGAAGGGCTGGAGAATCTTTGGAAAGCCTCATGCTTGCTGCATGACCGCTTGACACGAGGAGGGCGGGGGCAAGCGGTCTGTCTTGCGGAAGAAGCTGACGCCGGTTCGGTTCGTCATGCCGGTTCGCCATGCTTCCAGTCATAGATATTCTCAAACAATCGATGATTAAGAAAACGGTGGTTGCCCTTTCTGAAGTAAAGCCCCTGCTTTTTCCAGGCAAGAAGAAAGCGGTTTACGGTGAGTGGGGTGGTATAGATGATTCTGCTCATTTCATTGTGGCTTAGGTATGTCGGCAACTGATACCATTCTTCGTCAGGCTGGGTCTTGTCGCGGACTACCAGTATCTTCAACAGCACCTTAAGGCACTCCTCGTGGCTGCGAGCGATGAGTGTGGCCAAGCCCTCCAAGTCCGACTCCATATCCAACATAAAATGGTTCATCATTTTTCTGAAGAAGGCGGGGTCCGAGACCATCTTCTTCTCAATAAACTCATGGCTAACCTCAACAATGGCGGACTCGCGCAAGGCGTGCACTGCCAAGTTGGAAGCCCTGCGTGACATAAAAAACGAATCTCCCAGCATCGCTCCCGGCAGAATGATGCTCATTGCTTGATCCTTGGAGCTCTCCCGCACCTCAAACGATTTACTCAGCATGCCGCTCATGACGATGGCGATATGGGGATAGAATTCCCCGGCCGGGACTACACAAGCGCCCTTGGCGAGACGTCTCGACTTTCCCTGTTCCAGGATGATCTGCTGGATCTCCCGGTCAGCCTTGGAACGTATCCATGGGAATGCAGTATGTCTGATTCTCATGCCACCTCTCTATGAAATCTGCTCGCGCTAGAATGCTAAATTATTTGCGGACTATAATATATCACTGAATTGAGTAAGTCAAACATTGGCTGATATATATCACGTGATATGTAGAGATGTTATTTACAAATATCAATTAATGATAAAAAAATACTTTATAACTAACAAATTGTATATCGCGTGATATATGAATCTAAAAAATAAAGCTAAATATATGTCACAAGGCATATTAAAAATCTAATTGCTAATGACAAATAATAAAATACAAACATAAAATTACACGCAATTACTATAAATCAGAATGGAGGTAGCTTATGAGATGGTCGTGTAAGTGGTTTGTACTGTTGGCGATAACAATACTATTCGCGTCAAATGCCAAGGCAACTGAGGTCGTGGACACGGATATCGTAGTCGTCGGCGGCGGTCTTTCTGGATTGTCAGCCGGGCTGACAGCCGTTGAAAAGGGCGCCAAGGTGGTGATCTTTGAAAAACTCCCGGGAATCGGCGGCGCCGGGAACTACCCGGAAGGCTCTCTCGGAGTGGGCACCCGCCTGCAGAAGAGGCTGGGCTATACCAAGACCGTGGATGAGGTATTCGCCAAAGGGGTGGAGTTCCACCACTGGCGGGTGAACGCTTCCGTCCTGCACACCCTGATTGCAAACTCGGGACGAACCATCGACTGGATTGAGGATCAGGGCATCACCTTCAGGGGGATCAAAACCATGTATCCGCCGGAAAAGAGCCTCGGCACATGGCACCTCTACACCGGCGGCGCAGCGGCGGTTGTGAAGAAGCTTTACAAGCATTTTGTCGCCAAAGGCGGGACGCTTTACACCGAGACGACAGTGAAAAATCTCCTGACAGACAATAGCGGGAAAGTCACCGGTGTTGTCGCGCAGTCTGTAGATGGAAAGACCTATGTCGTCAATGCCAAAGGCGGGGTCATTTTGGCGACCGGTGGATTCGAAAGCAACAAGAAAATGTTGAAGCAGTACGTGACCGATATCAATGCTGAAGGAATGCTTGAGCGTGTAATGTATCGCGGTCCGCTCATCGATGGCCGTACCGGGGATGGCATCAATATGGCTGTCCAGGTTGGGGCCAAACTGGACGGCATGGGCACCCTGGCAGGGAACAGTCCCTATCTGGACAACGAACCTCCCATCTATCAATTCAACGGCGCCGATCACCTGAAACAAATGCGATGTGCCCTTTCCCAACCCTTCCTCTGGATCAACAAGTCGGGTCAGCGCTTTTACAACGAGTCCGCCGGGTCGGCCTTTACCGACGTTTATAACGCTATGACGGCTAACGGTGGCCTGATGTACAACATTTTCGACGAACATATGAAAAATCGTTTGGTTAGCGAGGGACCCTATACGCCGTTTAATGCCATCGTTGTCGTTGGGCAGAAGATGACGGCGTTGAATGAAGGTCTGGAAATAGGAATCAAGGAAGGTTACGCATTCAAAGCCGACACATTGGAAGAGTTGGCTGCCAAGATAAAGGTTGACCCGGAGGCTCTTAAAGCCACCGTGAAAAAGATCAACAGCTATGCCGACCAGAAAAAGGACCCTGATTTCGGCCGCAAACCGGAGCATCTTTTCAAATTTAGTTCTACCGGCCCGTACTACGCCCTCAAAGGGATACGAGCATTTTTCCTGACCCTGGGCGGCGTGAAGGTCAACGAGAACATGCAGGCGATAAATACGGATGGGGCGGTGATACCGGGCCTCTACGTAACAGGTCAGGACATAGGCGGACTGTACGACAGTAGCTACGACCTCCTTCTGGAGGGGTCGGCGAGCGGCTTCGCTCTTACGTCCGGCAAACTGGCTGCGGAACATATCGTAAAAACCAAGCTATCTAAATAACGGAGAATATATATGAAAAAGACTATTACCGCATCGATGATATTGGTTGTTGTGGCCGCCTTGCTCGCGGGGACCTGGATAACTGCTTCCGCAAAGGAGATCGTTGCCACGCTGAAGCATAAGGAAAACAACCTTACCTGCGCGGATTGCCACGGTACGGCCACTCCCACTGCGTTCGTACCGTCGAGTGTTTGCATTCGTTGCCACGACTCCGGCGACGGTACCTATCGCGGCAAACTGGATGCCCATGGTGAAGGAGTGGAAAAGGAGTACCGGGAAAGCGGCCGCATCAGGAAAATGTCGATTCACGACTCGCACCAGGGACCTGTGCGCTGTACCGTTTGCCATAGCGTGCATAAAAAACCCGCAGAAAAAATATACTGTAACTGGTGCCATAAGATCGATGTGAAGGCCCCTTAGGCAGTCCCGTCATCGAACTATGCACCATCTCTCGTGGTTTCATCATGCAAGGGCGGTATTCCGCCCTTGCATGACACTCGCCACTTTGCTCCAACAGCCCACAGACAAAGGTAGGTAGGCAGATGCGTATTCTCGTGCCAGTAGTGTGTCTTAGTGTCTTTTGCGCTGCCTGCGCTGCCAATCGCACGGCAGAGTTGGCTTCCGGCGATTATGTGGAGATAAGCAATCCCGATTACACGAGATGCTCCACGGCCCCGGCCACGATATGGGTGCCAAAAAGATACTTGGATAGCGGCCCTTCGCGAGGTGGCGAGCTGTTGAAAAAGGCAACGGTGGAGGTTGTGGACGGTTTCAGGCGGTCGCTGAAGCTGGAGGATGAACAGGCCCCGCAGCAGTGAGACGGCCTACCGTATTGACCGCCATCTTGCAGGGCGATGCTGTTGTCGGAAGGTTTCCTTTACTACCCAGTTTTACGAATATAACAAAGGAGAAAATCATATGAGGAAAATTTGGGGACTGAGCGCCGTAGCTCTTCTTTTGGCTTCTCCCGCAATGGCCGACGAACCGGTCAAAAGCAAGTTCGACCTCTCCATCGGCGGTTACGTCAAGCTCGATTATGCCTACAACTCGGTAAAACTGAACTCACCCAAGCTGATCCCCCAGATGCCGGCTGGCGGAACGGCGAACGCTCAAAAGGATGAATCGACCTTTACCGCCCGCGAGTCCAGACTCTGGTTCAGGGCCAAAGGGCCCGACGCCTTCGGCGCAAAAACCGGCGCCCTTATCGAGGTCGATTTTTATGGCGGCGGCTCAGCGGTAAACAACGAAACCGGCACGCTGCGCATTCGCCACGCCTATGGCACCCTCGACTGGGACAACACCCACATCCTGTTTGGCCAGACATGGGATATCTTTGGGCCTGCCGCGGCCAATACGGTTGATTTTTCAGTCAATGGTTTTACCGGCACGCCGAACTGCCCGCGGGTAGCCCAACTTCGCGTCACTCAGGATCTTGCAAAGAATCAGGATAACAAACTGAGCCTGATGTTGGGACTACAAAACCCACAACAGGAGTACAGCACGCTGACGCCTAACAGTTATGGACCTGCCGTGAACGCCGCTGGTCGCCTCATTTACGAAAGCAATGCCTTGGGGGTCGCACCGGGCACAGGCGGCAAAGCGTTGAAGCCGTTGCAGGTTATGCTTTTCGGTGAAGCCGGTACCCAGAAGGTTACGGGTAATAAGGCGATTGATGTTTACGGCTACGGACTTTACGGTTTTGTGCCGCTTCTCAAGTCGGAAAATGGCAAGAGCCGGGCCATGACACTATCCCTCGAAACCCAAGCCTATATTGCGGCAGGGTTGGGGGATCAGCAGGCAACCGGGGCCTCAACTACCGGGACGCTGCCAAACATGGGCGCCGCCCGTGGCTTCGGTGTCTATGGCCAGTTGATCTTTTATCCGTTGCAGGACTTGGGGGTAACTACCGGTTATGGACGGCGCCAATCCCTCGACTATGACAGCTTGAGCAAGGCAACTGCCACCGCGGGGGAAAGGTACAATCAACTCATCTACGCCAACCTCGCCTATGATCTGAATGCGGCGGTCAGGGTGGCTACGGAGTACGAATACGCCTCTACCCGGTACAATGTCAAGCCGACCGGGGCAACCAGCGAACTGGGCAAGGCCAATATCTTCCGCCTGGCGTTCTACTACTACTTTTAAGCCGGGACAAACGGCATGACCGTCACCAAAGATCAGGTTGACTTTGGTGACGGCTTGGGAGCCCGTGGAGTTATCCCTCCTTCCTCCACGGGCTTTTCCCGAGCCACAGTTTTACCGAGGAGCATGCCATGGCACCATGCAGCATTGAAGCAGCGATAGACGATATCCGCACAGGGAAGATGGTCATCCTGGTGGACGACGAAGACCGGGAGAACGAAGGGGACCTGACCATGGCCGCCGAGATGGTCACCCCGGA
>NZ_BLJA01000001.1:1467606-1611828 GCF_019972295.1 Geobacter sp. AOG2
ACGGGGCCGGTGTAAAATACTTCCTGTACGACCGGCTGGCTTTGCGGGCGGATGTGCGCCACGTCGTGGCCAATGCCAGCGCGTTTGAGTATACCCTGGGCGTAACCATCCCTTTTGGAGGCGTCAAAGGCTCAACCAAGCCGGTGTCGGCTCCGGTCACTTCCAAACCGTATGCCAAAAAACCGCAGAACAAGGTCAAGGTGGCGCAGGAGTCCCCCTTGAAAAAGCAGACTATAGAAAAGCCTGAGCAGAAAAAAAACGTCTCTCCCCCCGTTCCTACAGAATCGTCCGCACCGCAGCAACAAGCGGTCAAGGCGGCGGGAGAACCGGCTGTCAAGGCCCTGCCGGCACCGGCCATCGTAATCCCCACGGAGGTAACGGATACCACCTTCGACATGCAACTTGTTTCCATTCCCAGTGCTTGCTATACGATGGGGGTCCCCTCCGATAAGGCCCTGGCGGCCCATGAAGTCTGCCTCACTCCCTTCAGTATCTCTAAGTTCGAGATCACTCGCGAACTGTTCCAGCGGTTTGTCGATAGCAGCAACTACATTACCGACGCGGAGAAAAACGGTGGGTGTTACACCATCAGTGCCGGTAAGGAAAGTCTGAATCCGGCTGCCACCTGGAAAAATCCCGACTTTTATCAGAGCAAAAAAGACCCGGTAGTCTGCGTCTCCTGGAATGACGCCCAAGCCTTTACGGCATGGCTTTCCCACAGCAGCGGGAAAAAATACCGACTTCCCACGGAAGCGGAATGGGAGTTCGCCGCGCGGAGCGGGGGCAAACAGGAGAAGTATGCCGGCACGAACAATGATGCCGATCTGTATCGCTATACAAACTTCTGCGACAAGAAGTGCATCTATGAATGGAACGACCCGTCCCAAAACGACGGTTATTGGAGCACCGCGCCGGTGGGGAAATACGCCCCCAACGGATTCGGTCTCCACGATATGTCTGGAAACGTAGCTGAATGGACACAGGATTATTTTGCCGATGACTACTATGCCGTCAGCCCCAAAATGGACCCGAAAGGCCCAAGTGCCGGAACGGCTCATTCCGTGCGCGGTGGGTCATGGCGCAGCCAAAAGGGCGCGCTTGCCACCACAAGCAGAGGTTCTGCAGAGACAGGTAGGGCCTACGACAATATCGGCTTCCGGGTTTGTCGGGAACCGTAACGACACCTGTTTTTATTTGTCTGATGTACAAAGAGGCGCACCGTCTGATGCGCCTCTTTTTTTGAGCCTTCAAAGGTTCGCCTGGAAGGCTAAGCCTTCATTTGGCGCGTGGCATGGTGATCTCAACTGTTTGGATAACCCTGCGGTTACGGGCATAGCTGCGTTCAATGAAGCAAATGTCGCCTTCCCGCTCCATGAGGATTACGGTGGAACAGCGGGTGCCATAACTGTCGCTGCTGATGAACCGGGGTGACAGCATTCGTTCGCGTTCTATTCCAACGCCGGTGTCGGGAAGCAGATGGTCCGGAAAAGGGGCGGGATCGGAGAGTAATTCCAACAGCGCCTCCGGTGAGACCCGATCATCCCGGAGAAGGCCTTCCAGATAGTCTTTCGAGGTAGTTACCTTGGGCCAGGGGGTGTCAAGGAGGTGATTGCTGAGGCCGTGAACACCGGGCGTAACACGCACTGGCCCGGTGCTCTCCCTGTTGGAGTAATACCAGAGTTGTTCAGCGTCGGCTACAATCAGATTAAAGCCGTCGTAGTCATCCCGTTTCTCGTGCAGTGCCTCCAAGTATGCCTGGGGTGGGACTGCATCTGTCAGGTAGCCGGCGGGCAGGGTGCCGCGTGAGAAACGGGGCATGTCCATGGCGAGCGCCGGGTTCCGGAAATTGGTGACTGCTGCCAGGCGCCCGCTGGCGGTGATACCTAACCATGTGCCGCCGCAGAGAAGGTCGCGGCCGGCCAGAACGTGAGGGCAGTCTCCCCAGAATGTCGCGGGAAGTGTGGGCCGGTCATGATACTCGTCGCGGTTTGCCGCCATGATGAGGCGGTAGCGGGGATGACAATCCAAACCAAAGACAGCCAGACACACGGGAGTTCTCCCAGATGGATCAATAGGTGGCGGAATGATTTTCAGCTTGGCAGTAGTTTATCAGAGTGATTTGCTCTGGTCCAGTGTCACTGATATGGATAGAGAGGATTATTAATAAATACGGTATGTTGGTGTTGTCCCATTTGATTTGCAGGTTGCAAAGGAAGTTGTTATGACCTTAACCTTTCAGTGGTTGCTGTTCTTGCTCAGGTTTTCTGCTTTTTTACGTTTTTCCCGTATTCTGGTTCAGTTTATGGGGAGGACGTCATTGACGTCAGGGCTGAATTCAGGGTAGAACACATCATTTCAATTTACGAGTACCTTCATGCGATAGCGAGGATGGATATGGACGCAATGCCGGAGACAAACCTGCGGGGGGCCACGGTTCGAATCGTGGGGATCTATTTTGTTTTCGGATGTTTGTGGATTTTGTTCTCCGACAGCGCCCTGAAATCGTTGGCGCACGACCCCGCCCTGATGGCACACATTTCCATATACAAGGGGTTCCTGTTCATCAGCATTACTTCATTGCTACTCTATAAGCTCTTTTACCGCTACGTTTTGAAGATTATCGAGGTAAACCGGCAACTTCAGACGAGTGAACTAGAAATTCTGCACCTCTCCTCCTTCCCCGGGTTGAACCCGAATCCAGTCATGGAAATCGATCGCACCGGACGACTCATCTATGCCAACCCTGCCGCACAAAGCATATTTTCTCTCGTCGGCCAAAGCGCCCTGCAAACCTTTCTTCCACTGGATAGCGGCAACCTGTTCTCAGCCACGGAGAGCGCCCCAAAGGCACATCTCCACCTGGAGGTTCAACTCAACGGTATTGTTTGGGGGGTGACAGTCTGTTACTCCCTCGAATTCGATACGGTTCGCCTTTATTATTCCGATATTACCAACCTGAAGTCAGTTGAGAGCACCCTCCAGGAAAGCGAACAACGTTTCAGGAGTCTTTTCGACAACATGACCGAAGGGGTCGCGCTCCACCGTTTTATCCGGAATGAAGCTGGCGATGTGACGGATTACCGAATTGTGGGGGTCAACCCGGCCTATCAGAATGTCCTCGGTATATCCGGTGATGCGGTCGTTGGGAAGCCCGCCTCGGAGGTGTACGGAACCAGTCGGCCACCGTATTTGGAAGAGTTTCTTTCGGTGCGCCGTTCGGGCCGGCCGCTGAGTTTTGAAACATACTTCAAACAGATGGACAAGTATTTTGCTATCTCGATCATATCGTGGGGAGACGACGGCTTCGCCACCATCTTCTTCGACGTCTCGGTGCAGAAAAGGGCAGTTGAATCCGGTAAGCGTTCCCTTGTCTTCGTCGAAACCATGCTGGAAAATGCACCCGTGGGCATCAACGTATTCGATGGAGAGACCGGGCAGTCTGTTCTGGCGAACCAGACCATCGCCGATATGATCGGAGGGAGTCTCGAAGAAACCCGCGCCCAGAATTTCAGGGAAATCGAGTCGTGGCAAACGTCCGGACTCATTGATGCCGCCGAATCGGTCCTTCGCGACGGCATAACCAGGCCCATGGAGGTTGAAATCTCCACGAGTTTTGGAAAACGGGTGGCTCTTGACAGCTCGTTATCGCGGTTTGATGTGGAGGGCAAACATCACCTTATGATCGTGGCTGTCAACATCACCGAGAAAAAACTCATGGAGGAACAACACCGACGCATGGAAGTGCAGATGCTGCATGTGCAAAAGCTGGAAAGCCTGGGTGTGCTTGCCGGGGGGATCGCCCACGACTTCAATAATATCCTGATGGCAATACTCGGAAACGCCGACTTGGCGATGATGCGGCTTTCACCAGCGTCGCCGGCCTGCGAGAACATTGACCAGATTGAAAAAGCCGCTCGTCGGGCCGCCGATCTGGCTCGCCAGATGTTGGCATACTCGGGGAAAGGTCATTTCGTCATTGAGTCTTTGAACGTTAACAACGTGATCGAAGAGATGACCCATATGTTGGAGGTTTCCATCTCCAAAAAGGCAATGTTGCGCTTCAATCTGGCCCAGAATCTGCCGAACATTGAGGTTGACGCCACCCAGTTACGCCAAGTCATCATGAACCTGGTCATAAATGCCTCAGAGGCAATCGGTGAGCGAAGCGGTGTGATCGCTATCTCGACGGGTGCCGTCGATTGTGACCGGGCTTACCTTTCCGAGATGTGGATCGACGACCGACTGCCGGAAGGGTTGTACATCTATCTGGAGATAGCGGATACCGGCTGCGGCATGGACAAGGAAACCGTTTCCAAGATATTCGATCCCTTTTTCACCACCAAATTTACCGGACGAGGCCTCGGTATGGCGGCAGTTCTTGGCATCATCCGCGGGCACCGTGGCGCCATCAAAACCTATAGCGAAAAAAACAAAGGTACCACCTTCAAGATCCTTTTGCCTGCTTCGCCTTCGCCGGAGTCCCGGTCGGCAGTGCTGTCCCATGATAACGAGTTCCTGAAGGGGAGCGGAACCGTCCTTTTGGTGGACGACGAGGAGACAATCCGTGCGCTGGGCAAGGATATGCTCCAGTTTCTCGGTTACCACGTCCTGACAGCGGTGGACGGGCGCGATTCACTTGATATTTTCCGTCGTAGCAAGGACGACATCGTGTGTGTGATCCTGGACCTCACCATGCCCCACATGGACGGGGAGCAGACCTTCCGTGAGTTGCGCCGTATAAGGTCTGATGTCAGGGTCTTGATGTCCAGCGGCTACAACGAGCAAGAGGTGACCCAGAAGTTTCTCGGCAAAGGGTTGGCAGGCTTCATTCAGAAGCCGTACAAGGTCACCGAGCTTGGCCGTAAACTCATGGATGTCTTAACGCCGGGGCAATAGGATTAGTATTGACAGATCAGATTACTTGGAAGATAAGTGTCTATAGTTCTACTGTTTTTAATGTATTGTCCCGTTATGCATGGGAGAATGTCTTCGATAGGAAAACGGTATGCGGGCCTGGCGGCAAGCCCGATGGGGTACGGCACCCTGATTGATTACATTGTCTGAGGAGGTAACCATGAGAAGGGCACTCTTCGTGGTAATGGTTCTGTTTGTGGGGGCGGGTCTTGCCTGGGCAGGCGGGACGAAAAAAAGAAAACTCCCCCCCTATGAATTTGGAAGCGTGACCATCAACAATTACTCTCGGCAATCGGGGATGCCCCCGGTTGTTTTCGATCATTGGGTGCATCGAAAGGATTTTACCTGCCGTCTCTGCCACGTCGATATCGGTTTCGGGATGACCGCTGGCGCAACCAAGGTGCGCGCCGTGGATAACATGAAGGGATACTACTGCGGAACCTGCCACAATGGCAGAATGAATGTAAACAAAACGAAGGTCTTTGAGGCGTGCTCCAAGGAGTATAGCAGGGAAGACTATAAACGCTGCGTAAAGTGCCATATTCTGGAACAGGATGCGGCCAAGGAAGATGAGTTTTACCGGTTCGCGGATTCCATGCCGAAGGAACGCTTCGGCAATGGGATAAACTGGGAAAAGGCCGAGGAAGAGGGGTTGATCAAACCTATTGATCAACTGGAAGGGGTTTCGATCATGAAAGCGAAACTCAAGGTACAGGCGGATTTTTCGCTCAAGGCCAAGGTTGAAGGGATGCCCGATATCGTCTTCTCCCACAGAAAACATACGGTCTGGAACGGCTGTGAACTGTGTCATCCCGAGATTTTTGTGGGCATCAAAAAGGGGACCTCGAAATACTCAATGGTGGAGCTTTTCGACGGCAAGTATTGCGGTGTCTGTCACGACAAGGTTGCGTTTCCCCAGACCGACTGCCAGCGCTGCCATACCAAGCCGGTATAAGAGGCTGATGATGACAACGGAGATACGATGATGCGTGCAACAGCTCTGACACGCGTGTTTTTGGCGGTTCTGTTCCTGTCCGTTTGCCTGTCAAAGGCTTATTGTGATGAATTGTGGCGAGCGGAATTCGATGATACCTGTGCAAAAACGACGGATGTTATGACGCTTTCCACAGATGAGTTGAGGGCGTTGATCGGAAGATGCGAACGTCTACAGAAGGTTATCGAACAACAGGATGAGACCGTTCGGAAAGTTTTCCTGAAAAGGCTCCAGTTGTGCAAGAACCTCTATATATATGTTCTGGAGGCAAAAGATAATGATAAAGCGGGAAAATAGGTTTGTAAACACGACTAGTCGAGGTCTGGGTGAAAAAAAGAATCGGTGTTAGCCTGCTTCTTGGCGTCATGGCGCTGCTGTCGTGTCTGGGTAGTGGCCGGGCGACGGATCGAGGCGATTTGGGAAGTGTAATCAAAACCATTCCTCCCAACGGGCCGTTCTGGAAGTACGGTACCGTCATTATGCACCGCCGGACCACAAAAGCCGGGATGGCTCCGGTTGTGTTTGCCCACTGGAGCCACCGGGCCCGCTACACCTGCCGCGTCTGCCACCTTGATCTGGGGTTCAGTATGCATTCGGGGGATACTGGCATCACAAGGGCGCAATACACCGAGGGAAAATACTGCGGCGCCTGCCATGACGGCGTGATGGCTTTCGGCGTCCAAGACGGGGAGTGTGACCGATGCCACATGAAGGATACGCAGGCCCTGGAGGCGTATTTCGAAACCTTTGCCGCCACCTTGCCGATGGCCGGCTTTGGAAACGGTATTGATTGGGCTAAAGCATATAGGAGCGGAAGGATCGCCCCTAAGAATACAATCTCTTCCTCCGCGCCTTCTCTGCAACTTCCGGAAAAGCTGCGCCTGCCGATGAAGCTTGGCACGGCGGTTCCCCGAAGCGACGTGGCCTTCTCCCATGAGGATCATTTCAGCGAGCTTGACTGTTCCAGTTGCCACCCCGATGTCTTCAACATCAAAATGAAAGGCACCGTCGATTTTTCCATGGATAAGAATATTTTTGGCAACTACTGCGGTGCCTGTCATATGCAGGTCGCCTTTCCCATGAATGACTGCAAGCGCTGCCACCCCAAAATGAGCGGATTTTCCGGTTTCTAGCCGGTTTTTCCCCTTTACTGCGCGAACATACCCCGCTCTTTGCGGTGGAGCAATTGATTGGTTGAC
Source organism: Geobacter sp. AOG2 (assembly GCF_019972295.1). NCBI lineage: Bacteria > Pseudomonadati > Thermodesulfobacteriota > Desulfuromonadia > Geobacterales > Geobacteraceae > Geobacter > Geobacter sp. AOG2. The sequence continues at coordinate 1,474,714 of NZ_BLJA01000001.1, forward strand.
ACCTCTCCTTTGCCTGGTTTACCCTTCTCTCATGATTGATACCGTTAACAATAACGATCACTGGGACAGTCTTTGCAATCAGTGTGGCCTCTGCTGCTTTGAAAAACTGGAGGATGAACGGGGTACTATTTTCTACACCCAGACCCCCTGCCGATACCTGGACGTGACAACCCGGCGCTGCAAGATTTTCGAGCGACGCTTTGAGATTAATCCTAGCTGCATGAAGCTGACGCCGGAATTGGTTGCGACCCTGCATTGGCTTCCCAACGATTGTGGCTACCGCCGTCCGACCGTTGAACTTCCAGTAGAGCCGCGACGAAACAGGAGGAGATGGGGAAGAGGCCGTAAATGAAAAAGCCCGCAGTGAGCGGGCTTTTTTTTGTTTCAGTGTGGGCACTTTTCTTCTAATCGGCAATCATTTCCGGTTCAGCTTCCGGGAGAGTGAAGCCATGCGACACTTCCGTGCCGGTCAGGTTGTTGTTCAGGACGTGTTTCATTCGCTCCACATCAAGCTCGTTTTCCCATCGGGATACCACGATCGTCGCCACGCCATTGCCGACGAAGTTGGTCAGGGCGCGGGCTTCTGACATGAATCGGTCAATGCCAAGGATCAGGGCCAAACCGGCCAGGGGAATGGTGGGTATGGCTGCGAAGGTGGCGGCAAGGGTGACAAAGCCGCTTCCCGTTACCCCGGCTGCACCCTTGGAGGTGAGCAAAAGAACTGCAAGGATGGTCAGGGTCTGGGTCCAGGTAAGGGGAGTGTTGGTGGCCTGGGCCACAAACAGTGCCGCCATGGTGAGGTAGATTGAGGTGCCGTCCAGATTGAAGGAGTAGCCGGTGGGAACGACGAGGCCGACCACCGATTTCTTGCAGCCCAGGTTTTCAAGTTTTACCATCAGCCTGGGGAGGGCCGATTCGGAGGATGATGTGCCCAGGACGATCAGCAGTTCCTCTCGGATGTAGCGAATAAACTTGAAAACGTTGAAGCCGCAGAGCTTGCCTATGGGGCCGAGGACCAACAGAACGAAGAGTATGCAGGTTAAATAGAAGCTTCCCATCAGCATGCCCAGTTTTGAAAGGGAGCCAACTCCGAACTTGCCGATGGTGAAGGCCATGGCGCCAAAGGCCCCGATGGGGGCGAATTTCATGATGATGTTGACGATCCCGAAAAGAGCCTGGGCGATTTGATCGATCAGGCGGTAAACCGCCTTCCCCTTTTCGCCGAGGGCAGACAGGGCGAAGCCGAACAGGATGGCAAAGACAAGCACCTGTAGTATGTCGCCTTTGGCAAAGGCGTCAACCACGCTCGATGGGATGATGTTGAGCAGAAAATCTACCGTGGAATGGGATTTTGCTTGGGTGGTAAAGGCGGCGAGAGCCTTTGTGTCGAGTTTGGTCACGTCGGCGTTAAAACCTTCGCCTGGCCTGATGACATTCACCACGATCAGCCCGATGGCCAAAGCCAGTGAGGTAATAACCTCAAAGTAGAGCAGTGCCTTGGCGCCGACGCGTCCAACTTTCTTCATGTCTTCCATGCCTGCAATGCCGGTTACGACCGTACAGAAGATCACTGGTGTGATGATCATCTTGATCAGTTTAATAAAGCCGTCCCCGAACGGTTTCATGGCAACACCGGTCTCCGGCAAAAAGTTGCCGAGGACGACGCCGATGGCAATCGCTGTAAGCACTTGAACGTACAGATGCTGGTAAAACCTCTTCGTTTTCATGCACACCCCTTTCATCTGCTGCCTTATTGGATTTGAAGCGAGATCGCCTTGAGCCTGGAAACGTTGCCAAATAAATATAAAATCATATCAGCAAGCTGAATACCAACTTGGTACCTATATTCAACTAGCCGATATTAAACACTAAACATTGTTTTATGGCCCTGTCTTACGATTCAAAGGGTATAACTGTGGTTATGGTGTCGAAGGGCTTTGTAGCAAAACCATTGGATATGGCGCAAAAGTCGGGGGGTATAACCGGGGTTATGGGAATAACATTGGTTATACCCTTTGTGGGCTATTCAAGATGATGCGTTGGAGGAAGGCATCGCGGTCCTTGTAATATCGGCAGGAACAGTGAACAACGTCCGCCTTGCAAGCTACGTTACAGTCTTTTGCTCTGTCATATCCGGCCAGTTGGTGAGCTTGCTTTTTTCAGTTTCCCAGGGATTTGCACATTCTGTTTCTTGTTATTGCTCTATAAACGGTAATCTGTGCTGCGTAGCCCATTTTAGTGCTATTCTGTTACCTTGGGTCAGCGTGAGCCTAGAGAAAAATGTCGAGTGGGCCAAAGGAGAAGATTGGTTTTGTCTGAGAGGAAACTGAGGATTATGCTGCTTGCTCCCACTCCTTATTTCAGTGACTGCGGCGAGCATGTGAGAGGCTACGAGGAGGCCAAAGCCCTTATTCGTTGCGGCCATAACGTCCGGATGTATACTTACCACCTTGGTCGCGATATGCCGGGAGTTCCAACCATCAGGATGCCTCGCATCCCATGGCTGCGGGATTTGTCGACACATGTATCGTGGCATAATCCGTACATCGACCTGTTTATGTCCAGCCAGGCGTTCAAGTTTGCCCGAACATTCAGGCCACATCTGATCCATGCCTATGGCCATGAAGGCGCATGGATAGGTGGCCGGCTCAAAAAGAAGCTGGGTATCCCCCTTGTGTTTGATTATCAGGGCAGCCTCACCGGCGGGATGATTGAACAGGGCTTTATCAGGGAGGGGACGTTACTGCACCGCTTTAATTCATGGCTGGAACGACGCATCAATGTGCGCTCCGCTGATCTTATCATTGCCGGTTCCGGTTCTGTGGCCCGAAATCTTATCGGACAGTGGGGGGTTGCTCAGGAAAGGGTGGTATCGCTGGCGGACGGTGTCGATACCACGTTGTTCCGTCCTTATCAGCGAAATGAAGTGCGTACCAGGCTGCGTCTCCCGCTCGATGCGCCGCTGGTGGTGTATCTTGGTGCGCTGGATCGTAATCAGGGGATCGATACCCTGCTCTCCGCGATTGTTCTGCTCAAGTCAAAGGGGAGCCCGATTCGTTTCCTGATCATGGGGTTTCCCGAAGAAGGATACCGGGCCAAGGCTTTCGAACTGGGTATAGAGAAGATGATAATCTTCACCGGCAAGATCGACTACGCAAAGGCCCCGCTCTACCTTTCCGCGGGAGACATTGCCGTATCCCCCAAAATCTCCTTGATCGAGCCCAACGGTAAACTGCTTAACTACATGGCCTGTGGGCTGCCAACCGTAGCTTTTGATATGCCTGCAAACCGAGACTTGCTGGGGGATGCCGGTGTCTATGCAACATATGGAGATTCCAGCGATCTGGCCGCTAAATTGACCTGGTTAATGGGAAACAAGGATGAACGAGCCCGTTTGAGCCGTTTAGGGCGGGAAATGGCGGAACAGTTACATGCCGTGGACCTTCGCGGTAAGGCTTTAAGCGGAATCTACCGTACCCGGCTGGGAATGTAGGGTCGTGACCCGTGTCCCTGAAGGCGACGCAAAACACACCTCTATGATGAGCGGCCTGGGATGTAAGGAAAAAATATATGGAAAATATGACGCAGCAACAGATGGTTCGCATGATCAGCGTCGGTACGATCATGTTTTATGTGATAACCAACAATGAACAGCGCAGTGAATGGCTTCTGAGTCAAGTCGCCGCACGGCTCAAGGGCATGGGCTCCCCACTTGTCTGGACCTGCACAACGGGTCTGTGCCGGGACGGTGTCGTTGTCGCAGATACGGCAGACCCGATGAAAGCCCTTGATTTCGCCATAGGCCATCCCGGCCCCTTTATGTTGATCATGAAGGATGTTCACCATTTTTGGTGGGACAGTCCGATACTGATCAGAAAATTAAAGGACCTTGCCTCGGCTTCAAACGGAAAAGGGAAGGTGACGGTCATCCTGGGCGATGAGGAACGGATACCCCAAGGTTTTCGGGAAGACAACATCATGTTGACCCATGGACTTCCCGGAATTGAGGAAATCCAGGAGTTCCTGAAACATATGCTGAGTCGTGAACCATCATTTTCCAAAGCGTGCCGGGAAGATCCCACGCTGTTTGGGAGGCTGGCGGTTGCTGCTCGCGGGCTTGATTTTGTTGATCTTGAAAGGTCGATCCGTTTGTTACGTCTGGATGAAATGCCCGGGGGCACTAACCCCGTCGCGTCGCTCCTGGAAAACAAGCGACGGATCATTCAGCAGAGCGGGATAATGGAGCTGGTTACCGATGTCGTCGGCTGCAATCAGCTTGGTGGTATGGAAAACCTCAAGCATTGGCTGGAACGGCGCACGTGTGCTTTCGGGCTGGACAGCATATCGTCCGGGGTTGGGCTTCCGCGCGGCGTGCTGGTCATGGGGATTGCCGGCTGTGGCAAGTCCCTGTTCGTCAAGTCGATCGCCGCCGAGTGGCATCTTCCGTTGATTCGGCTTGATATGTCGACGGTATACGGGGGATTGTTCGGTACGCCGGAGGCAAGCTTGCGCCTGGCGTTCGATACGGCTGAGGCTGTAGCCCCCTGTGTGCTTTGGATTGATGAAATAGAATCCGGGATCACGACCCACGGCTTCAAGTCCGAAGGAGGGGCGGCTTCCAGGGTGCTTGGAAACTTTTTGACGTGGATGCAGGAAAAACGGGAACCGGTATTTGTGGCTGCTACCGCGAATGCCATTGAGATGCTCCCGGCCGAGGTGCTGCGCAAGGGGCGCTTCGACGAAATATTCTATGTCGGGTTGCCTGATACCACAGCCCGCGAACAGATTTTTCGTATCCATTTGGCTAAACGTCAGGTTGAGCCTGCTTCCTTCGACATTCCACTTCTTGCCGGCTCCACCCGTGGATTCTCTGGCGCGGAGATCGAGCAGACCGTCAATTCGGCGGTTTTCGAAGCGCTTGCCGACAGACGGCCCATGACCCAGCAGGATCTGATGGTCATGATCAGCCAAACAGTCCCGCTTTCCATTACCATGGCCGAGCAGATTAAAAAGATCGAGGCGTGGGCCTTTAAGCGGGCTGTGCCGGCATCGGGAAAATTCAGATAGATCCCTTGAATAATCGAAGGCGGATAGGAAACCGGACTTGTGTTTTAGGGGAGCGCCGTTTTTTATTCCTGTCCGCGTGCCAGCTTGAGGCGTTTGCTCAACGCAGGCTGGGAGATGCCGAGCAGCCGGGCGGCGATGGTCTGGTTGCCTTTGGCGCGGGTTATGGCCTCGGCAGCGAGCAGCTCCGTCGCTTCGGCAAAGGTGGGTAGCCGGTCAAGGTGCGAAAAGGGATTTCCTTCGGGAACAGGAGCGACAGGCAGGGGGTCAGGACGACCGATGCCGCGTAAAAAGGTATCCATGGAGAGGATATGGTCGCGATGTACACTTACCGCGTCGTAGATCATGGCCTTCAACTCTCGTACGTTGCCGGGGAATGAGTAGGTGGCAAGGAGTTGGGCCAGCTCCCGGGGAGGGGTTGGTTTTTTTTTCCCCAGGGAACGTGCGACCTGGCCAAGGAAATAGTCAAGTAGCAAAGGGATGTCTTCTTTTCGCTCCCGCAGGGGAGGCACATGGACGTGGTGGGTCCGCAGGCGGTAGAAAAGATCGCGGCGGAACCTTCCGTCAGCCTCTTTTTGCGCAAGGTTGTGATGGGTGGCCACGATGATGCGCGCCTTGAGGCGTTTCGGGCGGTCGCTCCCCAAGGGGAAGTATTCTCCTTCCTGAAGAAGCCTCAGGAGCTTGACTTGGGAAGGGATGCTCAGATCACCGATCTCGTCGAGGAACAGAGTGCCGTCGGCGGCCTCCTCGATCATGCCCCGGCGTTGCTGATCGGCGCCGGTGAAGGCACCTTTGGTATGGCCGAAAAGCGTGTCGGAAAACACCGTATCGTCGAGTCCTGCCACATTCACCGCTACAAGCGGACCCGCGCATCCGCTCAAAAGATGGGTGGCACGGGCGAGGAGTTCCTTGCCGACGCCGCTTTCACCGGTAATGAGAAGCGGCTGAGGGCTGACCGCAACAGCTTCCACATAGGAAAAAATGGCGTGCATGGCTCTGTTGGCCGTGATGATAGCGGTAAAGGCTTCGGGCCGCCGGAGTTCTCCGGTAAGCACACGGCTGGACATCTCAAAGTTCTCGCGCTGGAGTTCCAACATCCGGATTGCACGCAGCACCCCTCCCACAAGCCGGTCTTCCTCCACCGTTTTGACGAAGTAGTCAAAGGCTCCGATTTTCATACAGCGCACGGCGGTCTCCAACTGGTTCATGCCGCTTATCACGATGGTGGCGGTCTCCGGATGTTGTTCCGCAATCATGGTCAGGAGGTCTTCACCCGAGATATGGGGCATGGTGAGGTCGAGCAGGATCAGGCCCACCTTTCGGCTGTTCAGGATGCCCTCAACCTGCCGGCTGTCCTGGCAGGTAAGGATGTTGGTGATGCCGGCGGAACGCTCCAGGGTGAGAGAGAGGGAGCGCAGCCAGGCCGGCTCGTCATCCACAAGGAGTATGCAAAAGGGAGGATGGAGGTTCTGGGTCATGGGAGTGTCTCCTCGGTGGCCGGAAGGGTCAGGATGACGGTCGTTCCTTCGCCGGGTGTCGAGTTGAATTTGAGCGTCCCGCCGTGCTCGTTGACGATCCCTGCCGACACCGAAAGACCGAGGCCGGTCCCTCCTGTTTCGCGTTTGGTGGTAAAAAACGGGTCGGTAAGGCGAGGGATATGTTCGGAGGCAATACCGACCCCTTCATCCGTTATGGTCAGCACCACGATCCTGGCATTACTGACGCGGAATGTGGCTAGGGAGATTTTGCGCTCCGCGTTGGGTAGTGCTTGGCAGGCGTTGAGGAGCAGATTGACGACCACCTGTTCGATACGTTGGGCATTTCCATGCACCAGGGGGATGTCTGCGGCGTATTCTGCCGAAAAGTTGGTCGTTGCCTTGCGGAGTGAACTGTCAACCAGCCGTACCGCCGCCTGTGCTACCTGATTCAGATCGAAAAGGTCGCCGCCGGGGTTGTCGTCCTGGCGGGCAAAATCCTTGAGTTCCTCGACAATACGTTTGATGCGCTTGGCCCCCTCCAGCATTTCGTCCAGCATGTGGGGAACCTCGTTGCGCATCCGTGAATAGGGTAGCCCGCCGAGTGGGAAGTCGCCCGACTCTCGGTAGCGGGCCTCAAGTACCTCCACCGCATCCCGGTAGACCTCCTTGAGGATCGGCATGTTGAGCAGGATCAGGCCGTTGGGATTATTGATCTCGTGGGCCACGCCGGAGACAAGGATGCCGAGGGAGGCCATTTTGTCGGCCTGAATGAGCTTGTCCTGGTGGAGACGGAGTTCTTCCAGTGCTCGTTTACGTTCTGCCGCCTCGCGTGCCAGTTCCTGGGTTCGCAGGGCAACACGCTTTTGAAGGGTCCGGGACCAGACCACTGTGGCGGCCAGGACAAGAAGGAGCAGAACCAGGGCAAGGGCGCCGTAGCGCACGGCCCGTTCCCAGGAGACCGGCGGCGGCTCCAGGGTTCCGAGCCATTTGTCGTAGATTTGCTGGTACTGGCCCGTCTTGTGGAGGATGGCAAGCCCCTCACTGATGCGGGTCATTAGCTCGTTGTTTCCCTTTTTGACGCCATAGCAGTATTTCTGGGCAGCTATGTTGGTCGCAACCGGGACGACGTTCGTCAGATGAAGTTCCCGGATGAGATACATGCCGGGAACAATGGCGACGACCGCGTAGTCGTTGACGCCCGAGGCAAGAAGGCGCAAGGCGTCGGCCGGGGTGTCGGCAAAGTGCAACTCACCGCTGAAACCGAGGTTCCTCAGGGTGTCATGCATAATGCCGTCGCGGAAGACGATGATCTGTTTGCCGTGCAGATCTTCGATGGAATTGACCCGTGGAGTGTCCTTCCGGGCAAAGATGGCATGATGAACGATGGTATGGGGAGGGGAGAAGGTTATGGTTCCTAATCGTTCTTCCGAAAACGATATCCCCTGGAGGACGTCAATCTCGCCATTCATGAGAGCGGCGCGCATCTCGGACCACCCCCCGAAGCGAAACTCCACCTTCATACCCATGACTTTGGCGATGGCCCGGGTGAGATCAACGTTGTACCCTGCCGGTTGGCCGTTTTTGTCAAGGAACTCGTAGGGGGGGTAGGCGCGGTCGCCCCCGACAATGATGACCTTATCGTCGGGAGGCCGGTTCTGGTCGCTGGTGGCGCCGAATGCGGGCAGAAACGAGACACACAGGACAAGAGCAGTGAAGTATGTTCTCAGAAGGTATCCGAGGACGGTACGGGCATAGTTTGTGCCGCCGTACGTGTGCTGATGTTGTTGTCCGTATGGTGTTGTGGCCACCGTTGTCTCTATTCCTTGTCTCTTACTATGTTGTCATACGTCGGCGACAAGGCCTTCCGCTGGTCAACACGCGTCATGGGGTTGTTTCGCTAGTAATACCATAACAGCGTGCTGGAATGAAAGTGTCAGATCACCGCTGAGAACATATTCGCAAGGTCTGGGCGGACACGTCGCTAACCAGCCTGGAGCCGCTCACGTTGCGCCAGTTCGGGGAAAAAACGTCTCCAGAGCATAACAACCAACAATGTGCCGATTCCGCCGATCAATGCAGCGGGTACGGTCCCGAACCAAGCGGCGGTCAGTCCCGACTCGAATTCTCCCAGTTCGTTGGAGGTGCCGATGAAGATGGCATTGACGGCGCTGACCCGGCCGCGCATTTCATCGGGGGTCTCCAACTGCACAAGGGTCGAGCGGATGACTACGCTCAACATGTCGGACCAACCGAGGACCACTAGGGCTACAAACGACAAGGCAATCGAAGTGGAAAGGGCAAAGACGATGGTTGCGATACCGAACCAGGTTACTGCGACAAACATGATTTTTCCTACCTTGCGTTGCAATGGCCGTCGGGCCAGGTAGATGGATGCGGCAAATGCACCAACGGCTGGCGCGGAACGGAGGAGGCCAAGACCCCAAGGCCCGGCGGAAAGAATATCGCGGGCATAGATCGGCAGCAGGGCGGTCGCACCGCCGAGCAGCACTGCAAACAGATCGAGGGAAATGGCCCCCAGTATGACTCGCCGGCTGCGGATATAGGAGATACCTGCGAAGACGAAGTTGAGGGATACCGGTTCGCGCTGCCGGGCGATCGGCCGCTCGATCCTGATTGCCGAAATGGCGATGGACGACAGCAGGAAGAGCGCGCCACTGGTGGCGTATACCGCCGCCGGACCGGCAATGTAGAGAAAACCGCCCAGCGTCGGACCGAGGATGACGGCTGCCTGCCTTACCGAGGCGTTCAGCGCCATTGCCCGGGGTAAGGTTTCCTGATCCACCAGAGCGGGGACCAGGGTCTGGAGGGTGGTGAACTCAAAGGCGCGGGCAATGCCGATCAGAAAGATGAACGACAGTATGGCCTCTTTGCCGGCCCACTGGGCGTGACTTCCCAGACACAGGGCTATCAGCGCCGTCGCCTCGACGAATTGAGAAAGAGCAACGATCCGGCGGCGGTCGTAACGGTCGGCAATGTGCCCCACCAGCAGCACCAGCGCCGCCGAGGGGATGAACTGTACAAGTCCGACCAGGCCAAGGTCGAATGCGCGATGTGTTAGGGAGTATATCTGCCATCCCACGGCGACACCGGTCATCTGGTACGCGATGGTGGCCGCGGCACGCGCCAGCAGAAACAGGAGGAATGGTTTGTGATGCAAGGGGGATGTCATCTCGGTGGCCTCGGCGGGTATTGTTTGGTCTGTCCGCAGCTACTATAGATATGATACGTCATTGGGTCAAGCGGGGCGAGCGTTGCGAGTCGTTACGGCACCACACTATGGCCTGCCTTTTCAGTTGTTTTTGTATACATTGTCCATCACTCAATGTTGACAAAGTTTACACTCGCATTTTGATGTCTCCGTGTTATAGTGTGAGCACTGGCCTATTTCATGGAGGTATTCGACGATCCACGTACTCGGCGAGATGCTGGGATTTGCCGAACTATCACCAGTAGTAAAGGTTGTGCTATGTCATCAACACCCTGTAGTCCAGGCAAGGCGGTAGCCGATGTCGTTCTTTGGCTGGCGCTTCTGGCAGGCTTGGCCCTTTCCGTACTTTCCGGCCTCAAAATATGCACGGCCCTGTGCAGCGAAACAGCAAAATACTTGATTTTCGGGATGGATTTTGGTTGGTTCGGCTGCGCCTTCTTCGGGGCTTTGGTCCTGTTGTCGGCTGTTCGCAGCCGCGCTCCGTTTGCCGGCTCCCTGCTGCTTTACGGCGTGAGTGCGGCGCTCGGCTCCGAGTTGCGGTTGATCTGGATCCAGAAGTACATTATCGGCAGTTGGTGTCCTGTCTGTCTCGGCATTGCAGCAATGGTTGCCACTGCATTTCTCGCACTCTTATATCAATTACTGGCTACCCAAACGGCGTCAGGAGGAACCATGAAAACAAAAATTACCCATATGGCAGTTATGGTTCTCGCATTACTGGTCGGTCTGGGCGCAGCCCTGGCCGGTGTTCAGAAGGAGGCGGAGGCGGCAGGACCTGATATCTACTTCGGTAAACGCCAGAGCGATACCACGGTGTACTTTGTCAGTGACTGGTTCTGTCCCGTCTGCCGCAGGGTGGAACCTGACATGGAGAAGGCTTTCCCGGAGATTTCTTCAAAGGCGCGTGTTGCATTCGTCGATATGCCCATCCACCCGGACACCGCCAACATCACCCCCTATAATCTGCAATTCATGGTGTATGACAAGGATAAATACATGCGGCTGCGCCACGTGTTGGAGGAACTCTCCCGCACCACGAAAAGCCCGACCCCGGAGCAAGTACAGTCTGCGGTTGCCCCCCTGGGTGTCACGCTTCGGCCACTCAACTTCGTGGAGTTGATGAATGGAGTTAAGCTCTTCGAATCCATCTTTCGCGGCTTTGGCGTCAAAGCTACCCCCACCGTGGTGGTTGACAACCCCAAAACCAAAAAGCGAAGACTTCTGGTAGGTAGCCGTGAGATTAGCAGAAACGCCATAAAAGAAGCCATAGCCCAGGTCGAAAGATAGAGCGCTTACGGTGGCGTAACGTGTGAAGGCTTTGAAGCCAACCTCTCTCCGCCGGATGGCACAATGCCGTCCGGCGGTTTTTGGTGCCGCTGTTGTTGACATTGTTTTAAATATATGTTTATCAATATATCTAAAAACGGCAAGACGCCTTTGCCTTGCGAAGACGCGGATACTGGTGGTGTATGAACTATCGGATTACTGTTCTGTGTGAAAATTCAGTCGGCCCCATCTCCGGCACACTGGGGGAACATGGCTTTGCCGCACTGATCGAGCCGTCCGAGGGTGAAGCAATCCTGTTCGATACGGGGCAGGGGCTTACCCTGTTGCATAATGCCAACCGGATGAACAAGAATCTTTCCGCGGTCGGCGCGGTGGCGATCTCCCATGGTCACTTTGATCATGCCGGGGGCCTGCTGCCCTACCTGCAGGAGTACGGTCCCCGCCGGGTGTACGGACACCCGGATATCTTCACCCCCCGCTACCGGGTTAAGGACACCGGGGAATGTTTCCCCATTGGCATACCTCATGCTAGGGAAGCCTTGGAAAGTGCCGGAGCGGTATTTGATCTCTCGACGGCATTCCGGGAATTGGCGCCCGGCGTCTACCTGTCCGGTGAGGTTCCCCGCGCCACCGCGTTTGAAAGCGGCGACCAGGGATTGTACCGTGATTGCACCGGGCAGGAATTGGACCCCACAATGGACGACCAATCGTTGGTGCTGGAAACCGACAGGGGGTTGGTGATCCTCTTGGGATGCTGCCATGCCGGATTGATCAATACGCTGGAACATATCGCCTACACGACCGGCCGGCGCGATGTATATGCCCTGATCGGTGGGACTCATTTGTCGTTTTGCAGCCAGGAACAGATGGAAAAAACAATTCAAACGGTCAAGAGTATGGGGATCAGAAAAATAGCTGCTGGACATTGCACCGGATTTGCCGCCTCGGCACGCTTGTCCCGGGAGTTGCCGCGTGAATTCCAGGTTGCGCTGGTCGGGTATACGCTTGAGGTATGACTGTTGGAAGGCTGTGTGGGCATGGTGCTCTTTGCGACCGTACATGATGAGGCGGTGAGTCCGTTGTGAAACTGACCATATCAATCGTGGAGAGGAGAGATTGTGATGGAACGGAAGGATTTTGATGCTGTTGCATCAACTTGGGATGAAGAGCCGCGTCGGGTACAGTTGGCGGCCGACATTGCGGCGGCCATAAAAGAAGCGGTCCCGCTTTCAGCGGATTGGGACGGCATGGACTACGGTTGCGGCACCGGCCTGCTGACCCTCAGCCTGGCGCCTGCCCTGCGCAGTGTTGTCGGCATGGACAGCTCACAGGGGATGGTGGACTGCCTGAACGCCAAATGTTCCGCGACGGGCGTCAAAAACACGCATGCCGTTTGTTACAACCTGGAGCAGGGAGAGATGCCGGTGGGGCCTTTTCATCTTGTTACCAGCGCCATGACGCTGCACCATATTCCGGAGTTGGTCCCGATCCTCACCTCACTTCGCGAGCTGCTGCACCCTGGCGGCTGGATTGCCCTCGCCGACCTGGAATCCGAGGACGGCAGCTTTCACGAGGATCAGACCGGCATATTCCATAATGGCTTCAGCCGGGAAGAGTTGGAGGAATTACTTACGCGGGCGGGCTTCGGTTCCATCTGTGTCCGGAGCGTGACCGCCGTGCGCAAGCATGACAAGCTTTACCCGATCCTGCTTGCGGTGGCCACGCGCCCCTGAGCCGGTCCGGCTGGTCCCCATCCCATTACCCGGGCTTCACTGCTTGCGGTTCGGTAGTCTTATCCTTGCTCAGCCCTTTGGCAAAGCCAAACATCAGCAGCATGACCGGCATGAGCTGGGCGATGACGATCAGGGCGCAGAATCCAAGGAAAATCCATACGAACAGTCCACTGTTGTCTTCCCGTGCGCCGCTCGCCGCGAACGCGTTGGAAGCGGAGCCTATGCTCATCAGCAGCGCGGTTTTCAATGGTGTGGATTTCATGACGTCCTCCCTTTCGTACTCCGTCCCACTATCTGGACGAACGTTTCCTTCTCGTGCGTTAACCGGTTGCGATGTTATTTGGTTCCTGCGGTTTCGCGGGATTCTACATCGCTCGCGGAAAAAAGCCCCTTGAGCATTCCGACGAACAGCATGACGCCAGGGATGAACTGGAACATGACGATCAGGATACCGAACGCGATGAAGAATGTCGCCAAAAGGCCCAAGCCTTCGCCTTCACTTACGCCCCCCGCTGCCAGCGCTCTGGTGGCGGTGATCATCAGGGACAATAGGGTTGCCGATACGGTTCTCATGGCTCTCTCCTTTCCAATCTCGGATGCCCAGCATGTTTTCTTACCCATTGTTAAAGCATCGACCGTGCCATAAACCATAAAATATAAGTTTTTGCTTATAACATACTAAAAATATCGAATGTTGTTCTGTGGTTTGGTGCGGGTGGCACAATGTTTGAGTTGGGGGCAATATGGCTGTATGTATAGCAATCACATACAGCCATAACGATGTGTGTTGATGGATGTGTGTTGCCAATATATTGAGATTGTTCTGTTTTTTCAAAAGTAAAAGAGGGGGTGTAACCGTATAGGAAAATGATACATTTTTAGCTGTGCTCTATTATGGTCTTTCGGCAAGAGCCTTTTCGACAAACGCTTTCACATCCCGGTTCAGCTCCCTGCGGGAGTCGCCATCCAGGTACATCATATGTCCGGCGCGGTAGTGGCGGATTGAGATGTTTTTCCGAAGCGCGGGGGGCAAGCCCAAGTGGTTGAGCGTGTAGGTGCTTGAGAAGTGGGGAGTGGCCAGGTCAAAGAGCCCCATAGCCACAAAGAGCTTCATGTAAGGGTTTTTGGCAAAGCTGTTTCGCAGATTATCGCTGGTGTCGGCGTAGCTGTTCTTCGCCTCCCAGTCCCAATGGCCGATGCCGCCGCCCAGGACAAAATATTCCTGGTCGGATTTGTAGCCGAGCTCCGTGCGAATATAGCGGTTGAACGCGTCGGTATAGGGCGGCCGGATGGTGGCAACGGTAGGATCGAAGCTACGGTGGCTCGAAGGCTCCAGGTCTGGGGCCGTGAACCGGCTATCCATGTATCCAACCATCTGCTGGCGGTCGCGGAGTAACTCCCTGACGAAGCTTCTGTTGTCGATGCGCAGGTTGCGGTTTGCGATGAAGGCCGCATCCAGCCCCGTAAATTCCGCCAGTTTGTCGGCAACCTCCCGGCGCTTCTCAGGCGTCAGGCTGTCTCCTTGGAACAGTGCTGTCGTATAGTCCGTTGCCGCCCATGATTCCGCCTGGTCCAGTGTTTTGTCCAGATCGGCCTGGAGTTCGGGGGGCAGTTTTCGGTGATACCAAGCCGTTGCCGTATAACTGGGGAGGAACAGGGCATAGGGTAGCTCATTGCCTTGGTCGAAGGAAAGGGTTTGCATATTCATGACCGAGGAAATGAGTATAATGCCGTTGAGCGCGATACCGTGCTCAAGCAGGTATTCAGACAACCCTGCGGCGCGGAATGCTCCGTAGCTCTCGCCCGCCAGAAACAGCGGCCCCCCCCAACGCTCATAACGTCCCAGATAGAGCCTGATGAACCGCCCCACCGAGTCCACATCTCCCTGGACGGTAGTAAACTTTTTCGTTAGATCCGTCTTGGTTGCCCTGCTGTACCCGGTGCCGACCGGGTCGATGAATACCAGGTCGGCCCATTCAAGCCACGTGGTGTCGTTGTCCAGCATGTTGAAGGGAGGAGAAGGCATCCTGCCGTCGGGAAGCATTCGCACAATGCGGGGACCGACGGCGCCGAGGTGCAGCCAGACAGCCGATGCTCCGGGACCTCCGTTGAAGATGAACAGGAGCGGTCGCTTCGTTTCGCGAGAAGAAGTTTGAACAGTGTAGGCAACAAAGAATACCTGGGCCTCGGTTTCGCCGTCATCGTTTTGAATCGGCAATTTCCCCGCGGTTGCCACGTAGGCCAGTTCCTTGCCCTTCACGGTGATGGTGTGACGGGTAACGACCGGTATCTCCATGTCCGGGGTTGCATCCCTTTCATTCTTTTCCGTTGCCTTCTCGCCGTCATGGGCCGCTTGAGTGGCACGAGTCGTGGCTTCCGCCCCGGACAAGTATGGATGATACAGGTCACCTGCCAGCAAGAATGCCGTCAAAAACAGGGCTATGAACACGAGCGTCACCTCCGGAGTCACCTGACGATACGGGAAAGAGTATACTGCATGTTATGTGGTGTCCACAACCATCGCTTCGTTTTACGCTTAAAAGAAACGCTGTCCAAAGACTGACTGCCGATGGTCCGACCTTTTTACGCTGTTGACAGTTTGTCGTGCCTCATTTATTATATTCGCATATTTGAATACATGGTTTGAGGTGCAAAGGATGCCGATCTTTGAGTATAGTTGCAGGAAATGCGGCTTGCGTTTTGAAAAGCTGCAAAGAACGGGAGAAGAGCTTCAAATAGAATGCCCTGAATGCGGGACTGCCGAGATACGGAAGGAGCTATCCACGTTTGCGGCGGTGGCAGGCACACCGCCAGCGGCGGCTTGTTCCAGCCGCGGTTGAAGGATGTTATGATGCCGGTCCGGTATCATCCTGAATGTCCAAACATGAACCGAATAAGCGAGGTGACCGAGTGAAAGACCTGTTACTGCTGATTATATTCCTGGTGGTGTGGATTGTTCTCCAGAAGTATATCCTTCCACGATTCGGGGTCTCGACCTGAATGTCCAATTCCTGCGACCTCGGGGACCGAGGTGCCAAGTATGGGGATAAAGCGAAAGATCCGGGTGACGGCAAAAAATAAAGGAGTGCCGGCGTAGACGATAAGCACCACGCGAACGGCACGTGGGCGAGCCCTCCGGTCATCTTGTCGTTGAAACGATGTTGCATAGGATCGAAACTGTGATGGGTTAACCGCCTAATGGTGGCTTTTTTCTGCCTGCGTCCGCTTGTTGCAAAAATTTCTGTTCAGGAGAAATTTCAGATGTGCCGCAACCTGTGCCCCGTGCCGACCAATTCGGTTGCACTTTGTTGGGACAATCTGGTATTACTACCACCATGTATCACCTAATGCGGCATCACGTAACCAAGCGTCTGGTTATCTTCACTTTACCTTTATTCCTCCTGTTTCTGGGGGTAAGGGTTCCCAATGTCGAACGACCTCATAAGCCGAAGCCCATGCTGTTGCGTGCCGTCCTGGAGGCTCCTGCCGAAAAGCCGGTTCTGCAGACGTCGGCCAAGCACTTTGATGCGCCTGTCGAGCTGGGTTGTTCGATTCACAAGGTATCTTTTCCCATAAGCCGTCCGCTGGCACTTCCCATCATGGTGTCATCCGTTTTTTTCCTGCTGCTGGTACGCCTCTTATCGCCGCGCGCTCCCCCTATTCACCGTAATGACGTTACATCCCGCAACCTTACATATCACCTGTGGTGATGCCATCATCGATGGCTTCCTATACGTGCATCGTTTTGATTATCTGTAGCCCAATTCAGAGGAGAATAAAGCAATGAAGAACGGTATGAAACTCTATGTCGTAATGTTTAGCTGTGGGCTGTTTCTCGCCGGCGGTTGCGCAAATAAAGAGGTTGTAAAAAAGGATGAAGGGATGGCATCTGCACCGGTTGCCAAGCCGGCCGAATCCCCGAAAAACGGTGCAGTGGTGTTGGCACCCCAAAAAGAACAGGCAGCTCTCCCGGTCCATCCCTCCACTTCTGTTCAGGAAGTCCCCAAAAATACGTCAGCTTCGCAACTCCAGTCGGCCCTGGATAAAATATATTTCGATTTCGACTCCTCAAAATTGTCTGACGCGGCCCGTGCCACCTTGGCAAAAAACGCTTCAGTACTTATGAAGGCAACCGCTGCCAAGATTCGTGTTGAAGGGAATTGCGACGAGCACGGTTCAGCCGAGTACAACCTTGCCTTGGGCGAGCGCCGTGCCCAAACCGCCAAAAAATACCTGGAGACGCTCGGTATTTCAGAAGGGCGTCTTTCAACCGTCAGCTATGGCAAAGAACGCCCGGTCGATCAGGGACATGATGAGACAGCCTGGAAAAAGAACCGACGCGACGAGTTTGTCGTTGTAACTCCGTAGAGCAGTCTTCCCTCCGGTGGGCAGCAGTATGGTCCCCCGGAGGGAAGAAAGGATTGGATACCCATGATTCACAGTTTTACGTTTTTTCGTTTTTTCCTCCTGATTCTGGCGGTCGAGTTCTGTTGTGGTTTTAGCTGGGGCTTGGGCCGGTCCGATCCCTGCGAACAGGCGCGCAAATCCCTTGACGCGCTGTCAGCCGCCAGCGGTTCCCAAAAACGCTTGAAGCAGGAAGAGGGGATTCTTAAAATATGTCCGGATGGTGCTGCCGGGCGATTTGTCAAGGCTCTCCAGGCTGAACGGTCCGGCAAGGCCGACGATGCCATCGCGCTCTACCGGGAGGCAGTGGCCAAAGACGATGCCCTTGCCGAAGCCCATGGAAACCTTGGTCTGCTTCTACTTGAAAAAGGCCTGAATAGGGAGGCTTCGGTAGAACTTACCAAGGGGGTTATGGGCAGGCCCGATCCCCGCTATCATCGTGCTTTAGGCAAGATCATGGGGGAGGGGGCGTTGCCTGCCCTGGCACTGTTCCACTACAGCTCGGCCCGTAAGGCCTTCCCTGATGACGCAGTCATTCATGCCGGCCTTGCCAAGGCGTATGAAGACCTCAAGCAGTACGACAAGGCCGCAAGCGAATATGACCAACTCTTGTTGTTGAAACCTGGAGATGCGGTTGCCCGGATCGGGCTGGCAGGGGTATACCGCAAAGCCGGCCAGCTTGACCAGGCGGCCGGCCAGCTTCGGAGTTATATAGCAGCCAACGCTTCGGACCCAAAGGGACACAAACTGCTTGCGGATGTCCTGATGGAGAGAGGAGACCGGGAAGCGGCCCGAAAGGAGTATTTGCTGGCGGGGATCGACGTTACCATTGACCCGGAAGATTTTGCCCGAAAGGGTGATGAATTTATGGCGCAGCGTGACTATGGTAAGGCCATTACCGCCTACCAGACAGCTCTCAAAGGACGCGCTGACTGGGCCGGCGTGCAGCAAAAGCTGGGGGACGCCCAAATGGCGGCCGGCCACGACGACGATGCCGTAGCGACGTTTACGGCGCTTGTGAAGGCAGGGGTCAAGGATGGAGCAACCCTGTACCGGCTCGGTTTGCTCAGCGAGCGCAGGGGGCAGCTTGACGAAGCGCTGTCATTCTATCGCGGAGCGCTCCAGTCCGATCCCTCGGATATCAATGCCCGGCGCAGGCTGGCGGAGATCTCCACCTGGCGTGGCAGTTTTGCGGAAGCGGCGGAACAGTACCGCGAACTGATCCGGGTAAGAGGAGATAACCCGTTGTATCATCTTAATCTGGGGCGTATTTACGTTCAGATGAAGGAATTGAAAAATGCCATCCCAGAGTATGAAGAGGCCTTGCGCCTTGATCCGACCAGTATGGAAGGGCATCGCGAACTGGCTCGAATCCTCATGCGCCGCTCTCTTCCCGAAAAGGCGGAGCACCATTACCAGGAGGTCATCCGGCTGAACCCTGAAGACGAAGAAGCCCGGAATGCCTTGATTACTCTCTATGTTAAGCAGAAGCGCCTTGATGAGCTCACGCGGCTTGTCAAGGAATGGCTGGAACGGTCGCCGGACGACCCGCAACGCCACTATCGCCTGGGGATTGTTTATGAATTCAAAAAGGATTATGAGCAGGCCTTCAGCGAGTACAAGAAATCTCTCGAATTAAAGCCGGATAACGCCCGGGGGCTCTTCGCCCTCGGCAGGGCTTACCTGAAAAGCGGGCGTATATCCGAGGCCAGGGAGATGCTTGAGGCAGCGAAAAAAGCCGATCCAACCTTTGCAGAGCCCCAATTGTTGCTCAGCAGTATCAAATATGACACCCCGTCTGCCCGGAAACATGCTGGAAAGCGGAAGGTGCATAAGCGTCATGCCAAGACAAAAGCGAAGAGGCGAAATCACAAAAATTGATGAACCGGTCAAACCTTGAGTGTTCTGCGACTCCTATCCTCAAGACTCTGTAAGCGTGACTATTTCCAGCTTGGTTTTCCTGATGCCTGTTGTCGGAGGCCTGGGGGAGACCAAGCTGGCCTTCTTGATGCCGCTGGATGTTTTCTGAGATGTTTTTGGGTGCCAATATGCCCAGGTTTGCCCTCATGGATGTAGTTTGTCTAAAGGACACCTTTTTGTCGTCTTGTCCCAAATGGTGACGGATCTTCTGTTAAAAACAGTGTAAGGGCCTCTCCGTAACTACTTCTACTGCCTTGCAAAGCGGAGGAGTCCGCCAGAACTGATACTTTTTGCCCCATTACCAATCAACGCCCTCTGTTTATCAATTTGCGATCCCAGGCGACAGTATTCCTCTTTGGAAAGCTCTGCACACCGTATTTTCTTGCCATATTCCCGCGTATACATATAACATTTACCATTATTAATTTAAATTTGTTGTTTCATACCTTGGCGCAGTACGAACTAAACAGGCTGATTGCCACGACCCAGAGGCGGCGTGGTTAGCCGATGAGAGAAGCGTTGGAGGGGTTGTTACCGGCAATGATGAAACATAAGCGAATTACGGCAGGAATAGTTTTGGGATTACTCGGACTTGCAGTAAATAGTCTGAATCTTGAGATTTTTTTTAATATCGACTTGTTGTTTGGCTCCATTTTTATCATGCTTGCTATCCTCTGTGCCGGGACAGTACCGGGAGTTATCGCCGGTATACTGGCCAGTATATTCAGTTATATCACCCCTCACCATCCCCTGGTCGCTATTATCTACTCCTCGGAGGCCATTTTTGTCGCCTGGAGTTCAAGAAAATCCCGGGACGTGCTTACCTGGGATATTGTGTACTGGTTTTTGTTTGGCGCCCCACTATCGTGGCTGTTATTTCGTAACATCGTGGGGATGCCGGTCGAGACCGCCACCCTGATCATGTTCAAACAATTGATCAATGGTATTTTTAATGCCCTTCTAGCCACAATCGTGCATCTTCTTGTCCAGGTGAGAATGCGACCTGTTGAGGAGGCCCCCTCCTTTCAACGGGTCGTATTCGTCTCACTGGTCTCACTGGCATTGTTGCCGACACTATTGCTCCTCCTGCTGAATGTAAGGAGTTTTATCGGATACGAAGAGCAACGGCTGACCCAAACAGCGACGCACACCGCTGCAATCGCAAATGAAACCGTGAGTCTGTGGGTGTCACAGCAGCAGCAGAACATGAGGGCGTTCGCAGAACTCATCGGGAACCCCGACAAGGTGTCAGCCGATGATCTGCAAAAATATGTCGAACTGCTAAAGTCCTCGTCGCCGGCCTTCAGCCGCATGGCTGTGCTCAATCGCGACTCGATTGCCGTTGCTAACTCGCCCCTTGTGGACGAGCGTGGTGGTTCAACCTTGGGGCTCGATTTCTCGGATCGGTCCTATATCGCCGTATTAAATAAACGTAAAGTGCCTTACATCAGTGACCTTATAATGGGGCGAATCGGTGTCTCCGTACCTATACTTCCGTTTCTGGTCCCTCTGGTGAATGGCGGTAGTTACGATGGGTGCTGCGTCGGAGTTGTGCAATTAGAGCAGTTGGAGAGGATCATCTCCTCGATTGCCGACAAGGGGGGGGCTATCACCCTGCTCGACAGAAGCGGCAGGGTGATCGTGAGTACGCGGCATGATCTCAAGACAATGATGGTCTTTAACCGGACTTCCGGCGGAGAAGTTCGGGCCTGTGGCGATGGCGTGTATCACCTGATACCGGCCAGGCCTGGGGGCAGGGGCACTTTGCAGCGCTGGAAAGAGTCGGTATTTGTCAAAGAGGTGCGCATCGGTAATCCTGAAATCGGTTGGAGTGTCATTGCTGAGGTATCTGCCCTGCCACTCTTGACGACCATTACCAACGAAAGCATAAGAAGCTTTTCGTTGCTGTCAGCGCTCGTCCTGATAATGGCGGTTTTGTCTCATTTTTTCAGTAAGGGGTTGACTGGTGCACTGCTTCGGCTGCAATCCCTTACCCAGGAATTTCCGCAGAGTTTTAAGAACGGCGGTTTTAAAAACTCGTGGCCCCAGAGCCGGATCAGTGAAGTTAACGCACTAACGAAAAATTTCAAGCAGATGGCTGACACGTTGCGGCGTTATTTTTCTGCTTTGAACTCGTGGAGCGAAACCCTGGAAAAACGTGTAATTGAACGTACCAAAGCATTGGCAAGAAGTGAGGAACGTTTCCGGAGAATTGCCGACGCCGTCCCCGTTGGTGTTTTTGAGGCCGCAACGGATGGATCGTGCCGTTATTTCAATGAACGTTGGCTTGAGAGTACCGGTCTGTCCCTCTTCCAGGCGATAGAAGGAGGATGGGTTGCCATTAGTTGCCCCGACGATCGTGATCAGGTGGTCAATGAATGGCATCGCGCCGTTCTTGAAAAGAAAACGTTGAGAATGGAATTCCGTTTCACTCGTTCAGACGGTTCCCTTGCGTGGGGGTTGGTGCAATCGTCCCCCATGCATGCCGTAAGTGGCGAATTTTGTGGTTTTATCGGTACGATCACCGATATCACGGATTTCAAGCAGCGCGAGGAGTTGGCGGCAGAACTCGAAGCCAAGAAAAGCAGACTACGCGATATGGAAAAAAAGAGACAGCATCTCAAAGAAAAAGATATGCTGGTCAAAGACCTTCATGACGGGATTGGAGGGATTGTTTCCAATATCTCAATGCTCGCCCAGTACGGCTTGGGCCGGATGGAGTTGGAGACATGCCGTTCGACCCTCAAAAAAATCACAGAACTCGCAGCAGAGGGTGTCGATGAGGTCCGCTCATTTATGAACAGTACCGAGAGCGGGGAGTCTGCCTGGAGCGACCTGCTTGCGGAGATAAAGGATCATGCCGACAGGATGCTGTCCCCTCATCAAATACAGCTTGATGCCTCGGGGGAGATAGATTTGGGGCTTCCTCCCATCGGTTCTTTTCGGTATCTTAATATCCTGCGGATCAGCAAGGAGATGGTCACCAACATTATAAAACATGCCCAGGCTAGCCGGGTCAGCCTGATTTTCAGGGCAAGGGGAGAGCTTTTTCAATTGTGCGTGACGGACAACGGCGTCGGTTTCGACTCCAGCGTCGTAAAACGGAGAGGGCTGGCGAATATGCTGTCCCGGGCGAACGACGTAGGAGGCAACATCTCTATGACTTCATCTGCTGCAGGCACTACACTTAATCTTGTCCTGCCTCTCAAGGAACAGAATGCCCCGGGGGAACCATGCGCATAGTACTTGTGGAGGATAATACCGTAACCCGCGAAACACTCAATTTGCTTTTGTCCGGCGAAACAACCATAGATAGCGTCACGACTTTCGGCTCCGGTGAAGAACTTCTTGCGCATATAGAATACACTGCCTTCGATGTCCTTCTTGTTGATCTGGATCTACCCGGCATGCATGGCAGCGAGTTGATCCAGAAGGTCAAGCAGATGCGTCCCCAAGTGGAAATCATGGTCTATACCATATTTGAGGACCGCGAGAATGTTTTTTCCGCGATCAAGTCCGGGGCATCCGGTTATATCCTCAAGGGAAGTTCTCCCCGCGATTTGATTGAATCCCTCCAGAGCCTTCATCAGGGGGGGGCTCCAATGAGCCCCAAAATAGCCCGCAAGGTCATCCTCGAATTCCAGAAGGTTCCCGATGGGGATGATAACCCGCTTACTTCGAGGGAGAGCTGTATAGTCCGTAGTATCGAACAGGGACTTACCTACAAGGAAATCGCCGAGCGCTTCAATATCAGCCCCCATACCGTCCATACGCACATCAAGAATATCTACGAAAAACTCCAGGCCCATGGCCGTCAGGATGCCCTCAAACGTGCCCGCAGGATCGGTATCATTTAGATTCTGTCCACACATAATCTCAGTTGTCAGTTGTTCCGAGGTTTTGGGCGTATCCACCCCTATATTTTATTGTATACCCCATTTATACCCCGAACAGGGTATGTCAAGTGACCAACTTACCTGTTATCCGTAGAGTCCTTATTTATTCCAGTTTTGACAGGAGGGTAACATGAGCTTTTGGGCTGACTTGAAAGTCAAGTCGAAGATCATGATACTGGTAATCGCGGGGTGCGTGGCACTTATTTTTTTCGGCGGTTTCGGTATTCTGAATATGTCGCGGATGAGCGCTGATGAAGCCGGGCTCAAAGAAGGGACACAGCAGGTTGCGCTCCTGCAGGACATGAAAAACCATTTTCTGGCCATGCGCCTGGACGTCGTGTATATGCTGGCACTCAGTGACCCCGCTGCGATCGGAGAAAAGGAGAAAGATCTGGCCATTCAAGCAGAGGGTCTCCGGACGAAGCTGGGACTTATAGAAAAAACCCGCCTTGAACCTGCGGAGAGGGATCAGCTCAATATTTTTAAGCAGGGGTTCGAAGCCTATGTCGCGGAAGGTGCAAAACTTGCGAATATGGCAAAGGATGCCCATGCTGCTCACGATGCCGCCGCCGTTGAGAATGCGCTCAGATTCGCCACCCAGACGGTTGCCCCGCTGTACAATAAACCGGCAGGGATCGTTGCCGATATGGTTACGAACAATATCAGGCACGGCGAGGAGATGTTCCTTCATGATACCGAAAGCTTCAAGAGATCGCGTCTTGCCATGCTGGTCATTGTGGTCATTGTTACGATCTCGGCCCTTTTTGGGGGCGTGCTCATCGCCAATTCCGTTTCCAGGCCGCTTCAATCGGTCTTTGGGACCCTAAAGGATGTGGCCGGTGGGGATCTCAGCGCTCGCTCCGGTATTACCAGCCGAGATGAGATGGGGATGTTGGCTCGCGAGGTGAACGAGACGGCACAGAAATTGAGCGGCATCATGTCGATGGTGGCGAGCAACAGTGAGCATGTCGCTTCGGCAGCGACCGAGTTACATGCCACAGCCGCAGAAATGGCCACCGGCTCCGAACAGATGGCCGCCCAGGCTGGGACGGTTGCAACAGCCAGCGAAGAGATGTCTGCTACCAGCGGCGATATTGCCCAGAATTGCCACTCAGCGGCTGATGGGGCGCTACGTGCCAGTCAGACGGCCCAAGATGGCGCGGTCGTCGTTGAAAACACCGTTCAGGTCATGAACAGGATTGCCAGCCGGGTGAAAGATACCGCCAAAACGGTTGAAAGTCTTGGGGCGCGTGGCGATCAGATTGGTGAGATTGTCGGCACTATCCAGGACATTGCCGACCAGACAAATCTGCTCGCCTTAAATGCCGCGATTGAGGCTGCGCGGGCTGGGGAGCAGGGGCGCGGTTTTGCTGTTGTCGCTGATGAGGTGCGCGCATTGGCCGAAAGGACCACCAAGGCGACCCGTGAGATCGGTGAAATGATCAAGGCGATCCAGACCGAGACAAAAGGCGCTGTGATTGCCATGGAAGAAGGGGTACAGGAGGTGGAGCGAGGGACTTCCGAGGCTGCCAGATCCGGCGAAGCGCTTCAGGCAATTCTGGAACAGATCAACACGGTAAATATGCAGGTTAGCCAGATTGCCACGGCGGCCGAAGAACAGACGGCAACCACGGCCGAGATCAGCACCAATATCCAACAGATCAACGAAGTGGTGCATCACACCTCGCGCGGCGCCCATGAGTCGGTTACGGCAGCAAACCAGCTTTCGAAGCTGTCCGAGGAGCTTCGACGGTTGGTAGGGCAGTTCAAACTTTGACAGGGCTTTGGCAAGCTGGTATAGATGGCCTCATGGCAATGATTTGAACGACTGAAAGGAAATCCAATGTCCAAAGAACTGGTAACAGTTAGAGGCGACGAGTCCAAAGGGGAACTTAATCAACTCGTCAGCTTCAGCTTGGGTGACGAAGAATTCGGCATCGAGGTTCTTAAGGTCCGCGAGATCATCCGGATGACCGGTATTACCCATATGCCCAATACTCCTCACTATGTCGAGGGCATCATCAATCTTCGCGGCAGGGTGATCCCCATTATCTCCATGCGGCGCAAATTCGGTTTAGCCGAGACGGATAGCAATAACCAAACACGCATTATCGTCGTGGATGTGGGCGGAGATTTAACGGGATTTATCGTTGATGCCGTATCGGAGGTCATTCGCATCTCCGACAGCGAGATACAGCCTCCTCCGCCCGTGGTGTCGGGCGGAATCGATCAAGAGTGTATCACTGGTGTCATAAACCGCACTGATCGCCTGTTGGTTCTCCTCTCTCTCGACAAGATGTTTTCGCAAGGAGAAACGCAGCTATTTGGCACGATGTGACTGGTTTTGCCCTGAGCACTATGACAAAGATGGGGATGTCCATAACAATGGTTATCCCCACTATTTTTTAACGCCTACCTTCGGTAGCCAAGACCTCTCGCCAATGCCCCTGCCGTGCAGATCCCTCTCCCGTTTCGATCATCTCGCAATATGAGTATTTAAGGTTCAGCTTTTGCGGTCTGTTGAATATGTGCATTTTGGCATTTACGCAACGCCATTGTTGTAACGGGTATGAACATGTCAAACGGTTGTTTGACATTTCTGCTGGCATTACGTTACGATTGACCAGAAGCAGCTTGAAAAATCCTGTTTTTTTGCCTGTAAAGCCTCAGCCGAGAGAACGGCTCCATCAAGGAAGCTTTCATGATGCCTGTCTTGCTCCATCGTTTGTCATCCCTGTCGTTGAATAAGCTCCTGCTCCTGCTGACCCTTCTGCTTGCCTTGCCGGCTGTAGGGTTAATCGTACATTCTGGTCTGGACCAGCACCACGATGCGTTGCAAGACGGAATATCTGAAACGAGGAAGCTGGCCTACAGCATAGCGTCAGAACAAAAAAATCTTACTGCGGGCGCGCAGCAATTGGTGACCGTGTTGGGGCAGTTGCCCCAGGTCAGGGAGCATAAGGCTGTGGAGGTCAACAAGATCCTGGCGAGCATCCTTGCCCTGAACCCACAGTACGCGAATATTATCATCGCCGACCCGGCTGGAGATGTTTGGGCGTCTGCGCTGCCTCTCACAAAGCCGATCTCCATAGCGGATAAGCGGTCATTCAGGAACGCCGTGAAAACCGGACAATTTTCTTCCGGTGAGTACATCGTCGGTCAGCTTTCGACAAAATCGACCATAGGTTTCGGGTATCCGATTGTCGACGAAAAGGGGATGGTTAAGGCCGTTATTGCTCTTAACTTCAACTTTGACCACTTAAATGTCCTGTTCGATCAGGCAGACCTGCCCAAGGGGACGGCGTTCAATATCATCGACTATAATGGGGTGATAATAGACAGGAACCCGAGTCCCGAGGGTTTTATCGGGAAAAAGGTCAACGACGGGCTCTTCATGAAAATGGTGAGCGGCCCCGAGGATGACTCGTTTATCGGCGTCGGGTTGACCGGAGACCGGAGGATTATTTCATACACCAAATTGCGCCTAAGTCATGAGGCCTTTCCCTATCTGTATATCCGGGCGGGTATTCCTCTACAGGCCACCTTGGATAATGCGGCGGAAAAACAGTTTTACAATATGGCGTTTTTATCGCTGTTCCTGCTGGTGGCCGTCCTTCTGGCCTTGTTTATCGGCAAGTATTGTTTTGTTAATAGAATCGCTACGTTACAGGAAGCTTCTCATCGGCTGGCGGCGGGCGATCTTCACACCAGGGTTTCCGATTGCCTGCAGGGGGGCGAGTTGGGGGATTTGGCGCAGACCTTCGACCAGATGGCGGGCCAACTTGCAGAGCGGGAGCGGGCTGTACGGGAGAGTGAGGCCCGATTTCGCTCTGCCTTGGAGAACGCTCCGATCGGGATGGCCATTGTATCTTTGAACGGTAACCTTCTCAGGGTTAATCACGCCCTGTGCCGCATCTTGAGATATGAAAAAGAGGAACTTGAAGGTTTGACCTTTGCGGATATAACCCATCCCGACGACCCGTGTCCGGATATTCCTCATTTGGAGAGGCTTCTTGACGGAGAAGTTTCCGCCTATACTGTGGAAAAGCGCTGCATTACGAGAGATCGAGAGAAGGTCTGGGCTCAGTTGACAGCCTCTCTCCTCAAAGATAGTGAAGGTGTTCCGGGGTATTTCATTGTTCAGATAGAGGATATTACCGATCGGAAGAAGGTCGAAAAAGAGCGTGAAGGTCTCATCGCCGACCTTCAGGATGCACTGTGCGATGTCAAAACGTTAAGCGGCTTGTTACCCATCTGCGCCTCCTGCAAAAGGATCTGTGACGACAAGGGATACTGGAACCAGTTGGAAACCTATATTATTAAACATTCCGCCGCCACCTTCAGCTACAGTATCTGCCCAGACTGCGAAAATAGACAAGGTAACCAGGGAGAAGCATGACAGGTTTCAGTTTGGTACTATTCTGGTAACGCGTTTTTCACCAGTAATTTCAAGTCACGTGTACGCTCCTTGTCCCTGTTCCCATTGCAACTGCGCGGTTACGCCCTGGGCGACTACGACTATTAATCATTATCCCTCCGGCAGCATTCGAGGTCAAGATCAGAGGACTTTCCCTGGAGATGTGGCTGCAAAGGGTTGGCGCGGAGAATAACCCGCCGCTGATGCTGGTTTTCGGGTGTGAGTCGTGCCACCGGGGAACGGAGAGTTTTCCGGTGGGGGAGGCGAGGAGTAAAATTGTCCTCTGTTTTGTTCAGTGGAGGTGTGGGAAGGGGGCTACCAATGCGGATAAAGGCCTAAACCGTGCCCCAGAGCAAGGAACACCCCTTGTTCAGATAGTCTGATGTATGGCCCTGATCGACAACCCAATAGAGATTATCCTGTCCCAGCAGAATGGCGACCGGTTCTTCAAGACCGATGGCATACATTTGTGCTACGGAATAGAATGAGAATTTGGCGTGCACGGATATTTACCCCTGTTTGTTTAACTGCTGGCAGTTCCCTGATCGTTTTGGGTGCTTATTTTAGATAAAGCATAAAGCGTGCCGAAGAAATAACACAATAAATGTGGTGTATTGTGATTTGTTGACAATATTTTGACTTTGTTGAGGTCTTGTTTTCTATAAAGTAGTGTCTAAAATTTGACTTTTGGCGGTGAGCGCACAAATGGTAGATGTGGTGGCAATGCTGAACAGATACTTCGAGGGGGATGCTCTGTCGGTCATGACTATTCATGGTCGCGTGGTCGCGGAGCTCGCTCTGGCTGTCAGTCACGAGCTCTCGCTGTCCGTCGAAGAATGTAATTTTATATGGGAAGCTTCAATATTGCATGATATCGGCGTATGCAAGGTTGCTGCGCCTGAAATCGGAGCGATGGGGCCCCACCCTTACATCATGCATGGCGTTCTGGGGCGTGGAATCCTCGAATGTGAAGGTTTGCCTCGGCACGCTCTGGTGTGCGAACGCCACATCGGTGTCGGACTGACGGCCACCGATATTGTTGACCAGCAACTCCCGCTCCCCTGCCGGGATATGGTGCCATTGACGATAACAGAAGAAATTATCTGCTTTGCCGATCTGTTTTTTTCCAAAAAACAGGGCAGATTG
Source organism: Geobacter sp. AOG2 (assembly GCF_019972295.1). Classification (NCBI taxonomy): domain Bacteria; kingdom Pseudomonadati; phylum Thermodesulfobacteriota; class Desulfuromonadia; order Geobacterales; family Geobacteraceae; genus Geobacter; species Geobacter sp. AOG2. Next base: position 1,503,288 of record NZ_BLJA01000001.1, read on the forward strand.
GAGCAGAGAAAGTCCCCGGAACGAATTCGCAAAAACCTTTCCTGCTTTGGGCAGGATAAACTTCAAACTTTTGACACATGGATGGGGCGCTTCGGGGCCGCTCTCCGGCTGGGGTGAAACAGGACGCGAACCTCATTTCGGGAGTTGTCTTGCAGGTGTGCGATTATTCCGTATACTTAATTACAGTTGCATTTGAGGCGGCTATGCAGTAAATTGACACTCCTTTTCGCAGGGACTCTAGCAGCTCTTCCAGGTGGTTTCATTGCAACAGGACGCCCCCACAATCGAACAACTCCGCGCTAGCATCGACAGTATCGATAATCGAATCGTCGAACTCCTGAACGAGCGTGCGCGGGTGGTCATTCAGGTCGGCAGGCTCAAATCCGGCAGTAATATGGAGTTTCACGTTCCCGGTCGGGAACGGCAGATTTACGAACGCCTGCTGAACCTCAATAGCGGCCCGTTTCCTAACGACGCCCTGCGCAGTATCTACCGTGAAATCATTTCTGCCAGTCTCGCCCTGGAGTCGCCCATGAAGGTGGCTTTCCTGGGGCCCAAGGCAACCTTCAGCCACTTGGCAACCATGCAGCAGTTCGGCCTGTCCGCGGAGTTGGTGCCGCTCAAGTCGATCCCGTCGGTCTTCGAAGAGGTGGAGAAGGGCAAGGCGCTGTATGGGGTGGTGCCGGTTGAAAACTCCACAGAAGGGGTCGTTTCCCATACCCTTGACATGTTCGTGGAGAGCGGTCTGAAGATCACCGCCGAGGTCATGCTGGAGGTCCATCACGACCTTTTGTCCCGTACTGGACGACTCGAAGATATCAAGAAAGTATACTCACATCCCCAACCCATCGCCCAGTGTCGTCAATGGCTTGATGAAAATCTGCCCGGGGTGCCGTTGGTGGACGTGGCCTCCACCGCCGTGGCGGCCCAGATAGTCAGCGAGGACTATACCGCCGCCGCCATTGCCAGCGAACTGGCCGGTTCACTTTATGACCTCAAGGTGGTCAGGACCAGGATAGAGGATCAGGTTAACAACTTTACCCGGTTCCTGGTGATCGCCCGCAAGGAGATCGAACGTTCGGGCAACGACAAAACCTCCATACTGTTCTCCGTCAAGGATGAGCCCGGTATCCTCTGCCGCATGCTGGAGCCCTTTGCCAAGCGCGGTATCAATCTCTCCAAGATCGAATCGCGCCCCTACAAGAAAAAGGCCTGGGAATACATATTTTTTCTCGACCTGTTCGGCCACGTCTCCGACCCTGATGTGGCGGCGGCTCTGAAAGAGCTCAAAGAGTGCTGTCAATTTCTCAGAGTCCTCGGTTCCTATCCGCGGTCGATGTAGGAGAGAGACGGCATGTCCATAATCATTGAACGTTTGGCTGTTATCGGTGTTGGTCTGATCGGCGGCTCTTTTGCGCGGGCCCTGCGTGAAGCCGGCACGGTCGGCACCATCGTTGGCATCGATACCGATCACGACAACCTGAGCAAGGCTCTTTCCTTGGGGATTGTGGACGAGATCGCAACCGACGCCGCTCGCGGCGTGCAGGATGTCCAGGCGGTATTTATATCGGTGCCGGTCTGCTCCATTCCGATGGTGGTTCGTGAGATTGCTGCCTTTCTCCCTGCCGGCTGCATTGTCAGCGATGGCGGCAGTGTCAAGACCGCCATTGTCCGGGAGTGCGAGGCGCTCATGCCGTTGGGATGCTCTTTTGTCGGCGGGCACCCTATTGCCGGAACCGAACACTCGGGCGCGGCGGCCGCCTTTGCCACCCTCTTCAACGGCAAACGCTGTATCCTGACGCCAACCCCGGCCACCGATGCAGGGGCCTACGATACGATGGCACGGCTTTGGCAATCCGCCGGTGCCAATGTCTGCTCCATGGAGCCGGGACACCACGACCGGATCTTTGCCGAAATATCCCACCTGCCACATGTCGTGGCGTACGCTTTGGTGCATGCCGTGGGAACGGCCGATGTGGAAGGGGAGAATGTGCTCTCCTACACTGCCGGCGGTTTCAGGGATTTTACCCGCATTGCCTCTTCCGACCCGATAATGTGGCGCGACATTGCCTTGATGAACAGGGAGGCTCTTCTGGCGAGCATCGACGGGTTTTCGACGAGTCTGGCGGAGTTGCGGCAACGTATCGACCGTAGCGATCCCGCGGCATTAGCCGACTTTTTTACCATTGCCAAACAGTTCCGCGATGGTATTCTCTGAGCGGGGAAGATCACATATGTCACCAACGGAGTCTCGCGTGAAATCCATCACCATACAACCTGCAACGTCCGTCAAAGGGGAGGTGACTGTCCCCGGCGACAAGTCCATCTCCCACCGGTCCGTCATGTTGGGTGCCATCGCCAATGGCGTCACCACCGTCAGGGGATTCCTGCGCGGTGAAGACAATATGGCCACCATGGGGGCCTTTCGCGCAATGGGAGTGCGGATCGAAGACGACGGCGAAACCGTAACCATACACGGCCAAGGGCTTCACGGCCTCCAGGAACCGACGGACATTATAGATTGCGGCAATTCCGGCACCAGTATCCGACTTCTGACCGGACTTTTGGCTGGCCAATCCTTCTTCTCGGTGGTGACCGGAGACCAGTACCTGCGTAAGCGCCCCATGAAGCGGGTGGTGGAACCGCTTGCCCGCATGGGAGCCCGCATCATGGGGCGGGACAAGGGAACCTTGGCACCGCTTGCCATCAGCGGCGGCGCCCTGAACGCCATCGGCTATGAATCCCCGGTTTCCAGCGCCCAGGTAAAATCCGCCATCATGCTGGCCGGCCTGTATGCCGACGGCGAAACCTCCGTCCGCGAGCCAACCCTTTCCCGCGACCATTCGGAGCGCATGTTCCGGTTGTTCGGCGCATCGCTGGAGGTATTCAAGAGCGGGGTCACGGTGCGCGGCGGCACAGAGCTCACGGGTCAGGAAATCAGCGTGCCGGGCGATATTTCCTCGGCGGCCTTCTTCATAGTCGCCGCCCTGATCACGCCGGGATCCGAACTGCTCATTCGCAACGTAGGCGTCAACCCGACCCGTACGGGCATCATCGACATACTCCGATCCATGGGGGGGCTTATCGAACTGCTCCACGAACGTGAGGTTTCAGGTGAGCCGGTGGCGGATATCCTGATCCGTTCGTCGCATCTGAAGGCCATCGATATCGCTGGCTCCGTTGTGCCGCGGGCCATCGACGAATTCCCGGCCATTTGCGTAGCGGCAGCCTGTGCGGAGGGGCGAACCACGGTCAGGGATGCCCGCGAACTACGGGTCAAGGAGACCGACCGGATCGCAGCCATGGCAACAAATCTGCGCACGCTCGGGGTAGTGGTTGAGGAATGCGCCGACGGCATGGACATCCTCGGGGCGGAGTGTCTCGGCGGCGGCGTTGCGGAGAGCTTTGGCGATCATCGCATCGCCATGTCCCTGTCGGTTGCGGCCCTGGTATCGCAGGGGGGGATCACCGTCCGCGATGTGGATTGTGTGGCAACGTCGTTTCCCTCCTTTTTTCAGTTGCTGGAACGGGTTGCGGAAAGGTGAAGGCCGTGAACGGACGCCCCAATGGTCTGATCATCGCCATCGACGGCCCTTCCGGCGCCGGTAAGAGTACCATCGCCCGTTTGCTGGCCAACAGGCTCGGCTACCTCCAGATCGACACCGGTGCCATGTACCGGGCGGTCGCCTTTCTTGTCAGCCAGGCGGGGATTGATCCTTCCGACGTTGACGCCGTGGAACAACTGTGCGACAGCGCTAATATCCGCCTCGACTGTTCTAATGGCTCACAGCGGGTATTCGCCAACGGGCAGGATGTGACCGAACTGATCCGCACGCCGGAAATGTCCCTGATGACCTCACGCATCTCGGCCCTCAAACCGGTGCGTGAATCGATGATGATGCTTCAGCGCCGGATGGGGCGGGATGGCGGCGTGGTACTGGAGGGGCGTGATATTGGCACGGCCGTCTTTCCCGACGCCGAACTTAAATTTTTCCTCTTCGCCTCTCCCGAGGAACGCGGAAAGCGCCGTTTCGCGGAACTGGTCGGCAACGGGGAACAGGTAACTCTTGAGGAAACCATTGAAGCGGTTTCCCGGAGGGATCATCAGGACTCCCAGCGCGATCTCGCTCCGCTCCGGCAGGCCGAGGACGCCATCCCTGTTGATTCCTCCCGGAGCAGCATCGATGAGGTATTGAACAAAATGGAAGACATAGTCAGGAAAAAAATTCATCAGGCCGGAACGACGATATGAAAGTGCTTCTCGCAAAACGCGCTGGTTTCTGCTTCGGTGTCAAACGGGCCACCCAAATGGCTTTTGAGGCGGCGGGCATAGATAAAAAAACCTATACCCTCGGACCGATCATCCACTCTCCCCAGGTCGTCAACAAGCTGGAGGAGATGGGGGTCAAGGTGCTCAAAAATCTGGACACCATGGATTGCGGCACCATCATCATCCGTTCTCACGGGGTTGCTTCCCACGAGATCGAAGAGGCGGTGCAAAAGCAGTTGGAGATTGTCGACGCCACCTGTCCCTTTGTCAAGAAGGCCCAGGAACACGTCAAGCGGCTTTCCGAAACAGGTTATGGCGTCGTGGTGGTCGGTGATGCCGATCATCCCGAGGTGCAGGGGATTGTCTCCTATGGTGGTGACAAGGTGTTTGTCGTCGGTTCCGGCGAAGAGGTCGCCAAGCTCCCCAAGATGAACAAGATCGGCGTTGTCGCCCAAACAACCCAATCGTTTGAAAACCTCAAAAATGTCGTGTCTGAATGTCTGTTGCGCGGCGGCGAAATCCGGGTTTTCAATACGATCTGCGACGCCACGGCGGTGCGGCAGGAGGAAGCCAAGGAGTTGGCGTGCCAGGTTGACTGCATGTTGGTGGTTGGGGGATTTAACAGCGCCAACACACGCCGGTTGGCCGAGGTGTGTGCCGAGATCCAGCCGCGCACCCATCATATAGAAACGGCTGCCGAGATCATACCTGCCTGGTTCGAAGGGGTTGAGCGGGTAGGTGTCACGGCCGGGGCCTCGACCCCCAAATGGATCATCGACGAGGTGATGAGCCGGATTGAAGAGCTTAATAAAACCAATTGAATTTTTTTGAACTCATTGCTATATTACAATGCTTACAAATACCGCATATACTCAAAGTGAAAACAGAAAGATAGAAAACGTCCAGGGGGGTAAGTTTTAATGGTTGATTTCAAACGGCTCGACACTTCCGACACCGGTGAGCAAGACGACGAGACTGAACAGCAAAGCAATGAATTTGCCGCGCTCTACAACGAGAGTCTCAAGGAAAGGCCCGAACGGGACAAAATCATAGAAGGTACGGTGGTTCGTATTGATCAGGATACCGTGCTTGTGGATATCGGCCTTAAGTCGGAAGGTTTTGTAGCGGCCAACGAGTTTCGTGATGCCAATGGCGAGATCACGGTTCAGGTCGGTGACCGCATCCGGGTGCTCATGACCCGTGAAGACGGGAAAAAAGGGTATATCCTCTCGAAAAGAAAGGCCGACTATCTGGCCGCTTGGGAAAAGATCGGCGGTTCCGGTCAGGAAGGCGGCATCATCGAAGGGACCATCACGGCTCGGGTCAATGGTGGTTACACGGTGGATATCGGTGTCCCCGCCTTTCTCCCCACTTCGCAGGTGGATATCAGGCCGTCGTCCGACGCCGACAGCTATATCGGTTTGAAGGCCAAGTTCAAGATCATCAAGCTTAACCAGAAACGCGACAATATTGTACTCTCCCGTCGCGCCATCCTGGAAGAGGAGCGCGCTTCCATTCGCGACGTAACCCTCGCCAAGCTCGAAGAAGGACAGATCGTGGAAGGTATTGTCAAGAATGTTACCGATTACGGGGCGTTCGTTGATCTGGGCGGCGTGGATGGACTGCTGCACGTTTCCGACCTCTCCTGGGGGCGGGTGGGCAAACCGTCCGATATCCTCAAGCCGGGGCAGCAGGTGACCGCCAAGGTGCTCAAGTTCGATCGTACCAAGGGCAAGATTTCCCTCGGCATCAAGCAGACCCTTTCCGATCCGTGGCTGGAGGTGCCGTCTCGGTATCCCCTGGAAAGCCGCATCAGGGGCCGCGTTGTCAGTCTTATGGAGTACGGCGCTTTTGTGGAATTGGAGCCGGGTGTTGAAGGGTTGATCCATGTCTCCGAGATGTCCTGGACCAAACGCGTTCGTCGTGCCGCCGATGTACTCTCGGTCGGAGACGAGGTTGAAGCCGTGGTGCTGGGCATTGACATGGACAACCGCAAGATATCCCTGGGCCTCAAGCAGGTGTCGGAAAACCCCTGGAAAACGATTGCCGAGAAGTACCCGGTTGGTACCAAGATTGAAGGGCAGATCAAGAATATGACCGATTTCGGCATGTTCATCGGCATAGAAGACGGGATCGACGGACTGGTCCACGTGTCCGACATTTCGTGGACCAAACGGGTGAAACATCCCGGCGATGTGTACGAAAAAGCGCAACTCGTCCAGGCGGTGGTACTCAAGGTAGACGTGGACAACGAGCGTCTGTCCCTCGGCATCAAGCAGCTTGAGCCGGATCCCTGGAGCCTTGCTCCCGACAAGTACCGGGCCGGTACCAAGGTCACCGGCAAGGTGACCTCTCTGACCGATTTCGGTGTATTTGTCGAGCTTGAAGAAGGGATTGAAGGTCTGATCCACGTGTCCGAGCTTTCCCGTGAAAAGGTGCCCTCCGCCAAGGAGTTTGCTGCTGTCGGTGACAATCTTGAGGCGGTCGTGCTGAACTGTGATTCCCGTGAGCGTCGCATATCCCTCTCTATCAAGGCGATGCATGCCGCCGCCGAAAAGGAGGAGTTTGCCCAGTATCTGAGTTCTCAGGGAGAGGCCACCTCAAATCTCGGTGAGCTCTTGCAGCAGGAAATCAACAACAAGAACAATCAATGACAATGCAAGTTACCAGAAGCAGGAGGTGATGTGATGACCAAAAGTGAACTGATTGAAAAAGTCGTCCAGACACACGGGATGTTGAATATGAAGGTGTCCGAAGCCTTGGTTAACACGGTTTTCGACTCCATTGAAGAGGCTCTGAAGACCGGTGACAAGGTGGAAATCCGCGGTTTTGGCAGCTTCACGATACGTGAGCGTTCGGGTCGTGAGGCCCGCAATCCCAAGAGTGGGGAAGTCGTCCGCATCCCGGCGAAGAAAACACCGTTTTTCAAGACCGGCAAGGAGTTGAAGGAACGGGTCAACTGCTGAGCAGGCTAAGCCGTTCTTTCGATGGCTGGAGCGCCGCCCGGATGGCGGAACTGGTAGACGCAAGAGACTTAAAATCTCTCGACTCTCGGGTCGTGCCGGTTCGATCCCGGCTCCGGGCACCAGCATAAAACGTTAAAAGGGCTTTGCAGGTTGTACCTGTGAGGCCCTTTTGTGTATGTATCTCGTGTAATTCCAAGTGCGGCGACTCATATCATGAGCATGTTGAAAATTGTTCCGAAAAAGTATACAAACTAATTTGATCTTCATTCTAGATAGCGCACGATCTTTTTTGGATAATGCTTGGGGGAGGTAACATGAGTCTTGTAAAATTGTACGACACAACCCTGCGTGATGGCACCCAGGCGGAAGACATCTCGTTATTGGTGGAAGACAAGGTCCGCATCGCCCATAAGCTGGACGAACTCGGGGTCCAGTATATCGAGGGGGGATGGCCCGGAAGCAATCCTAAGGACGTGGCTTTCTTTAAGGACATCAAAAAGGAAAAGCTCCGGCAAGCCAAGATTGCCGCCTTCGGTTCTACCCGTCGGGCCAAGGTGACACCGGATAAGGACAACAATATTGTCACCCTGATCAAGGCCGAGGCAGATGCCATCACCATCTTCGGCAAAACCTGGGACTTCCATGTCCGCGAGGCGCTGCGCATCTCCCTGGAGGAAAACCTGGAGTTGATCTACGATTCCTTGGAGTACCTGAAAAAGCACACATCGGAAGTCTTTTACGATGCGGAACATTTTTTCGACGGCTACAAGGCCAATCCCGAATATGCCATTAAAACCCTCAAGGCGGCTGAAGAAGCCAAAGCGGACTGCATCATCCTGTGCGATACCAATGGCGGGAGTATGCCGTTTGAGGTGGCCGAGATCATCAAGGCGGTCAAGAAACAGATCAAGACACCGCTCGGCATTCATGCCCATAACGATTCCGAGTGCGCCGTTGCCAACTCCCTGCACGCCGTGGAATTGGGGATTGTACAGGTCCAGGGGACCATCAACGGGTTTGGCGAGCGGTGCGGCAACGCCAATCTCTGCTCCATCATCCCCGCCCTCAAGGTGAAAATGGGCAAAGAGTGCATCAGCGACGAGCAGATGCGCCATTTGCGGGATGTTTCCCGGTATGTCTACGAACTGGCCAACATATCCCCCAACAAACACCAGGCCTATGTGGGTAATTCCGCCTTTGCCCACAAGGGGGGTGTGCATGTCAGCGCCATCCAGCGGCACCCGGAAACCTACGAGCACATGCGGCCTGAATTGGTTGGCAACTGTACCCGCGTCCTTGTTTCGGACCTCTCCGGTCGGTCGAACATCCTGGCCAAAGCCGAGGAGTTTAACATTAATCTTGACAGCAAAGATCCGGTCACGCTGGAAATTCTTGACAATATCAAGGAGATGGAAAATCGCGGGTATCAGTTCGAGGGAGCAGAAGCATCCTTTGAGTTGTTAATGAAGAAGGCGCTTGGGGCTCACCGCAAGTTTTTCAGCGTACTCGGATTCCGCGTTATTGACGAAAAACGGGGCGAAGACCAGAAGCCGCTTGCAGAGGCGACCATCATGGTTAGGGTGGGCGGCAAGGTCGAACATACCGCCGCGGAAGGAAACGGTCCGGTCAATGCCTTGGATAACGCTATTCGCAAGGCTCTGGAGAAGTTCTATCCGAAACTTAAAGAAGTTAAGCTTCTGGACTATAAAGTCCGGGTTCTGCCGGCGGGGCAGGGCACAGCCTCATCTACCCGCGTACTGATAGAGTCGGGCGACAAGCACACGCGCTGGGGAACCGTCGGCGTATCCGACAATATCATCGACGCTTCATACCAGGCGCTTATCGACAGCATTGACTACAAGCTTCACAAGACGGAAGAGCAAGAGTAACGTCTCCGTCGATACGGCGTGGAGGCAGGGCATGGTTCGTTATGACCGCGTAATCCTTCTATTTATCGCTGTAGCTGTTTCGATCCCAGCTGTTATGAAGACCCGCCAAAGTGCGCAGAGTGCCGCTTTGACGGGTCTTTCCGTCTCACAGTCTCCCGCGGGATTTGTGCGTATCGAGGGAGATGTGCTCCATCCCGGCATGTATCCATTGTCCGCCAATATGGTGACGGCTGGCGTCATTAAAATGGCGGTCCCGTCCCATGTTCTGAAAAACCTTATTCCAAAAGCAGTTGAGACCAAACAGCTCAAAAATGGCGATGATATCCGCCTCTCGATTGAGGCGAGCGGGCGCGGTGATATAACCATCGGTTCGATCGGGGCGTCCGAAAGAATAATTATGGGAATTCCCCTTAATATCAACACAATGGTGGTATCCGATTTCGATCGACTCCCCGGCATCGGCCCGGTGGTCGCACGGCGAATTGTCGAGTATCGTCAAAAAAATGGCGGTTTGATGGTCCTGGATGAGTTGCTTGATGTCAAAGGGATCGGTCCAAAGAAGTATGAAATAATTAAAAAATTATTTTAACTATCTGAAATAATACAATTTAGTTTAAGCTTTCCCTTGTCGTTATGCCGCGTTGCTGGAATTGGCATGCATGATGTAAACACTCCTGGGTATCGATTACTGAAATCTTGCTCAAAGGAGGAATGCTATGCAATGTCCACGCTGCAAGGGTCGTATGTTCGCCGAGAAATTTTATGACTTCGTCCGCTCGTTCGATGCATGGAAATGCACATGCTGTGGTGAGATGTTGGACTCCACTATCCTCGCCAATCGGACGCGCTGCAACGATACGCACCTCGGCTGATAGACGCTGAATTTGGTGTTTGAACAAGCAAGGGAACCTGTTTCAGGTTCCCTTTTTGTTTGACACGGGAGCATCGAAAGGATATTGAACACCTTCCAGTTTTTACCGGAAGGAGTAAGACAATGATACGAAATGACGGCCGGGGAAGTTGTGATCTGCGTCCCATCACCATCACGCGCAGGTTCACCAAGCATGCCGAGGGGTCCGTGCTGATCGAATTCGGCGATACGCGGGTCATTTGCACCGCCTCGGTGGAGGAGTCCGTTCCGCCGTTTTTGAGAGGCAAAGGAACCGGGTGGGTAACCGCCGAGTACGCAATGCTGCCCCGTGCCACCCACACGCGTTCGCCGCGCGAAGCGGCCAAGGGAAAGCAGACCGGCCGGACGCTCGAAATCCAGCGCCTGATCGGGCGTTCGTTGCGTGCCGTTACCGATCTGACGCGCTTGGGTGAGCGGTCCATATCTATCGATTGCGATGTAATCCAGGCCGACGGCGGCACGCGGACCGCCTCCATCACCGGAGCCTATGTAGCTCTGGTCGACGCCTTGGCCGGACTCCGCGACAAGGGTGTGTTTGCGGATATCCCGCTTAAAGAGGCCGTAGCCGCAGTCAGTGTCGGCATCATTGACGGTGAACCTCTTCTGGACCTTAATTATCATGAGGACTCCACTGCCGAGGTGGACATGAACTTTGTCATGACTTCCAGCGGCCGCTTTGTAGAGGTTCAGGGCACCGCCGAGGCCGAACCGTTCACCGTCGAGCAGATGGATGCCATGCGGGATCAGGCCATGGGCGGCATCCGGCAGCTTTTCGCATTCCAGCAGGAGGCCTTGCGGGGATGAAAGAGCTTGTTGTCGCTACACGCAACCGGGGAAAATTGCTGGAGATCCAGGCCATGCTGACCGGATTGGTCGCATCAGTCCGTTGCGCCGGGGATTTTACGGGATTTCCGGAGACGGTGGAGGATGGTGCAACTTTCGAAGAAAATGCCCTCAAGAAGGCGCGTGAGGCCGTAAATTTCTGCGGACTACCGGCCCTAGCCGACGATTCCGGGCTGGTGGTGGATGCACTTGAAGGGCGCCCCGGCGTCTATTCGGCCCGTTTTGCCGGCGAAGGGGCAGGGGATGCCGCGAACAATGCCAAGCTGCTCAGCGAACTGGCGGGAGTGCAATGTGAAGTGAAAAAGGCGGCCTTTGTCTGCACATTGGCTTTTGTGACACCTGAAGGCGTTGAGCAGATCTTCACCGGCACGGTGGCGGGGAGCATCCTCGCTTCCGCGCGCGGAGAGGGCGGCTTTGGCTATGATCCGCTATTCCTGGTTGACGGTTATGACCGAACCATGGCGGAACTCAGTGTCGATGAAAAGAATCGTATCAGTCATCGCGGCCAGGCCTTCCGCCTGTTCTGCGAATATCTGCAAAAAGGGTGTGAGAGATCGTGAAGGATGAACGTGAGGTAAAGCGCGGCGGAAAACGTCCCCGGGTTGGTGGGCCCGGTGCCCCCCGGAAAGCTGTCGGTGCCGGAGAATCCCGCTGGGTTCCCCTTATCAAGCGCAACGCGGTGATGGAACTCGCCATAACTGCTCTGGACGAGGACGGTTACGGTACGGCACGCACCGATGAGGGGATGACGCTCAGGATCGGCGGCGCCTTGCCGGGCGATACTGTTTTGACTAAGGTAGATCAAATCTCCCGCGGCACAGTCTACGGTCATCTGCTCAAATTGCTGAAGCCCTCGTCGTTACGCAGCAAGCGCCCACCTTGCACCGAAAGTGCCGATTGCCTTGGTTGCCCTCTGATTGCCATGAAGTACACTGAACAGAAAGTCTGGAAACGGGGCATGATTCTGGCGGAACTGGCCAAGTACGGCGAGTTGGCCGGTATTACCGTTCACCCGTTGCTTTCCCCGGAAAACCTGATCCACTATCGTACTACGGCAAAGCTGACCATAGCCGGCAAGCACTCCGACCCGTTTATCGGCATCTACCGTCGCGCCAGCCACGATGTCTATGATCTGGATCAGTGTCCGCTCCATCATCCGCTTATCAATCGGGTTGTTGAGGCTGTGCGGCTGGGGATCGTCAAGTTGAAGGTGCCGGTGTACAATCCTCAAAGCAAGATGGGGCTGTTGCGCTATCTTGTTGTGCGGGTTTCCGTGCATGAGCGCAAGGCCATGGTGGTCTTTGTGTCGGCCAAGCGTTCCTATAACGAGATTCACCACCTGGGGCGCTTTGTCCAGGAGATGATACCCGAAATCGAGGTCATGGCCCAGAACGTCAATGCCTCTGAGGGGAATGTCATTCTGGGGCAGAAGGATTTCTTCCTGACGCCGCAGCACTATCTGACGGAGCGGATCGGCGACGTTGCCTTCCAGGTTTCTCCCCGGTCGTTTTTTCAGGTCAATAATTCGGGTGCCCGTCTGATTTATGAACAGGTGAAACAGTGGGCTTGCTTGAGTGGGGGTGAAAGAGTACTCGACCTCTACTGCGGTATCGGCGGTATCGCGTTGTTCCTGGCCGACCAGGCGACACAGGTGATCGGCATTGAGGTTGTGGAGGAGGCTGTGGCTGATGCACAGCGGAACGCAAAGCTCAATGCCCGTAGAAACTGCCGCTTCGAAGCGGGAGATGCGGCGGAACTGCTGGAAGAGCTGGCAGAAGAGGGGCAGCGGATCGACGTTGCGGTACTTAACCCACCCCGTAAGGGATGCGCGCCGGAAGTGCTTGGGATGGTCACAGGCCTTGCCCCGGCCAGGATTATCTACGTTTCATGCTCTCCCCAGAGCCTGGCGCGTGACTTGTCTGTACTGAAAACCCGTGGGTATAGTTGCCGGGAAATACAGCCGGTTGACATGTTTCCACAAACGGTACATGTGGAAAACGTGGCCCTGCTTGAAAAAACCGATAAATAGACTTGACAAGCTCGCGGTATGTTGCTATTACTTTTCAGCTTTCTTGTATAGGCGCGTAGCTCAGGGGGAGAGCGCTACCTTGACACGGTAGAGGTCGGCGGTTCGAGACCGCCCGCGCCTACCATAGCAGAAGCAGTGCTTAAGCAAAGCGGCAAGCGTGGGCATCGATGTTTCGATGCCTTTTCTGTTTGGATGCCTCAAGGTCGGTAGTACACAGGAGATTGGTATGGCAAGTATCAATATCACACTTCCTGACGGTTCCGTAAGGGAGCTTCCCGTAGGTGCGAGCGTTTTCGATCTGGCAGCCTCCATAGGAGCCGGACTGGCAAAAGCCGCCTTGGCCGGCAAGGTCGATGGCGAGTTGGTTGACCTCTCCGCACCACTAAGCGATGGCGCGCGGGTGGAGATCATAACCGAAAAAAGTCCCGAAGCCCTGGATATTATCCGGCATTCGGCCTCTCATCTGATGGCCCAGGCGGTGAAGGAGCTGTTTCCCCAAGCCAAGGTAACCATCGGTCCGGCCATAGAGACCGGTTTTTATTATGACTTCGACGTGGAACGGCCCTTTACCCCTGAAGACCTGGAGCGGATTGAGGCCAAGATGGCCGAGTTCGCCGCCGCCGATCTGAAGGTTGAGCGTCAGGTGCTGACCAGCGATGAGGCCATCCGTATGTTCGAAGGAATGGGTGAGCCCTACAAGACCGAGTTGATCAACGACCTCAGTGTTGAGACTGTATCGGTCTATAGCCAAGGTGGGTTTGCCGACCTCTGCCGCGGTCCCCATGTGCCGAGCACCTCCCGTATCAAGGCCTTCAAGTTGCTTTCCATCGCTGGCGCCTATTGGCGCGGTGACGAGAAGAACCGCATGTTGCAGCGCATCTACGGTACTGCCTTTGTGGACAAGAAGGAGCTTGAGGCCTATCTGAATCGCCTTGAAGAGGCCAAGCGTCGCGACCACCGCAAACTGGGCCGGGAGTTGGATCTTTTTTCCTTTTCTGACGAAGTCGGCGCCGGTTTCGCTATCTGGCACCCCAAGGGGGCCATGCTGCGCACGATCCTGGAGGACTTCGAACGTAAGGAGCACCTCAAGCGTGGCTATGATATCGTAGTGGGCCCACAGATCCTCAAGACCGAGTTGTGGCAACGTTCCGGCCACTACGAGAATTACCGCGAGAACATGTACTTCACCGAGGTGGATGAGCAGGGGTTCGGCATTAAGCCGATGAACTGCCTTGCCCACATGATGATCTATAAATCACAGCTTCGCAGCTATCGCGACCTGCCGTTGCGCTTTTTCGAGTTGGGGACGGTGCACCGTCACGAGCGGGCCGGCGTTCTGCACGGTCTGTTGCGGGTGCGCTGTTTTACTCAGGACGATGCCCACATACTCTGTACTCCCGAGCAGTTGGATGCCGAGATCAAGGGTGTTCTTTCCTTTGTCAGCGATGTCATGACCATCTTCGGATTTGATTACGAGATGGAGCTATCAACCCGCCCGGAAAAATCCATTGGTGACGATGCGGCTTGGGACTTGGCCACCAACGCGCTTCTGTCGGCTCTCAAGGATACCGGTCGCCCTTATGAGATCAACGAGGGGGACGGCGCTTTCTACGGCCCCAAGATAGACATCAAATTGCGCGATTGTCTTGACAGACGGTGGCAGTGTGCTACTATTCAGTGCGATTTTACCCTTCCGGAGCGTTTTGACCTTCACTACATCGGGCCGGATGGGGAAAAAAAGCGGCCCGTCATGGTTCATCGGGTAATCCTCGGTTCCATTGAACGCTTTATCGGCGTTCTGATAGAGCACTTTGCCGGCAGTTTCCCATTGTGGCTCGCGCCGGTTCAGGCCATCGTGCTGACCGTTACCGATAATCAGATACCGTTCGCCCAAGAGGTTCATGCTCTTCTCAGGGAGGCCGGTGTCAGGATTCAGTCGGATTTTCGCAATGAAAAGCTGAGCTTCAAGATTCGTGAGGCCCAGTTGCAGAAGGTCCCCTACATGCTGGTCATAGGTGACAAGGAAGTGGAGCAGGGGGTCGTAACGCCACGCTATCGCGACGGTAAGAACCTGCCGCCCATGAAGCCAGCCGATTTTGTCGAATTCATTGCCTTGGAATGCAGGAACTTCAAGTAATTCAGGAGGTGCAGTCATAGCAAAACCGACCGTGAACATCAATAATACCATCCGCGCCACAGAGATTCGCGTCATCGGCGCCGATGGTGAGGCGCTCGGCGTCATTCCTACTTCCAAAGCGCTTGAACTCGCCGAACAACAGCAACTCGACCTGGTGGAAGTCTCTCCGACTGCGGTTCCGCCTGTCTGCCGGATCATGGACTACGGTAAGTTCAAGTACCAGCAGAGCAAGAAGCTGCAGGAAGCCAAGAAAAAACAGGTTCATGTCGAGGTCAAAGAGATCAAGCTGCGGCCTAAAACAGATGAACATGATCTCATGTTCAAGATCAAGCACGTCAGGCGTTTTCTCGAAGAGGGGAACAAGGCAAAAGTAACGCTGGTATTCCGGGGGAGGGAAATTACCCACATGGATATCGGGCGAGCTGTAATCGAGCGCTTTGCCTCCGAGTTGCAGGATGTTGCCGTGATCGAATCGCAGCCGCGTGTCGATGGCCGTAATATGTTTATGATTGTTGCACCGAAGGTGAAAAAATAACGGATTTTTAATTACGTTTTACCATTTATACATAAGGAGAAGAGTCCATGCCGAAGATCAAAACGAACCGCGGAGCCGCCAAGCGCTTTAAAAAAACGGGAACGGGCCGCATCAAGCGCAGCCAAGCCTTTACCAGCCATATTCTGACCCCCAAGACCCGCAAGAACAAGCGGAACCTGCGTCAGAGCTCTATGGTGGCCGATGTGGACCAGAAAAATATCGCCAAGTTGATCCCCTACAAATAGGGCACTTCCATAACCGGTTTTCACCGATTTGCATGACCCGGTTGGCGTGCGGGAACGAGGTGTCGGGGTGCGAACGTACCTTGACGCCAACCTGAAGGCACCAACCCCCTGCAAACAGGCGAAACGGCATAATGCCAAGAACCATGAGGACCTGTCTCCCCTTATGGATCGGGCGAAATTCATCATGAAGGAGTAGAACATGCCACGCGTAAAAAGAGGATTCAAAGCGAGACGCAGACGCAACAAGGTGTTAAAACTTGCCAAGGGTTACCGGGGCGCACGGAGCAAATTGTTCCGCAGTGCGACCGAGGCTGTTGACCGTGCCCTAAATTACGCATTCCGCGACCGTCGCGTCAAAAAGCGTGATTTCCGCAGTCTGTGGATCACCCGCATCAATGCGGCTTCCCGTCTCAACGGGCTGTCGTACAGCAAATTTATCTTCGGTCTCAAAAAAGCCAACGTGCAGATCGATCGTAAGGTTCTTGCGGACATTGCCGTATCCGATCCGACCGGATTCAGCCAGATTGCTACCCTGGCCAAGGCTGGTATCTAAGCACACCGGTTTTGATTTCAAAACTGAGGGAATGGGATGAAAGAGTCCCATTCCTTTTTTTGTAATGTTCGTGAATCGGCAAGGTTTCTCTTCTGCCCAGTTTTGTATTTTGCGCATGTCCGTGCTGCGAACGCCCGTGAGTTTTTCCCTCTTCACGGGATTCACGAGGACATCAAGAAATTTTGCAATTCGCTGACTACGGGGTCACTACATGCGGGAACAACTTGAACAATTAAGGAAAGAGGCCATACAGGCCATAGCAGCCGCCTCCGGTGAGGAAACCCTTCAGGAGGTCAGGATCAAGTTCCTGGGTCGTAAAGGGGAACTGACCGCCCTTATGAAAGGGCTCGGTGCACTCAGCCCCGAGGAACGGCCGATAGTCGGGCAGTTGGTCAATGAAGTCAAGGAAGAGGTCGAGGCCAGCCTTGAGGATGCCCTGAAAACGGCCCGCGAGGCGGTCAAGACGCAGCGGCTGCAATCCGAGCGGATCGACATCACCTTGCCCGGCCGTCGCCCGGTTAGCGGCACCAAACACCCCATCAGTCTCGTGGTCGAAGAAATCAGCGATATCTTTGCCGGCTTGGGCTTTTCGGTTGCAGAGGGCCCGGAGATTGAGCACGACTGGTACAACTTCGAGGCGCTCAACTTTCCCCCAGAGCATCCAGCCCGGGACATGCAGGACACCTTTTTCGTCGAAAATAACCTGCTGCTCCGCACCCACACGTCGCCTGTCCAAATTCGGACGATGCTGAAGCAGAAGCCTCCGGTGCGCATCATTGCTCCCGGTACGGTCTACCGCTGCGATTCCGATGCCACCCATTCCCCCATGTTTCACCAGATAGAGGGACTGATGGTGGACAAGGGCATTACCTTCGGCGACCTGAAAGGTATTTTGACCATCTTTACCAACCAATTATTCGGGCAAAAGACCGGCGTTCGTTTACGCCCCAGCTTTTTCCCATTTACCGAGCCCTCTGCCGAGGTAGATATCGCCTGTGTTATCTGCGGCGGCAAAGGATGCCGGGTCTGCAAGAACAGCGGCTGGCTTGAAATACTGGGTGCCGGCATGGTTGATCCCGAAGTCTATCGTCACGTCAATTACGATGCTGAAGAGGTGTCCGGTTTTGCCTTCGGAATGGGGATCGAACGCATCGCCATGTTGAAATATGGTATCAACGATATGCGCCTGCTTTTTGAAAACGACGTGCGATTTTTGCGGCAGTTTTGACATAGTTCTTCCTGCGTCCTGCTGTCGAGCGTGTATGCATCTGTCTATCGTGCCGAATAGCTATTGAATCCGAACAATTTATGGTGTCCTGATATGAACGTTACCTATAACTGGCTCAAGGAATTCGTTGATTTTGACCTCACACCCGACCAATTGGCCGACCTGCTCACCATGCTCGGGCTCGAGGTGGAGAGGATGGAGAAGCTTGGCGAGGGGATGGATGATGTGGTGGTGGCCGTGGTCGAGGAAAAACGACAGCACCCCAACGCGGACAAGCTCTCCTTGTGCCGGGTGAACAACGGCACCGAGGTTCTGGACGTGGTATGCGGCGCCCAGAACTTCAAGCAGGGCGATACGGTCGCTTTGGCCAAGATCGGGGCAACGCTCCCCGGCGATTTTAAAATCAAGCGCTCCAAGATCCGTGGCGAAGAGTCCTGCGGCATGCTCTGTTCAGAAAAGGAGTTGGGTCTGGCCGCGGAAAGCGCCGGTATCATGGTTCTGAATGCGGGCCTCACACTCGGTACACCGGTTTTTGCCGCCCTGGGTCTGAAGGACACCCTGTTTGAGATCGGTCTGACCCCCAACCGCGCCGATTGCCTCAGCGTCGTGGGCGTTGCCCGCGAAATCGCCGCCAAGCTGGGCAAAAAGGTCCGTTGTCCCGAGATCGCCCTTAACGAGGCGGTTGAACCCGTGGATAAGAGCATCAGTGTGACGATCGAAGACGCCGAATACTGCCCCCGCTATGCCGCGCGCTACCTGGGTGGTTGCCGCATAGCGCCATCCCCGGAATGGCTGGTGAAACGGCTTAATGCCATTGGCGTACGGTCGATCAATAACGTTGTGGACGTCACCAACCTGGTGATGATGGAACTGGGACAGCCCCTGCATGCCTTTGATTGCGACCGCCTCGCCCGACAGCGGATTGTTGTGCGCCGTGCCGGCGACGGAGAACTGTTCACGACCCTTGACAGTCAGCAGCGTATCCTCTCTGGGGATGACTTGGTCATCTGTGACGCCGAGCGTCCGGTTGCCCTGGCCGGCATCATGGGTGGCGAAAACTCAGAAATTGCGGATACCACCACGAATATCCTTTTGGAAAGCGCCTG
This sequence comes from Geobacter sp. AOG2, assembly GCF_019972295.1. Lineage (NCBI taxonomy): Bacteria > Pseudomonadati > Thermodesulfobacteriota > Desulfuromonadia > Geobacterales > Geobacteraceae > Geobacter > Geobacter sp. AOG2. The sequence continues at coordinate 1,521,999 of NZ_BLJA01000001.1, forward strand.
GTTTCTTCCGTCAGCCATCCGTAAGACCAGCAAGAGGCTTGGCCTGCACACCGAATCCTCACACCGTTTCGAGCGAGGTGTGGATATCGGTGGCGTGACGCGTGCGCTTGACCGTGCAGCGGCATTGATCGGAGAGTTGGCTGGTGGACGTGTGGCCAAGGGGTGCCTGGATGTCTATCCCGGCAAACGTGAGCCGGCAGCAATTCCGTTTCGTCCGGAACGAGCTAACGCCTTGATCGGGATAGAGTTGCCTCACGAAGAGATCATTGCCATCCTTGAACGGCTCGAATGCGCGGTTGGGAAACTCTCCACAGGGGCACTGACGGTAACGCCGCCCAGCTACCGGATCGACATCGAACGCGAGGTCGACCTGGTCGAGGAGATCGCCCGCATGAACGGATTCGACCGGATTCCCGCGACTCTGCCAAGGGCGCAGGTGGTGTCGGATCGTCCGACACGACACCAGCAGATGGAGAAAAGCGTCAGGGATGCCCTTGTCGAACACGGCATGAACGAGATTATCAACTTCAGCTTCACTGCACCGGGGGCTGCCGATAAGCTGCTACTCGCCGCGGATGATCCACGCCGCAGCACGATCCGTCTGGCTAATCCACTGGTGGACGAGCAGTCGGTCATGAGGACCACCCTCTTGCCCGGGGTTCTTGAAACGGTCGCCCGCAATGTCAGCTTCCGCTCTCTCGATCTGAAACTCTTTGAGATGCGCCGTGTGTATCTACCCAGCCAGGGGGATGATATGCCGCGTGAACCGCTGTATGTGGTGGGAGCCCTGACCGGCTCCCGCGACGGACTGGGGTGGAGCCGCACCAATGAGCCGGTTGATTTTTATGATGCCAAAGGGATCATGGAAAACCTGCTCGACCTGTTGGGTGTCGGCAATGTGAAATGGGTGGCCGATACACCTGACCCGTTCTATCATCCCGGCAAATCTTGCAGTATTATGGCAGGCAGGGAGCGGATCGGTTCAGTCGGGGAGTTGCACCCTACGGTTCAGGAAAATTTTGGCTTGGACAAGCCTGTCTATTGTTTTGAACTCGATTTTGAAAAGGTGCTGATCCTTACACGTCAGAAGCGGACCATCTCGGCTCCATCCCGTTTTCCCGACAGCACCCGGGACATCGCCATGTTGGCCCCTGTGGAACTGCCGGTGGAAAAAATCATCGAGTGCATCCATGGTGTCAAGGCCAAAGAGGTTGAAAAAATTGATATTTTTGATCTGTATCTCGGCAATGGAATCCCGGAGGGGTGCAAAAGCGTCGCCATCCGTATCCGGTACCGCTCATATGAACGTACCCTCACGGATGACGAGATCGGAAAACTGCACGGAAAGATTGTCGACACCCTTGTGAATAAGGTAAAAGTATCAATAAGATAAAAACCTGTTGCGTAATGCGGTCCCCTATGTTATAAAAATTGCCCTTTGTTAACACGCTGTAGAACTTGAGCAGATTGAGGTTGTTATGACCAAAGCCGACATCGTAGAAAGAATTCACCAGAAGATTGGCTTCTCGAAAAAGGAATCCGCTGAAATGGTCGAAACCGTTTTCAGTATCCTGAAGAGTACTTTGGAGGATGGCGAAAAGATCAAGATAGCAGGTTTCGGCAATTTCGTTGTCAAGCGGAAAGCTGACCGGAGGGGGCGTAATCCCCAGACAGGCGAGACCATAACCATCAACGCTCGGCGCATCCTTACCTTCAAGCCGAGTCAGGTTCTCAAAAACGCTATCAACTCTGCAACGAAAGAGGGCAAATAAGCGTATATCACCATGGGCACCACCTTCCCCGACAAACTGTACTACAAGATCGGCGAGGTTGCTCAAATGGTGGGCGTCAGGACATCGGTTCTTCGCTTCTGGGAGACTGAGTTCACGTTTCTAAAGCCGGAAAAGAGTACAACAGGGCAACGGCTATATTCCAAGCGGGAAGTAGATTTAATCCTTCTGGTACGTCGGTTGCTCTACGACGAGAAATTTACCATTGAAGGTGTAAAAAAACGGATAACCCCCAAGGGTAAGGTCATCTCTGAAGATGAACAACCCCCGGCAGCCCCCACGGAGAAGCATCTCTTGCTGTTACGGGACATCAGGGATGAGCTTTTGCTCTTGCGGAAGCAGATGTAGCATATCGGTGCGTAGCGCAGCCTGGTAGCGCACTAGACTGGGGGTCTAGTGGTCGCTGGTTCGAATCCAGTCGCACCGACCATTTCAAAGTCCGGCACAGTCCGGACAAGTACAAAAGCCTCGGAAATCCGGGGCTTTTTCTTTTCCTGTTGTCCAAAATCATCCATCCAAGTATACTCAAATCCAAAGACTTTCGGTATATACTGAAGGTGTAAATATACCGATACCGAAACCCGTATACCGAAAAAGGGGGAAATCGCATGCCTAAAAGGATTGCGCCACTTTCGGAGTTGCAGGTTCGTAATGCGAAACCGCAAGCGAAACAGGTCACTCTTTTTGACGGTGGAGGACTCTATCTACTGATTACTCCCACCGGCGGAAAGCTCTGGAGATTGAAATATAGCCTTCTCGGTAAGGAAAAGTTACTTGCACTTGGGGCCTACCCCGAGATTTCTCTTGCTGATGCCCGCCAGCGGCGTGAGGATGCACGAAAGCAGGTTGCCAATGGAATTGATCCTGGGGAAGTGAAGAAGGCTAAAAAATCGTCGATTGAAGCAAACGATGAGAATAGCTTCGAGGTAGTTGCCCGTGAGTGGCATGGCAAATTTCTTTTGAACAAGTCTGACAGTTACCGTGACAAGATGCTGGCGAATTTCGAGCGTGATGTCTTCCCGTGGATAGGGAAGATTGCCGTAAATGATTTGAAGGCCCCGGAACTGCTTACGGTACTACGTAGAATTGAAGGTCGTGGCGCTCTGGAAACGGCTCACAGGACCCGTTCGGCGTGTAGCCAGGTGTTGAGGTATGCTGTCGCCACAGGAAGGGCTGAAAGAGATTGTGCTTCGGATTTGATCGGGGCATTGCCACCATACAAAAAAGGGCATCGCGCAGCACTTACTGATCCGAATGATGTTGCACCGCTTCTAAGGGCAATTGATGACTATCAGGGAACATTTCCAGTCAAATGCGCATTGAAGCTTGCCCCACTCCTTTTTGTCCGTCCTGGTGAGCTCCGTAAAGCGGAATGGTCAGAAATTGATTTTGATGTAGCTGAATGGAGGATTCCCGGTGACAAGATGAAGATGAAGATTCCTCATATTGTTCCCTTGGCCTCCCAGGCGATAGCAATCCTGAAAGAACTTTATCCGCTGACAGGGCATTCCGAGTATCTTTTCCCGTCCCCTCGATCACCACTTCGCCCCATGAGTGATAATGCGATACTTTCAGCACTCAGGCGTATGGGATTTGAGAAGGACGAAATGAGCGGTCATGGTTTCAGAGCCTTAGCCCGAACGATACTTGATGAAGTTTTGCATGTTCGCCCCGATTATATAGAACACCAGCTAGCTCATGCTGTCAAAGACCCCAACGGAAGGGCCTATAACCGAACGGCTCATCTTGTTGAACGTAAGAAGATGATGCAGGCGTGGGCAGATTATCTCGATTCCCTAAAATCAATGTTATAACTATCTGTTATTGTTCAATAAACAATATTTACATGGTATGATATGAGTGATAAAGAATATAAAAGAGCAATTTTACAACTATCTCGGCAGTTAACGCCATTAGAGAAAAAATATGGTTACAAGCATAAGAACAAAAATATAGACACCAACTTATCGAATATATTACGTAATATCATATATGTTAAACCTAACCCAATGTTTTATGCAATGGCTTGGGAAAAGGCTTTTATCGATAGTCCAAATGTGTCTGAAGATGATGTTTCAACTGCAATAAAATACTTCTCAAAAGGCAAAGAATTTTTCAGTTATTTATCAAGCAGACCAGATTCAAACATATTATTTGTTCAACTATATAAAACAAAAGGTTTATTTGAGCCATTAATACTAATAGAAAATCAAAAATATACTGATTTAGACAAAAAATACCCCTTGTGCTTCCCTGAACCTTACTCCCTGAATATGGAGTTAGAGAAAGAAATAAACATGTTTAAGGACTATGTGAAGGCAAATGATCTAAATGATACGTTATCAAGGTATGTTTCTAACATAATATACGATAATAGAGTGTTAACAAATACACTTAAAATTGAAATATCAAGAGCACAATTTGCTATAACTATAATGGTATTAGGTAATATGCCAGAGTACGACACAAAAATAGCAGTGAACAAGGCTAAATTGATAATGTCTGGAATGGAATCAAGAAAGCCAACTAAAATACTTACTCATGTTTTGTGTTGTATTATATATGGTCTGTTGCAAAGACATGCAAAATCCGCTGCACAAAAAGGCAAAGCTCATTGCAGAGGATTAACAGCAAATATTGTGAACTTTATTTCTCCTAAAGATGAAAACCAAAAGCCATATTCAAGTATTACCTGTAGAGGCGTGGAAGTGGCCTTAACTGGCAAATAGAAGTCTTTCACACATATAGATTTATTCCTTTGCAAGGGGCGACATTTTTGTCGCCCCTTTTTGTTAAAAATATATCACACATTCAGCTGTAAGAAAAAATGACAGCTGAATGTTTAAAATAACGAATTATAACAATAAGTTAGCTTGACGGTTTGTGGTGGTGTCATGGTAAGGTTAGCTATCTGAACTCGGGAGGAAAGATATATGGATGCAGACCGTTTAGTTCGTTTGAAAGAAGTTCTTCATTACATCCCAGTTGGAAAATCTAGCTGGTGGGAGGGGGTTCGATCAGGCCGCTATCCTGCACCAGTACATCTGGGGCCACGAACTACGGCATGGAAATTGTCCTCAATTATGAAGCTCGTAAATGGGGAGGAGTCGAAATGAAAAATTCTCAGAGCCAACAGAAAGGAGACACTACTGTGACAACCCAAACGACACATAATCATTCAATCTCCTGCAGCGTGAGTAATTCAGGAACTCAATGTATTGAATTGTCATCAGAAGCTCTGCCCGGTTGGATTGGCAATTTTGTTGCCCTGGCTTGCCGGGATTCCGAAGCACATCCGGCAGCTGTCCTGATTACGTTACTTTTGCGTTTTGCCGCAGAATGCGAGGGACCATACGTCTTGATCGGAGATGCAAAGCAGTGGGCGCGAACTTTTGGGGTTATTGTGGGTGACAGTTCCAGGGCACGGAAAGGGACTTCTTCCAAGCCGGTCATGAAGCTGTTTACAGGACTTGAAGGGGCAGCTCGATATTCGCCAGGCCCGCTTTCAACAGGTGAAGGGCTTATCTATGCGGTCAGGGACGCGACGTTCGGTATTGATAAAAAGACTGGTGAAGAAATTATCATTGATCCCGGTGTCACAGACAAGCGGCTTTTCTTTCACGAAGAGGAGTTTCAACCAGCACTTTCCAGTACTCGCCGAGATGGTAGTACCCTTTCGGCGATTATCAGGGGGTTCTATGACGATGGCAATGCCGAACCAATGACAAAGACCAGCCGGATAAAGGCGACAAAGGCCCATGTGGTGATTCTTGGGCATATCACTAGGGCGGAGTTAAGACTTATGAGCCAAGTCCAGATGTTTAACGGGTTCGCCAATCGCTTCCTCTGGATTCATGCTCAACGACAGAAGCTGGTAGCGTTGCCCAAACCGATTCCCAAGGAAGAGATGGAGAAATATCGGCGAATCATTGCCAAGTGCGTCAAAGAGGCAAGGAAATTGAGGGTGGTACGGCTTACCAAAGAGGCAAAGGACTACTGGCAGGAAGTTTACCGTAGCCTTTCTGGCGAACATCCAGGCGCTTTTGGAGCGATTACTAGCCGTACCGAAACCCATACCATACGCTTGGCACTGATCTATGCCCTTGCAATGAACAAAAAAAATATCTCTGTATCTGAACTGAAAGCAGCACTGGCACTCGTTACCTATGCTCAGCAAACAGCCATGACTCTCTTCAGCGAAGATGCAGCAGGTGTCCATCACGAGAAGATTCTCCAGGCATTGCGTAATGCCCCTGAACACCGAATGACAAAAACTGAGATCAGCCGTGATGTTTTCAAAAAGAATGTCGAGGCAATGGAGATCAAGCGTGTTCTCGATGGGATGGCTGAGCGAGGAATTCTGCGAATTGAAGTGGTCAAGAAGGATGGCCACAAAATAACCATCGTGCACCTAATTTCGTAGTCCTGACGCTAGCGAGAGGCAGCACACGGCATGATAGTGGTGTTGTCCACATGTGTACGAATCTACGAATTTACGAATTGATTGAGTAGAATCAGACTTTGCCGCCTTGTCAGGTGACGCTTGAGAGTCACCCCCACATTGCCGTCATCGCGAGCGATATCTTCAAGTAAAAATAATTTAGCATACAACCAAAATATAGGAGAAACAGACATGTTTATCGAGATTCACGGACTTAATATGGTCATCCATGGGATGGGTAAACAAGATATTATAACTCTCTGTGACTGTTATCTTGGGCTCAAATTTGATGCCTTTACCACCATCAAAGAACATGAAGGTGGTAAGTATCTAGAAAAACGCTACAAATTTCCGAATGAGGATGCTAAGGAGAGTGTGTACATCCAATTCAAAGATAGAAAACCCGATTCCATGACGATTGTTAATCTTAAGGGCTCATTTTTTGATAACTCACCCGACTTCCGATTGTCAAAACTTCTGGCATGGCTTGCCAAGTACCAATGGACGCCAAAACAGCTTGATGTAGCTTATGTTGACGATGATAACTACTTGTCGATAGATAAGATAATTTGTTGGTGTGAAGATAGAAAAAAGTATTGTGCCGGTAGCCTTTTTGGAAACAGGCCGAAGATTCTGCGTGAAGAAAAGGACTTTGATGCAATCCGATTAGCAAAAGCAACGTCAACTACCAACTATGGAACAATTTATGTCCGCGATACTGGCCATGTACGAATTGAAATTAAGATCAAAAACATAGATAAGATACTGTACTTGCTTGACTCATATGATGATAAGAAACCACGTAAATTCAACGATAGGAGCCTTAAGCTCTTGGTTAGTTGCATCGACTTTATAACCTCTAAGACGAAAAAAACTAGAGATCCTGATCAATATGTTCGACAGCATTCATGGAGGCAATTTCTTGGATCAGACACTAAGAAAATTACCTTTAAGCAAATCGTAGAAAGAAGACGGAGTACAAGAGGAACATCTAATAGGATCACATTTGACAAGAAGATTAGGCGTACAGCTACCATGGTCAAAAACATGGTAGAGCGTCTCTCTGTTGAACACGCACTGGAGGATATATTCAAAATATTTGCAGAAAAAAGCGGATACAGATTAAAAAAGACGAAAACATACATTGATTTAGATGTAAAGGATGATATGTAGTGTTATCAAAATATTGTTATTTGACTAAAAGCTTATCATAAGTATAAATAAATTATATATATAACAATATACTATCAATAACACTACAGGTATAGTGTAATATCAATTAACAATAACTCGTATAGCCATTTACTAAAGTAATCAATTCAGACTAAGGTCAACGTTGATATGACAGTTGTGAGGCTATTCTGGTTAATGTAGTAACTGAGATGTGGTTAACTGTTTTGGTTATGTATAAAAACAAGTTGCGTGAAAACATGGGCTGTTTGATGGTTCTTTTGTGCCATTCTGAGCCGTACTCAGGCCGGTTAACACCGAGTTTTGGGTGTGATTCTCCTTTCCTGTGTATAGTGCAGCATTCTTGAAAAAGGGGCAACATTTGCCGTGTTGCGGGCAAATTTATCAACAAACAAAGTAACCAAATACGCCCTTGGAATTGGGGCAAATGTCATTACCACGGGCAATCAAGCGGCAATGGAAAGTGGTGTGGGCAAATCGTCGGTGTAGATGAATTGGTGCATATGGCTGTTCGTCCTCCCGAAGGCATCCTGAATATAGCTATGGAAATCCCAAAAGTTGCGGAAGAGGGTGTCTGAATCCTTCTCCAAATCGGAGGCTCGATGTTCTTCAGGGTAATCTTCATCTGGTAAATTTGCCTGATAGGCGGCATTATCTATCCTGAGTTAACTATCAGTAATCCGGCCGCATTTATTTCTTAACTTTGGCCGGTTTTCCCTGTTCTTCCATTAACTCAGCAAATTTTTTCCACGTGAGCCGATGCTTTTTGACGGAGTTTCCAGCCGGGAGCCATTCAATATTACCTTTGCTGATTAGCAGCGTCCCTAGCTTTGAACCATCTTGCTTTACTTCAATCTCTACATCTTTATGCAGCACCATTTTTTCGTTTAAGTTCAAAGATACTTGATGAGCCATGATTTTCCTCCGATAGCTTTGATAGAGTAATGCTTATTTATTGATCGCTTGCTTTAAAACGGTGCTCGGTTTGAACGTCAATACACGTCTGGCCTCAATGGTGATTGTTTCGCCAGTTTGCGGGTTGCGGCCACGGCGATCCATCTTCTGTTTGACAATAAAGCTGCCAAAACCTGAAATCTTCAGCGTCTCTCCCGATTCGAGGGTGTTTTTCATGATGGAGAATAAGGATTCCATCATCTCGACAGATTCTTTCTTTGAATACCCGGTTGCGGAATGAATCCGCTCTGCGATATCGGCTTTGGTCATGTACATCCCCGTTGCGTGTATTTCCAGCCTCGGCGCATATTACAAGGATAAATCACATATTTCCAGTACATTCAGGAGGTTGTTTGTTCAAATTCAAATGCAGTAAGGATTTTTTCGCGCGACGCAGTATGTCGTGTGCATGTGCGATAATGATATCCACCTGCGTACTCCGAATACGGGCACATGCTGGCGCCGTTGAGCAAGTCGCTGTTGGTGGATTGCGAGGATGATTTCGACCATTACCCATGGTCCCGGACAGGATTGTTAAGATTGCCTTCCCGATTGCACAGAAGACCCCTCACGATGACGAGGTTCAGAAGCTTGAGGACGAAAACAAATCGCCTACTCTGAACGGCCAGACCGCCGTAACTATATCGGCCACGGCCATGCAGCCTGGAAAGGATTTATTATGATAGAGCATTCAGAAATGCAACCCGGTATTTACGCCATCGGAATCGAGAAAACCAAGCCGCCATCAGCCGATCATATTGGAAGTGTTGTTTTCCGAGTCGAAGCCCTGTGTGGGGCTCCTGGCGGGGGAAACACTTCGGAGCACCTTTCATTTGTCACTATCGATTCGTACGGAGATAGCGGCAAGTGCGACATTGCTCCGCTGCTCAGCACCCTTGGTGATGCTGATATCGTCTTTGTCTTGGCCGGACTCGATGAAAACGATGACATTTTGCTGGGGCGAATCTGTGGTGCAATATTCGAGGACAGTATCCGAACGTTCTTGGTGCTGCGGGATGCCCCAGAGGCCACTAAGGCGGGTGTTACTGGTAATGTTCCAAAGGCCTCTGTGGACGGGGTAATTGTCTTAGGTGCTTCATCCCTGGATACCTCCAGTACAACCCTATCGTGCGATAATCGTGATCCCCAAGCGCTGGGCTATCTACTCCCTCCGGTAATCCGCGCGATTGCTGACGTGATAATCCGCCCGTCATGTGTTGGGATTGACCTTGTTGACGTGCTGGATCTCCTTTGCGGAAAACTCACAAGGTTCGGCACCGGCAGCGCACATAGCGGTAACAGGCCAATTATTGCGACAGAACAGGCGGTGGCCAGCCTAACAGACCAGGGGATTAACCTATCGGAAATAGATGACGTGTTGTGCAATCTCAACGGGCCATCTAGTCTGTGCATGGATGATTTTGATTCCATTTGCCACTATCTGCATACTCGATTTGATGATGACATTACTTGGTTTGTCCCCATTTTTGACGACCACCTAGGGGATAATATTGTGGTGAACCTCATGGCGACGCTAAGGGTGAGTGGCTGCACGATTCCTGGCTGGATTGATATCTGTGACAGAGTCAAGCGAACACACCACATCGTGCGGCCATCGATGTCGTTTTGCTTTGATGACAAATGAGAATAATTCGTTTTGACGTTGTGGGGGAGGGTGGCAATGCATGAGTTCAATCGAAATGCGTTATTGGCAGGGCTGGAATCGTCACTTGAAGAGCAGGGTCGTCTGCATGGCTGCACACGCAACGACGTGCAGCGGGGGAATCTCAAATATGCCTTCCAAGAGGTAGTTCCGGCAACTCATACGGAAGGTGCTTTCGTAGTCTGGGCGGGAACCCGATGCCAGCCGGCGCATGATGTCGTCGATGAATATTGCCGCCGAAAAGCGGGCCAGGAATCACGATTGTTCGACCATGAAGTGCTGAGCCTGAAAGGGTGGTGCCAGCCAGACACGCAGCGTATTTTGGTGTTTCGCGAACAGATTGAGTCGCTGGTAAAGGAACTATCGGGTAACGGTGACGGGAAGACCATTGCCAACGGAATCTATCGGTTCTGTGAAACTGGGGCAGGAACCAGCTTGGATGAGTTCATGGGTATGGTCATAAGCAAAGGCGAGCTATCGGCGGGGGTTATTTCCGATTTATACGATTACATCAAGGAACGTTACGCCAGCTCGTTGCCATACGCTTGGTGCTCGACAATAGTGGAGCGGGCATTGCACTCAGCCGGTCAATACAGACCTGACGAACCTTAGAGGCCGCTCAGCATCCCTTTCAGTCCGTTCAGCACTATCTTTTGTTTGCTCTCGTCCAACCCTCTGATTGTGCCTGAAATCTCGGCAAGTTCATTCTCCAGTTGGCGATTGATGGACGCCGCAGAAAGATTCATCAAGTCGGCCAATTCCATTTCTAACACGTTGGCGATCAGGAAAATGCTGTAGATCGAGGCATTGACGCAGCCGCGCTCGATCTCGCTGATGTAGGTAGGATGCAGTTCCGCGAGTTCGGCCAGCTTCTCTTGCGACAGGCCCCGTTTCTTCCGCCGGGCACGTATCGCACTCCCCAAGGCTATCAAAAAATCTTCTTGTCTCATGTGTTCAGAACATAAGCGAAATCCTTAATAAGGTAATAGGCGATTGGCTTTATTATTTGACAACATAGTCTATATATGAAATTATTTCGATGATTTTGCCAATTGGCTGAGTTTTGTTCCCGACAAGGAGGATTCCATGAAAAGACTGCTGTACCTCATATTCCTGCTGGTGGCTGTCTCGGGCTGCGCAACGCCGCCGATAGTCATGGAGAATCACGTCCAGCGAAAGGTTTTCACCCCATGCGCCAGCGATACCTTCTGTTTCCAAAGCGCATATGACGTGACTTGGGATTCCTGGTGCAATGCCAATGACCGGCAGTGGCCCAGGCATGGCTGTGGAGGGTACGACTACGATTATCCGGTATCCTCACGGAGTAAGGAAACTGTCGTTCTGACCGGGGCCGATGGCTACTTGGTAACACTCCCGGCGGGCGGCAATATCGTCATGCCCCAGGAGACGGCCAAGGGGGTGGCACATGATTAGCTGGCAACCGGCAATGAGAGTATCTGCCACCGTGATTGCCGCTGTGACCCTACTTGGCGGCTGTGCCGATGTTGCCATGATCGAGCCCCATGAGCGGTATGTCATGAACGAGCAGCTCAAGGTGGCGCCGAGTCAAACAACGGCGGGCCGCTTCAACGCGCAAATGATCTTCTTGGCGGATCAGATCGAACGGAACGTGGACCGCAAGAGCCTGGAAAACACCTTCATCGTCACCAGCTTCACCAACCTCAATAAACTCTCGGAAACAACCCCGTTTGGCCGGCTGGTGGCTGAGAACCTGATACATGAACTACAAGTGCGTAAATGGAAGGTTTTCGAGGTCCGGCTGACCAAGGATGTGGTCATCAACGAAACCGGCGAGTTCTCATTGAGCCGCGATATCAAGAAGCTCCGGGATATGTACAAGATCGGCGGGATTGTGACCGGCACCTATTCCGTGGCGGAAGATCACGTTATCGTCAACGCCCGGATCATCGACATCGACAGCGGACTGGTGGCTTCGTCGGCACAGGTGCATATGCCGGTCAACTGGTTTACCGACTCATTGCTGTTCAGCGAAGAGAACCGCAAGCCCATGAAGATTGTCGGTGATACGCCAATCCTACCAAATGGGACGGACATACAATGAAACTGGTACGGAAAGGCCGCCTCTCATGATCCGACGATTCCTTGTGGCTGTGGCTGGTATCGCTATCACCCAGGCCTTGACCGGCTGTGCAACCTACAACTCCTATCACCCCGAAGCCTATGGGGCCTGTTACAATAAGACGCTGCCGGTACTGCTCGATGCCACCGACCTGAAAGCGCTGTTCCAGGATATCGCCGCCGAACTGTGCGTGGATACCTGTGCCGAGTGCGCGGCACGGACCTCAGACGGCAAAGCGGCCATACCGGCCAGCGCACCGAACGACGAAGCTAATCGCCTGACCGTGCTCGTCACCGACTTTGCCGATCTCCAAACCTTCATACCGAACCAGCCCGGCCTCTTGATGGGGGAACTGATGCGGGCCAGCCTCAATAAGACCTGTTGCTACAAAATCATCCAGGCCGAGTTCGCCAAATACTTCAAACTGTCGGAAAGCGGGCTGGTGGTGCTGACGCGCAACGTGAACGAGATTAAGAAGGATGAGTATTTCCAGTCCGAGGCGATAGTGGGAACCTACAACTACCTGAGCAACAACAAGGTGGTCATATTTGTCAGAAGGATCAACATGACAACCGGGAAGATATCCCGGATGGTGACGCGGGAGGTCAATTATTCGTGCCTCGGGAGGTCGTTGAAGTATTCGGTCAATTGAGTCTTTTGTTGATAGGCACCGAAATATGGTCCCGTGTTGGAGCTTGGATTGACCCACCTTCAACGTAGTTTCAGGAATACAAGAATGTCATTGGTGGCACCCGCACCGCCGACACAGGTTTGCCAGCCCCTTCTATTTTATGTCCGCAACAAACGTTACACTCACCCCTGAGATGGCGGCACCGTAGAGATCCACAGGCTTGAAGTAGGTCAATCCAAAATCTGCGGCCTTTGGAATGGCACCTGTTGAAATGTCACAGTTAACCGTTATAAACTCACCAGTTCCAAAGCCGCTTGACAACTTACTCGCCAGAACAAAATTTAGTTTTCCTGGAGCTTCGGATGTTGCAGGTGTATATATTGGCGGGGTAATAATAGACTGCGCGGCTACTCCGGAAGGGATCGCAACTGTATTACTGACAACTCCGCCAGCATCCGTCTCGACGGTGACCCCTTGCGGCAGATTGACCGTTATACCAATACCCGCAATGGAGGTGTTTGAGGATAAAGTGCCTTGTGTACTTAGCCTCAAGACTGCTGTTGTTGGCTGTTGGACAGCTGAACCTCCGCCGCTTCCACCGCCTCCTCCACACCCAGCCAAACTGAACACTGCTAAAGAGTAATAGAAAAATTTACATACAATCAGTTTATTCATGTATTTTATCTCCAACTCGACGTAAGCGTATTGGCTCGCACGCCCTGCTACCAGTTCACCAGCCCAACAATCTTGCGTAAAATGAGCACTACGTCACCTACGTCGATCACTCCGTCTGGATTTGGTTTTCCATCGAGGCCAAGGGGAGCGACGTCACAGCGGGCCTTTTCAAGGTCAGACGGCTGCTCAACGCCTACAACAAATTTCAGGGCTTTCAGGGCGTCTGTAATACCGATATCACCGCTACCGTCGGAGTCTCCCAATTTTCTATAAATAATATTCCTCATTACCGCGCTTGAATTGCCTGCCTCGTCAGTAGCCTTAACGGTTATCTGGTAGGTCTTCTCGTCTTTGAAGGTTAATACCTGCTCAAAAATCCCATTAGCAATAGCTGGTGTAAATATTTCTGAATCATTTGAAATAGATATTGTTATGGCAGTCAAAGCATCAGAAACAGCACCCCTAATGGTGACACTATTCAGACTGGTCACAATATCCTGACCGGGATCAGTTACAGCAAGCGTGGGAGTCTGGTTGTCGTGGGTTACGGTCCTTTTTGCTTTGGTCTGTTTCCCATTCAAATCGGTAGCGGTCAGCTCAATCGTGTCGATTCCGGGAACAAGGTTCACGGTTGCTGAGAAGTTGTTGTCGGTAATTGAGACAGATTGAGATGAACCACCGTTCACTGTTAAATTGGCGACAACGTCCTTGGCCAGAGTTCCCGCAACATAGGCAACCGGGCTATTGGCTCTGCTGTTGTCAGCCGGAACGGTGATAACGATACCCGGAACGGTCCGGTTGAGGATTATGTTTCTCGTGTCGGTGCTCTGGTTGCCAACAAGGTCACTGGCAACGACGGTAATGGCATTGTCACCGAGTTTAAGGGGCAATGCTTGGCTGAATGTCCCATCCTCGGCAATATTTACGGTCGAACCGTTTATGGTCAGTTCTTTAATCCCGTTTTCGTCTGAAACCGAACCTGATATATTCATGATGGCATTGTTGGTGAAAGCATCATTTGAAAGGGTTGAAAGCACCAGTGAGGGGGCAACTTTATCGATAGTAAAGTTCGCCGTTTTTGGCGCTTCACTATTTCCCAACACATCCCTGGCAAAGAACCTCAGGATGGCCGTGGCACCAATCTGAATTGGTGCGGAATATTGGGCAGAAGCTGTTGTTGGGGGGCTACCGTTAGTCGTGTAATAGATCGTTGCAAGCTCGTTTGCCTTCAATGTTACCTTTTGCGTCGAATTATAGACTCCGCCTGCGGGCACGGCAGTTGTTACCGGCGGAGTCGTGTCCAGAATAATCGATGAGCTGTAACGAACTGATTCATTGCCAAAAACATCCATGAATGCTGCGTAGACGATCTTATTCCCATCCCCATTTGACAGCCCCCATGCTCGTGTCAAAACAAATGGTTCCCATGTGCTGCAATCATTTGTATTGCTGATGCACATCTGGGATATACCACTGGGATCGCTGGCTTGGAGTGTCAATGTGACTGTCGGCGAGGCGGTGTACGAAATACCATTGTTTATAATTATCGAACCAACAGGCGCTGTTTGATCGAGCGCAATACCGGCCAAACTAACTTTAAAGCTGGCTGTTTGCGAGTCGTCTGTCTGTATCTCCAGGTATGCACCTTTTGCTCCGCTTGATCCCGGAACGAACTTGATATCAACCGTGCAGACTCCTGATGGGGGAACCGACTTATTTGAACACTGATCGTTTGTGAGAGTAAAATACGAACTGTTTTCACCCTTCACGGTAGCGCCAGTGACCGATACCGAATTTTCCCCCAAATTATGAACGGTTATTTGCTCCATTCGATAACCATTAGCAACGGTGCCGAAATCGACGCTCAACGGGCTGACGACAATGTTTGCATTACTAACCAAAGTCGCACTGAAAAACTGATGACCGACCCTATCGGCAACCAAGTTGATCGTTCCTGTCCTTATATCGGCACCGGCATTGAAATTCCCGCTTCGGATTGAGTAGTTCTCGCTGGCAGGTGGCTGGAATGTATCGATGGTATTGGGATCACTTTTGGTAACGTAAATTTCGGCGTAATCATTCAGTCCATCATTGTCTGAGTCAGCACTGTTTGGGTTTGTACCGTTGAGATATTCCTGGAGATTGCTCATCCCGTCGTGATCGGTATCAAGCAATGCGTGCCCAGCAACACTCTGGTCTATTCCATGGGCCGTTTCCCATTTATCCGGGATGCCGTCATTATCCTTATCAAGCTTATCAGGAATGCCGTCTCCATTAGAATCTGCCAGGAACTCAATAGTGCTGCTTTTTACCGCAGACTCACCATTACCATTCCTTACCTTGAAGTAAATGGTTTTTACTTCATAACCCTGGCTCACGGTAAAGACTGGTTTTGCTAGGTAAGACTGCCAGGCCGCGCCTGTGAATGAAGAATTTTCACTTGCCATGTAATCAGTGGGACTACCCACAGTGACGTTATCAAGCGTCACCTTGCCGGTGGTGGTGTATGTTTTTCCGGTGGAAACTTCGGCCACCAGAAGAGACTCGACAACCGGTTGCGGTACGGTCATGGCGGTCACGGCATGTGGCCTTATCCCTCCAGTCCCGTAGCTGTAGCTTGTTGACGAGTTGTTCAGGGAAGAGGTGAGCATATTTCCAATGGCGTTATACTGGTAACTCGCGCTGTAGCCGCTGTCGCCAGCCGACGTTAGCCGGTCCAGCCCGTCGTAGCCGAATTGCTCGACCTTCCCGGCGACACCATCGGTAATCTTCAAAATATTGCCGACGAAGTCATAGCCGTAGGAAAGGTCCTGTATAGCTGGTGTTGTAATTGAGGAAAGCCTTAGATTTTTATCGTTGAAAACGTAGGTCGTTCCCTTCCCGTTTGCATAATTCTTCGTGGTTGTCTGTCCAGCCGCATTGTAGTCAAGCTTTGTGATAATACCTGGGATGTTGTCTAGCTTTCCCTGGTTGTTATAGTAGAAGAGCACTTTCTGCCCATCGGGATAGGTTTGGCTTGCCACTCGGTCCAGGGAATCGTAGTCCCACTTCGTAGTCCAGGCAAACGCATCCATGGTTCGGTCTTCCTGGATCTTGCGTAACCTCTGGTCATAGGTGTATTTGGCAATGCCTGCGCCGTCGTTTACCTGGGAAAGTGTTCCTTTCAACTCCCGGTCGTATTTGTACTGTATATCCGCGCTGTTTGGATAGTCGATATAGGCTTTCCGGTTCAGTTCGTCATACTGGATTCGGGTAGTGAGGCCGCGATTGTCGGTTTGGGAGGTAAGATTACCGACCCTGTCGTAACCATAACTCCAAGCCCCGAGGTCGGGGTCATTCATCTGGATTTTGCGCCCCAACGTATCATAATTGATTGTTGTCTTGTTTCCCAAGTGGTCGCTTATCTGCTTCAGTTCTCCGAGCGGGCTATAAAGATAGTTTGTCGTAAAATTGGCGTCGTCTGAGTATTCCACAACCTGTTTGAGCCGTTGCCCAGAATCAAACACATAGGACTTGTCGTGCCCGTTCTCATCGGTTTCAGCCACTATCCAGTGGTCGAACAGTCTGATTACTGTAGTCCCATCAGGGTTTGTTACCCGTGTGGGTCTGCCCATCGTGTCATAGGTATATGATACAGTTGGCTTTGTGGTGTCGGGTGTGCTGTAGTTCAAGGAATTGTCGGCAAGGTATGGATTGGACTGATTCTTCACCCTCCCCATCTCATCATAGAAGACATCTACAGCAATCCGGTTCAAGCCGTTGTTGAATTCAGATTTGGTCTGAATGAGACTCCCAAAACCATCTACGAACTGAATTGTGTCAAGCGTCCCGCTGCCTCCCGCAGTCTCCCTTTTTGATACCATGATACTTTTCGGGGCAGGTCCATCGAGAAAGTATTGGAGGAACGTGGTTGGGTAGGTCTCGCTGTCGTACGGTTTTATTTCCTTTATCTTCCGTTGGAAGGTGTCAAAGACAGACTTCGTGACGAAGTTATTGGGATCTGTTTCCTGCAAGACCTCCCCGTTAGCAGGGTTGAAGGCCTTTACCGTCAAATAACCCTTGGCATCCCAAGTGTTCTCCGGGAAGGTGTTAAAGAGCGAGTCGTATGCCACTCTCGTGACGTGTTCTTCGGCATCGGTGGTCTTCGTACGATTCCCATAACCATCATATTCATAAGTCGTAACCGGATTAGGAAGCTCGTCGAGAAAATGTACTTCCTTGGTTAGGTTTCCGATAACAGGAGGGGTATCAAGAGCGGAAGAACCATCATAATAAAACCAGCTTTCCCTCAGCTTCGAACCGCCAACCGTGGCAGAAACATAGCTGTGATTCAACCGGTCCACGATCCAAAGACTTGGATTATAGACAAACTCCCGATAGGTGAAGGTCTCATCCCCCGTTACAGAGGTGTCGCCGTAATTGATTTCCAGCCCGGCGTTCCCATAAGTGTCATAATTTTGGTACTCTTTACGAGACTGCTTTGGGTTGTTAGCAAAACCGTCATAGATGTACTGGTCCATTGCGGCAAGGCTGCTCTTATATACCGGACTCACGAACTCGTCGCTCCAGGTGCTTGCCGTCAGTGCAAACGGCTTACCCGCGCTGGACCGTATCTCGGTGCTTGCTTCCTTGCCCTTTCTCGACTCGTCCTGGTGAAACGTGTGGATTACCTTGGAGCTGTCAGCCCGCGTTTCGGTTACTTGGCCGAATCCCCGGAATTCGCGTGTGGGAAAATCATAGAGGCCTTTGGCATAGGAGTAGCCGGTCGTGGCGGTAATGGCATGTGGCCCGGCAACGCCGTTGTTGGTTATGATAGAGTTAACCACCCAATAGTTGAACGGGAGCCGGGTGTTGTCGTATTTAATTGAGGAAGCATAACCTACCTGTACCGTCCCGCCCAGGGTATCGGTTACTTTTTCCAGTAAGTCTGCGGGGCCACTCTTGTTGCTGTAGATCGTCCAGTTAGATCCCAGCCCGCTAACCACATCCGGGAGGCCATCTCCATCAAGATCCAGCAAATCACGCCGGATATTGCCGGTGTCGTGCTCTGCATCACGGATCAGGCCGTCGCTGATGGGCATAGGCCAAGAAACCGGCGGGGTAAAACCATGGCCGGTGTTGAGTTGGACCTGTCCGCTCCCCATCACGATATCCGGCAAACCGTCACCATTGATATCCATGAAATCCCGCCTCACGTTTCCGGTTGAGTCGGTGTCGTTGATAAGATCCGAATCAACGTGAGTCCCCCAATATTCCGCAGGAAGAAAGTCGCTGCCGGTATTCAGGTACACCTGCCATAGACTGCCGCTGGAACCATCTGCCGGTCGCTTGGGATTAACAATGTCCGGGAGACCGTCGCCATTGACATCGAAGTGCCCCACCTGCATTGCCGTTGTGTCGCCGCGGGTAAAGTCCTCAAGCCATGCATTCTGATGAGGCACGGCCCACTCACCGAAGTCGGCAAAACCGCTCCCGGTATTTCTCCATACATGCCAGGTTGTGTCGCTGTTTTTTCTGACAATGTCCGGTTTGCCATCACCGTTCATATCGAAAAAATCCTGCTCTACGTTCGGAGCGGCATTGTCGGGTAGCTGCACGGCCCGAAGGTATGCGGCAAAAGGGAGCCCCCATGACAGGGAAGAGTTAAATCCATTTCCTACGTTTTTCTGTATTGATAGCTGCGTATCATCGTTTGCCCATATAAAATCGACGTAACCATCGCCGTCAATGTCCATAGGGGAGCTTTTTGTGTTAGGCGGCTGATTATCGGCGGGATCAAACAGATTACAGTGGCGGATAGCCCATTTTGCCGGTACGTTCCAAACGGTTTCGGTCGAGCTGAAACCAGTCTTGGTATTGAGCCAAACACTCCATGTCGTGTTGCTATCGTTGAAATTCACAAGGTCGGGCAGCCCGTCACCATTCACGTCAAAAGTGTCGGTAACGATGTCATTGCTATCCCAATTGTTCTTGCGAACCCATTTATCGGATGGAGCCGCCCAGGTTACACCGGAGGTAAATCCTTTATCCAAAGTTTTATAGGAAAACGTCGCCGGCGGAAGGGCGGATACGCCGTCAGCGCCGTATTGTGTTATGGAGGTAAGGAGTGAGCGATTTTGCGCCTCGTTGAGGCCATAGCCGAGCACATAGCGCCGGGCAAGCGACCCATTCACTTTTACCAGAATTTCACCGAGTCGGCGCGCTTCGCGGATTTCCGAGCCTTGCTCGATGGTCAGATACGTGTCGGGCTTGTCCGAATCTTCCAATTTGAACTCTATGGTGCGCTTCTTGTCGTTATTGTATTCGATCTTGCTCAGGTAAACAGCGCCGCGATCATTGGGGGTGGGATTTTCGGCATAGGTGTAGTAAATGCAGTTGCCGTTAGTGTCCTTAACCCGGTCCAGGCTCCAGCGGGTGACATAATGGCTGAAACTCGTGTCGGTCGCCTGAATCATGTTTTCCGAATCAGGGTTATATCCGAACCGGTATTCGGTGCCGTCTTTTGATGTAACGGTCCAGTAACTGCCCCTATCGTTGGGGGCTCCGGTCCCATGCCAATCGACCTTCAGGTATGACTCAACGCGTGTATGGTAGTGCCCCTCGCCGGTGACAAAAACCAGATCATGCTTGGCGCCGTCCAGATACAGTTCAAAGGTGTCGTCGCTGGTATCCTTACGGGTGTATTGGATATTGCGCTGGATATAGCTCTGCGGGATTTCCCAGCCTGCTCCTACCCAGCTTGCTTTGCCCTTGGCGGAATGGCTGTTATAGCCAAGGGAGATTTTCGGGGCTAGACCGTTTGTCCCTGGCGGAACTTCAACCTTGTAGTTGTAGCTGAAGCTACCAGAGAAAAGGTCAGTCTGGAAAGCCCCCCAAGTATTCTTGTAGGGGCTGGCGGGGGCTTGGACACCGGAAAATTTGTAGTGCGGGTCGAGGTCGTCGGCAAAACAATCAATTACATTGAAAAATATAAATATTGCCATAGCTATACGAACAAATACTGTCATAGGATAATCCTACTTAACATATTATTTACGCTGCATATATTTACTTCAGTTTTGCTTTATAGTAACCTTTAATTCTATCATCTATTTTTTCTATTGTTTCAGTACTAACCTTACCAATTTTTTTATTGTTAATTGTTTTTATATTTATATTACTTTCTCTTATAATAAATTCATTATTTGATACTTTTATTACAACAGCTACATGATCTGCTTTGCCATTTTTAGACCGGTCCATAACAAGTACATCACCTTCATCAACATTGTTTATACTATGATGATCAGATAGATAAGCATCCCTTTGTTTCAACCAATAATCCATAGTTTTAGTTGTACCGCCGTTGTCATATTCTGAATATCCTAGTTGGCTGTAACTATCAGATATATTAGTAATCCCTTTTGCAAATGTTACACACTGGCCATCGCCATAAACAGCCCCGTCCTGAATATCCTCATGGATATAGTGCGTTGGTATAGATGGCGGTGGCAGTAACAAATTGCTAGAAGTTAAATTTTTAATTGAAGACTGGGTTTCTGGGTGTTGGTAGGTCTGTAGCGCATTGTTTGTCGAATTAGTGAATAAGGTGTTCCAGATGCCTAGAAACCAAGAAATAATGCCCTTATTTCCTGATGGATCAATTAACTTAAGTGGATTGTTGTTTACATAAGAATAACGGTTAAGTTCCTGTGGGAGATAAATGTTAGGTGCTACCGTATCGGCCTGAGTAAAATGTTTTATTTGCGGATTGTAATACCTAGTCTCATAGTAATACCAATCTGTCGGCTTATCCTTCTCCTTGCCGGTGTAAGAATATTTTTCACTCCCACCTTCTCGTATCTCACCAAAGGGATAGTACTTTGTCCGCTCTACAAGCCCTCCAGAGGCGTCGGTTACGGCATTCGTGCCGCCCAAGTGATCGGAATGGTAATATGAAAGCTTTCCCGTCGTGTCTTTCTTTGCCACCCGCTCGCCGTTGGCGAAATAATAGCTGGTGTTCGTCTGGCTCTCATCGGTAATCTGAGTTTCGTAGTGTTTGCCGATGTAGTAGGTCGTGACGCCATTTTGCACTTTCTTGATCCGTTGGCCGTTATAGTCATAAACGTACTCTGCCAGCACAGCCCCGCTCGCATCGTTATGCCGGACCCGTACGAGTTGATTGGCGTCGTTGTATTCATAATACTTTCCCTCGCCGCGAACCAAATTCCCGTTGGCGTCGTACTCATAGTTCAATGTCGTAGCGGCCACGGCTACCGCGACAGACACCGTGAAAAATGTTATCGACACAAACAAATGAAAGAACATGCGTTTCATTGCGTCCCTCGCTGGTTCCTATAGTTTCATTATGAAAGCCAGGGCATAGTAGGGTGGGAGAATATTGTGAGGTTGGCCGCCCCCTGCGTTTTGAATGGCTGCATATGCCGTGTTTATTGTGATTCCGGTTGTCGAAGAGAATGAATGCCAAACGTTGCTATATGACTGTTGCGTCCCGGTGTTGGTGGTATCCACATCTCCACCGGTCCCGGTATTTCTCGAATATGCTCCATGTCGATGCCCTGGATCGGTAACAGCATGCGAGTGTCCTGAATCGGCATGGGTGTGAACCGGCATTTCCGATGTTGTTAAAACGTGCGTTGCTTCTCCGCCTGTCTGCCCTTTTGGGTAAGTGGCCCCGGCTCCCACGACAAATCGATCACGTAAATCCGGCGTTCCATTCGTACCGTTGCAGAGCGCCCATCCATCGGGTACTTGGTCAACCGCTCCGCTCCACATGATGATGCCGCCTTTGGGGATGCCGTTACCGGCTGCGAAAGCATAGCCGACGCTGGAGATCATCTGGCGCGGCAGCATTTCCGAATCACTTCCCACCGTCACCCCAAGGTAAGCTCTGGGATATGTGGCAAAGAATGTTGAAGAGAGCGGACTAAATGTCCCCAGCATCACATTAAAACTACCATTGGTGACGCCGACGGAGCTTGTGGGCGGTGTAGCGGCGGTATCCCCCCATGTTTCATTCCACACGGAAGACCCGCCTGTCTGGGACGAATATATTTTGAAGGTGATTTTGTATTGACCATTCGCCACCGGCGTTCCGCTCTTGTCGGTCAAAGTCCCCTGATAGTTAATGACGTGAGGGACCTCGACCGCGAAAGCAAAGGGAACCGTGAAAACAATGAATGCCAAGGCGAAAAGACCGACTTTCAGCGATTTCATACGACGCATAACAAACCTCCTGCATAAACTCGATTTCAGTCCACTATTCAAATGGTTGCATAACCATCAATTTGCTGTTTTAATCGTTTGGTTTGGTTCAGGAAATGCAAACTCAAGGCACAAAAATGGCCGAGAGGCACAAAGGGGTATATCCTTTGGCAGCTCGGCCATCTTCGTAATGAATGAAGACCCGCGGCTTTCCGCCCCCTCCTCGCGGAGAGTTAGGCTTTATCGGGGATGATATTTATATTTGCGGCTTATATACGATTTTCTTCCGCATATTCCGCAAAATGGAGTGAAATAGCAATGATCGCTCAAATGACTGATTTAGCGATACTGTTTTAGCTTCTACAATAAGTTGAAAAGGAATACAACAAATAAATCAGTATGTTAAAAAAATTAACACTATTTATGGAATGTTAAAAAAATTAACATTTTTATGACATTTTATTGAATATCCTGATATCACACGAAGTAATAAGCATCAAAGCGCCAAACATTTAATAAATTGTATCATTTTGACCTATTGCTGCGCACTGTGTTCAGCAAGTTGACTCTTCGGTCGTTTATCTATATGCGTTGTCAGTGCTGATTGTAGATTCAATATATTCAAATAGCCGAGCACAACGCCAAAACTCCAATATTGGAAAGAGTGACGTCAGGAGAGGATATAGACGTTGAATTCGGTGAAGATTGCACAATATGGGGACTTGGCGCATATGAGGGCAGCTTGGGTGATAATGTAATGATAGCGAAAATTACATGCCTTGAAGAGTGGTCAAAGATGCTTTAACGGTGAGGGTTTCAGTGGCTTTTTGAGGCAAATTCTGGTATGAAGACTCATCTGTTCCAATCCAGTATAATTGGGATTGTTCATATGAACTCTGAACGCCAGACACGTCAGGAAAAAATTGACCTTCAACTGGGGCGGGCTGGCTGGGCCGTAGGCAGCAGGCGGTTGATCGAAGAGTTTATTGTCGCGCCAGCCTCCTCTTTACACGAATCGGAGGCCGATTACCGTGCAGTAAATCAGTTTGCTGACTATGTGCTCTTGGACCGTTTCGACCGACCACTCGCCATTATTGAAGCCAAGCGTTCCAGCCGAAATCCGCTCGAAGGGGAACGCCAGGCAGCCGACTACGCCGATACGCTACGGGCCAAGCACGGCACCGATCCCTTCGTTTTTCTAGCCAACGGCAATGAAATCTGGTTTTGGCATCGAAACCTTTACCCGCCTCGGAAAGTCAGTGGTTTCTTTACCGAAGAAGACCTGCTGCGCCTCGCCCACCTAGACAAATTCGGTCAACCGCTCACGGGGGCCATGCCGCTTGAAGGCATCATTGATCGTGCCTATCAAATCGAGGCGGTCAAAACCATCGCCGAGCGTATCGAATCAGCCAAGCGGAGTTTTCTCATGGTGCTCGCCACCGGCACCGGCAAAACCCGTGTTGCTGTGGCCTTGGTAGAATTGCTCCAACGCCAGGAACGCATCCAGCGTGTGCTCTTTCTTGCAGACCGCAGGGAACTGGTGAAGCAGGCGCTTGGGGCTTTTAAGGAACACCTGCCCGGCGCTCCACGTTGCTGGATTGAAGGCGGCACCATTGATAAGGATGCACAGATTCACTTTGCCACCTATCCGGGGATGATGTCGCTCTACCAACGGCTCTCTCCCGGTTATTACGATTTGATCATCGCCGATGAAAGCCACCGTTCGATCTACGAAAAAGAAAGCTACGGTGGCATCTTTGATCATTTTGATTCCCTGCTGCTCGGGCTGACTGCTACGCCGACCGACTTTCTCGATCATAATACCTTCAAGTTGTTTGATTGCCCCGATGGCAACCCAACTTTCTACTATGGCTACGATGAGGCGGTGCGAGACAAACACCTTGTCCCCTACCGCCCGGTTCATGTGGCCCGCACAGGTTTCCAGATCGAAGGATTAAAGCCTGGCGAACTGCCCGACGAAGTAAGTAAACAGGTCCGCGAGCAGGGGGTTAATCCCGATCAGTTCAGTTTCGAGGGGTCGGAACTGGAACGCAAGGTCACCAACACCGGCACCAATGACGCCATTGTCCGGGAGTTCATGGATAATGCCATCAAGGACGCAGTTGGGACGCTTCCGGCAAAGACCATCATCTTTGCTGTTTCCCACAATCACGCCCTTGAAATCTTCAAGAGTTTCAACCGTC
Source organism: Geobacter sp. AOG2 (assembly GCF_019972295.1). Classification (NCBI taxonomy): domain Bacteria; kingdom Pseudomonadati; phylum Thermodesulfobacteriota; class Desulfuromonadia; order Geobacterales; family Geobacteraceae; genus Geobacter; species Geobacter sp. AOG2. Next base: position 1,546,853 of record NZ_BLJA01000001.1, read on the forward strand.
TCTATCCCGACCTCCAACGGAAGGGGCTCGCCAAGGTCATTGACAGCGCCATGGAACGGGCCGAAAAGACCCTCGACGATTTCAAAAACAAGAACTTTCCCCGTGTCGCCATCTCCGTGGACATGCTCGACACCGGTATCGACGTGCCTTCTATCCGCAACCTGGTCTTTGCCAAGCCCGTTTTCAGCAAGGTGAAATTCTGGCAGATGATCGGTCGTGGCACCCGCACTTGGACAGATCCGGTAAATGGACAAAAGAAGGCCGACTTCCTAGTCATTGACCACTGGGACAATTTTGATTATTTTCAGGTCAACAAAGATGGCCGTGCCGGTGCGGTTTCCGAGCCGCTTCCATCCCGCCTGTTTCGTCTGCGTTTGGAAAAGCTCCAGATTCTTGTTGGCCGGTCGGACTCCCCGTCCGCAACCTATACGGTCCGACAGCTTCGTGACCTTATGGGTTCCCTGCCTCTGGACAATATCAATATAACTCCTCATGCAGATGAAATCCGGCGTCTTGCCGCCAATGATGAGCCATGGCTCGATCTGACCGACGAAAGCGTTGCGCACCTTTCCCAGATAATTGCGCCGCTGTTGCGCTTCTCCGTGGCCGGTTCCTATGCGGAGCTTCAATTTGAGAACCAAACCGAGCAGCTTGCACTTGCCCAGCTAAAAGCCGATGTTGAAGAGATCGCCAAACTCCGCGAGCGCATCACGGAACATTTGTCGCTGCTTCCGGCAAGCATCCCGGAGATTCAGCCTCATCTTGAAGCACTCGTAGCGGCTCAGACCGATGCCTTTTGGGGAAATCTGACCTGCGCCCGGATTATGCAATTACAGGAGACCTTTGCGCCGCTCATGCGGTTTCGCAACCGCCGTCCGCCCGGCATCTTCGTTCACCTCACGCTTCCCGACCAGATCAAGCGACGTCATTGGATCATCTATGGCCCAACCGGTGAGGGAGCGTTTGCAGAATCATATCGCGCCCAAGTGGAGGCTCTTGTCAAGGACCTTGCAGGGGACAACCCGGCTCTGCAAAGGCTCCAGCGGGGCGAAGAGCTTTCACCTGAGGACATTGAAGCCGTGGCAGCCGCGCTGAACGGCCCCGATCTTTTTGTGACCGAAGAACGCCTGCGCGAAGCCTATCACCAGCCCAAGGCCAACCTTGCCGATTTTCTACGTCATATCCTGAATATAGTCATGCTGCCGTCCCGAGAGGAGTCCATCTCCCGAGCTTTTGACGAATGGGTCCGCCAGCATCCTCGACTGACTGCCACCCAGCTCATGTTCGTCAGGACGCTGCGTAAGGCTGTGATGCAAAAGGCTGAGATCTCCTCGCTCGCGGCATTACGTAAGCCGCCATTCAACACCATCGGAGACCCCGAACAACTATTTAAACTATCGGAGCTTTCCGAGCTTTTCGATCTAATCACCGACATCGCCGCATAAGGAACGTACATGCTCTCACCGCAACTCCGCCGCAAAGTCCACGACCTTTGGTCGCTCTTCTGGTCCTCAGGTTTGTCAAACCCGCTTGTAGCTATCGAACAGATAACTTACCTGCTTTTCATCCGTCAGTTGGAAGCCCTCGACCGCGTCCGTGTCAAGGCTAAAAAAACGTCTATCTATGCCTTGACTAAAGAGGAAAAGGAAAAACGCAAGAAGGACAAGTCTATTTCAGCCGACTACGAAAAATGCCGCTGGTCCTATATCCGGCAAAACGTCTCATTCGGATTGCTCAATGATGCCGTCTTCCCCTGGCTCCGCAGTCTTGAAGACCGCGTTGGTCCCGCGCAAAATGGTAACACCACCCTCGGCCGTATCTCTGGACGCCTGAGCGACGCCTACTTCATCCTCGACGCCAACAAAACCGATACACTGAAGCGCGCTGTCAGCCTTATAGACGATCTTTTCCGCCAGCTCGATACACGGTCGGTCAATTCCGACATAATGGGCGACATTTTCGAGTACTTGCTTGAAGAGGTGAAGGAGTCGGGTAAAAATGGCCAGTTCCGCACGCCACGACACGTCATCCGTTTCATGGTGCAGTTGCTCGATCCGACGTTGAAAACCGATGTCAAAATCCTCGATCCTGCCTGCGGTTCGGGGGGCTTCCTGCTCAACTGCCTCCTGCATTGGAAAGCAGAACATACCGCCCCTGATGTATTGCGCCTGGAATGGGACGGGACCCCACATGATGTCCTCCCGGTCTGGCCCGAAGGCAACGACCCCAATTTCAGTGAGATGTTCCACGGTTACGATAACGACCGTACTATGGTCCGCATCGCCTGGATGAACCTTGTCCTGCACGATTTGGAGATTCCCGAAATTCACCAACTCGACGCACTCAGCAAGCGGCTCAAGGACGAGGAAAGCGGCACCTACGACTACATCCTTGCAAATCCTCCCTTTTCTGGCAGTGTTGACGAGGGTGATCTCAGTGAAAACCGGCAGCGCTTTCCTCGTAGTGGCAAAGGCAACGTGCCTGTCACCAACAGGAGCGAGTTGCTCTTTGTCTGGCTCATGCTTGATCTACTCAAAATTGGGGGGCGGGCAGCCGTTATTGTGCCGGATGGCGTTTTGTTCGGTTCCACCAAGGCTCATAGAGAGCTGCGGCGCCAACTCCTGTTTGAGAACACCCTTGAGGCTGTAGTTTCCCTTCCGGCCAATATGTTCCAGCCCTACTCGGGCGTAAAGACCTCAATTCTGCTTTTCCAGAAGGCTGATGACCCCGTGGCTGCCGGTTCCGAACCGCGCACTCGCGAAGTATGGTTTTACGAGATTACCGATGAGGCATTTTCGCTCGACCAGAAACGCAAGGCACTCAACGGCCAAGACAACGACCTTTGGGACGGCCTTGAGAAGTTCAAAGCCTGGAACAACTACCGCCAAGGTGATGTCAAAGGTCTGAAAGGCGAAACTCTTTCATCTCTTCGTGCAGCCGCTATTGCCAAGAATTATCACCAGCCCAACTATTGGGAGGAGCGCTGGCGCAGTGTAGATGACGAATTTTTGGCTATATTTCCTGAAAAATCCGGCGATAAAGGTCACACTTACCCACTGCACGAGTTGTGGCCGCAGGATTTCAAGTTATTTGATCATGCCGACACACGCGGTTCTCGACAGTATGATGATGCAGTCCTTGCCAACGTACGTCCCAAGTTCGAAAAAACGTTAGGCACATTAGTCGAACAGACTGTTAAGCACGCCTATGATACAGCTCGCAAACCCGATGTGGAAAAGGCAATTGCTGCTGCCGAAAAGAACGTCAAAGCCGTGGCCAATCAACTTAACAAGCAGGTCCGGGACAAAGGTCTGTTGGACCGCGAATTTGACCAATACGGCCTGAACGCCCTTAAGACTATACTCAAGGAAATGACCGCAAAGGTAAAAGAATGGGCAGCAACTGTCCGCATTCCGGAAAAAAAATTGAAAAAAACAGCTGCCGAGCCAAGCGTAGAGCGGACTGTCAATGCCCTTGCGCCGCTACTTAAGGAGCTTGCCAAGCTTGATGGCTACAATGTCTGGCGCCGGAGCCACAAATCCGAATGCCACGCCGGAAAGCTCACACCCTCCGACAATGGCGAGCCCAAGCGTGAGCCTACCCTGCTCAGTTGGATCGTCCCGGTCCGCCTTTGGGCTGAACTGGAAAGCTGGGGTGAACATCCAAAAACTAAGAAAACAATCAACAAGCCCACTCACCAGGACGGCGTCATTGATCCCGAATACCTTGTCTGGTTACGCAATACCCTGAAAGTGTTCGATGATGACGCCACGGTGAAGAAGGAGTTCCTCGACCGACTTGATTCTGATTGTCTCGAAGCACTTGACTTCAATCTCTCTGCTGGTCGTCATAAACCATTCATCTTTGATGCCGGTCAACACCGTCCACCTGCTGCGCTCATTGGCGAGCTTCAGGCTATTCATGAAGATGTACAGAAACGGCTTGGGAAGCTGCTGGCCCTTATTGAGGTCAAATGATGAATACACTTCCGTCAACGTGGCCGTTAGTTCCAATCGGCGCTATATGCCAAGTGGGTGCTGGAAATGGGGCACCACAGGGTGACGCGTATTTTGCCGGCGGCACTTATCCATTTGTGCGCATGCAAGACGTCGGGCGATGCCAATCACCATACATCACTACAACAGTAGACCGCCTGAATGATCTGGCCCTAGAAAAGCACTCTCTCCGACAGTGGCCCGCTGGTTCACTTCTTATTCCCAAAAGTGGTGCATCGGTGGCGCTCAACAAACGCGCGCTGCTTCGTGAACCCGCCTATGTGGTGAGCCACCTCGCAGTGCTTGTGCCCGGCATTTTCATTGATCCCGAGTATCTCTATTATCTCTCCTGCACATTGGACATGATGAGGCTCGCGCTAGATCCGGCTTATCCGTCCTTGCGAACATCAGATCTCGCAAGAGTGCGTATTCCTCTCCCGCCCATTAGCGAGCAGCAACAGATTGTGGAAATCTTACAAGAGGCTGAGGAAATTCGTCGCCTCCGCGCTGAAGCCGAAGCTAAAACCGACAGACTTGTACCGGCAATTTTCGATGCAATATTCGGTTCTCCGTCAGAATGGAAGGGTGGCCCCAAATTGGGGGAGTTAGTGCAAATTGTGGGAGGTGGCACCCCCAGCCGAAGCGTCGAGCATTATTATTCAGGACAGATTCCTTGGGCCACATCCAAGGACATCAAGACGCTGTATCTTGAAGATACAGAGGAACATGTTACAGAAGAAGCTGTGCAGGCTAGTGCGACCAATGTCGTGCCCAAAGGAACAGTGTTGGTCGTTGTTAAAAGCAAGATTTTGGCACACACGCTTCCCGTTGCCATTACCCAAGTTCCGATGTGTTTTGGGCAGGACATCAAAGGGATAATTCCTACTTCAGGCATTGCACCTGAATTCTTGGTCTACTCTCTCCAGGCGCAGCTCGGTCGCATACTTTCTCGTGCACGGGGAGCCAATACAGAAGGTCTCACACTTGAAGCCCTCAAGTCCCTCAATTTGCCAAAACCTTCATCAAAATTGATGGAACGTTTTCGGGTTGCTTCCGAAGAAATTCGTAACCTCAAGGAGGCCATGGTTACTTGCAATCAAATGGGTTTTCTAACAAGTGCGGCACTCTCCGCCCATGCTTTCTCGGGTCAACTTACCGCGGGTTGGCGTGAGGAATGGTACCATAACCTTTCCGACGAAATCGAGCAGCGGGATGCAGCACTCATGGAAGCACGAGCAACTTTCGCCAATTCACGCATGGCCACAATGCAGGAGATGGAGAAAATATGGGAGCTGCCTACCGATGGTATCTACGCTGATCTCAATCGTGAACAGCGTGACCTCCTCAGCGAGATCGAGCGCATTGTGGTCGTTTCGAATTACAGACGCTATTTAACAGCGGAACAACTCGCTACAGATGTGGAAGGACCTCTCCACCGCCATCCGCAAAGGATTGAGTCCCACCTTTCCTTTTTTGCTGCCCGTGGCCTCATTATTCCAGTTAGCCGTCCTTGTTCAGACAGCACGGGACCGGCATTTGCTGCCTGTTATCGTCTGCCGGTAACAAAAAAAAGGTCATTGAAATACGATGACGATACTACCGGCATTGACGATGACATTCGCGGTTCGTTGATGGAAACCCAACGCAATCTTGCTATGGGAAGGATATAACGTTCGCCATGCGACTTCGCTATCTCTTTCTACCGGGCTACGGGCCGCTCAAAAACGTAGCTGTTGTCTTTGGCCAGAACAAGCACATTGAGAATCGCAAAGGTACCATAAACTTTGTGGTCGGACTCAATGGCTCCGGAAAATCCAGTCTGTTGCGTGCCATCTATGACGTGTTTCACAGCCTTTCACGCGAAGCATTGCCCAAATTTCCGGTGACCATGGCTTACGACATCGTAAAAGGCTCTCAATGCGTTACGACCGTCTTTCACCGGCCGCAAGGCCCTCCGTCGGCATGTTTCCTGGCGCCAGCCCCTGATCCCCTTAATTTTGAAACGGCAGAGGAGTGGCAGGGGTATGTGGCAAACACGTTAGCCCCAAAAGGGAATGCTGGCACACTCGACACGTATGTTGCGGGGGACCGTTTAAAAGGGGACGGCAACCTTCGTAATTTGTTGCCAAGCCGGGTGCTGGCCTATACCTCCGGCGATTTAACCCCCTGGCACTCCATGACCTATCCTCGTTTTCCGATGGATGAACTCACGGACGATCCAGAGAGTTTTGACGTTACTAAAGAGCGGCCGTACGGATGGACGGAGGAGCAGGAATTCGTTGATGCCAGTAAATCCAACGTGTCTAACCTGCCGATGAAAAAAAAGAGTGATGACGACACTCCATTCAATGAACGCTGTATTCTACTGTCACCGGAGGACATTCGTCTGGCGGCTGTCTCCTTGGGGCTCTGGAAAGCTGCTCTGGATCTTGAGGAAAACCCCCAAGAAAATCAGCAAAAGGCCCTGCGTCGGAGGTATTTGGACCAGATTGAATCGAAAATGGTACACAGGGATGAAGATGTTGCCCGGCGATTGCTTAATGAGCTTGATTGGCTCTGGCCCACGCACGCCAGCTTTCTGCTTGCCGATACCAACAATGTGTCGCGTTATACAACCGATCCGGTTCGCTGCTTTTGGCTGCATGCCTTGGCTGATGCTGTTGTCCGCCATCCGCTCGATGAAAGCCTATCGGTTGTAACTTTGGGACATTGTCCCCCTGTCCGCCCTGAAAAACTGGCAGGTAGCGAGACTCTAGAAGAATTGCTAAAGCTCGGCGGTGAGCCCATGCGAAATGCCCGCTGCGGAGCCGAAGCGCTGCGACGTCTTTTCGCTGGTGAGCAAAGCTCCGATGAAAGTCTCTGGAGTATTTTCCAAACGCTGGCTTCTTGGCGCGCCTTTGGTTTGCTCAAGGACGCGCAACTCACCGTAAAACGCATCCATCAAGTGCCTGATCTAGAAGGGCGGCTTGATGACAGCGTGATCAGCTACGACAGTTTCAGCGATGGCGAGCAAATGTTGTTGGGCCGGATGGCCCTATTACTCCTACTGCGAGGGCAGGAAAACAGCCTGTTGCTTCTCGATGAGCCGGAGTCTCATTTTAATGATGCCTGGAAGCGCCAGATAATCGACTTAGTGGATGACAGTATCCTAAAGAATACCGCAGCCCACGTGTTGGTGTCCACGCACACGAGTCTGGCGCTGACCGACGTCTTCTCCTGTGAGATCACCCGCCTCTCAAAAGAACAGGGTGTCACGACAGCGCAACCGGTAATGTTCCCGACTTTCGGCGCTGACCCTGGCCGCATCCTACTCCATGTCTTCGGCGCTCCCGATGTCATTGGTGCCCGCGCCGCCGAGTTCCTGCGCAGTAAGCTCGATCCGACAAAATGGCCTGCGGAAGACCGGGAGAAGCTTCGTACGCTTATAGATGAAATCGGCAGTGGCTGGCCGCGCGCCAAGCTCATGGAAATCCTCGACCAACTGGAAGGTACCGATGCTGCACCAAATTCCTGATTCCACAGAGCGCGCACGCCTACTGGCGGTGGTTGAGATGCAGCGCCAGCTGATGGAGGCGCTTTGTAATCTCCCCGAGGCCGCCGTGGTTGACCAAACATGGCTACAAGGCGTGTGGCCAGGGTTGCCGGCCGCGTGGATAAAGAGGTTTTGGGAAAACGACAAAGGCAATCGCGCCACGTGGATTACAACAATTGCTGCTGCCAATACTGATGACAAGCAAACCATTAGCAATATGGTAGCAGAGCAGCTTCGTTTTGCGGATCTGTATCACAACCCGCCGACCGTCCGACTCACCAAACATGACTGGAAGCCGACAGTTTTTGCCGCAGTGAACCAGCTCCTTAAATCTTTTTATGATCCGTATTTTTACAAAGAGGAGGGGTTCCACAATCCTGGTGGGGAGAAGTTTCACAAAGAGCATTTTATTGCTGGGTTTACCCCACGTGTTAAAATCTGCCCTTACACAGATAACATTATCCAAGACACGAAACTCGATCACTTCATCCCGAAGGATCAGTACCCTATGTTGTCCTGCCATCCAGACAATTTGATCCCATGCAGCACCGATTCCAACAGCGGTAGTCACAAAGGCACTACAGCACCACTAGACCCTGATGAAGCCGACCAAGCTGGGGCATGGTTTCATCCCCGCTGGCGTAATGCCGTTGGGAAGTATCGGCTGACTTTTCCGGCTGGGCCAGCGCCGCAACCACAAGTCGTTTTCGAAGCTCTAGCTGCTGGCGACCAGCTGCGATTGAATAATATGGAGCGAATGTTTGGACTTAGTGAATTCTGGGGTGGGTTTCTTGACGATGAAGTGCAGATTATCGCCAGTGATGTGCAGGGCTTGCTTCAGTTTGATGGTAAACAACCAACAGAAGCAAGCGTGCGAGCATGTGTGTTGCAACGTGCCAGTCAGGAACGTAATAAGATCGGGAAGGACGCTTTGGCGATTGTGAAGTCGTTTTTCTATGAGCACATTGCCCACACGCAGGTTCTGCTCGATCAGGTTATCCGTGTATGCGTACACGGAACCTAATTAAATGTTTTAGACAGTGAGAGCCGAACGGAAGTCAGGAGTCAAAAAATGAACTATTGGCTAACGACGCACTGGCCGCCCTACGAAGGGGACCCCGCAGATCAAGTGTCCGGCGGCGTGTGGGTGCCTGATGGGCGTGAGGCCGCAGCTACGGGTTTTGCAGAGGGTGATGTTGTATTCATTTACCATCCACGCTCTGGTCGGACGCTTATCGAGACGCTTTCTGATGGCACTGAAAGATTACGCCGTTGTCAGAAGGGCAGAGAAGGTGTGGTAGCTGTTGGTATTGTTGATAGTCCGCTCAAGAGTCTGGATGACGAGCCCAAAGAACGCTACACAAATGGCACAGAAACCTGGTGGCGCTGGTATGCACCTGTGACATTGCAATCAAGGTCGGGATTCATACCCCGCGAACGCCTTGCCACCGCCTTGGGCTATAAATCGAACTATAATCTACGCGGTCTTGGAGAGAAGCATTCCGGGCTTAAGATGCTCACGTTTCAGGAGTATGAAACACTGCTCCGTCTCTATCGTGAAAGCACTCCGACCGAACCACCAATAACAATAACAAACGGGACACATCCACCGATTGGAGGCGGCGAAGGGCCACAACATCTTGCCTTGAAAGAATATGTTGCTGCTCACCCGTCTCTTGTTTTGGGTGAACCTGACGTGACGACATTTGCGGTTGAACGGGGCTTTCCGACAGGAGATCGCGCGGATATTGTATTACGAGATAGGTACGGCAGGTTTATTGGCTTGGAAGTGGAAGTAGTGGTCGGCAGCGGCGACATTATTGGAGCACTTCAGGCTGTGAAGTACCGGCGCATGCTTGAAATGGCCATGGGCGCACGACAAGATGACAGCCGCGCAGTGCTGGTGGCTCATTCTATCGCGACAGATGTGAAAATGCTCTGTGCCAAATATGACGTTGAATGCCGAGAGGTTCCCGAGGAGCATGTCTTAGCATGGCGGGCACACAGAGAACTTAATCCAGAGGCTTAACGATAACAAACGCTCAAAAACTTGTGGCAGAATATTCATTCGATGGAAAAATGGAGAAAGCTAAATAATGTATGAGAATTATGCTAATGTCATACAAAATATTGATAACTTGGTTGAATTTCTGAATAAAAACGGAATTACAGCCGATTGTAGTTCTCACCTCGAAAGTGACTACCTAAAGGCACATCAGTTTGTAGAGGAATACAGCGTAAATCCTTGTGCTAAAAAAGATGAAAGTGGTAGAGCTGCTCTAATAGGGCTTTTTGAATTGTACAAATGGGTGTGGGCAGTTAAAGATTGCTACGAATTTCCTAAATTAAAAGAACACTTAAAGCTATTGATTCAGGCGTCTCCAAAAATAAATTCCACTACTCCGATGATCAACCCCGTTAGCAAAAAGCAAGATGATAAGACTAATAAATTTATTGAAGCTATTATTGGAATGTTTGCCGTAAAATTTGGCACAAATGTTGATCTTGATGATCCAATAAAATCTTCCGATGGAAATAATCCAGACGTACTCTTTGACTATGGAGGAAAGCGCATAGCTATTGCTTGTAAAACCTTGAGGGGCAAATCGGAAGAAACAATAATTGCAAATTTAAGGTCCGCATCAAAACAATTAAAACGAGCCACATGCGATATTGGATATGTTTTGTTCAATGCGATGAATATCCTTCCACATGAAAAAATTAAAGGTTGTATATATGATAATCCCCTAAGCCCCTTACAGGTTTTATCACAGGATGTAATCCAAATATATCATGATGCCCGAATTAAGAATCTGGCTGAGATGGTAGATATATTTGAGTGTGATAAAGTTAGGCCCGTTGTGCTTACATTTGTACATTCTGTGGCGAGATTGAATACACCTTTTGGTGTATCGTCAACATCACTAAAATGCACTTTTGCCCATGACTTTGAGATCCCAGAAATAGATGTCGCTAATGATATAGAATTGCTGGATAAAGTGAACGATTTTATCCACAATCGCTTTTGAGAATTCTGTCAATGGTGTTATATATCGAAGTGTTTGCAAAATGGAGAAGCATATGAGTGAAAGGCCATTTTCAATAAAAATATTCCTGCCAAACGGTCAACCTGACGGGCTTAGGATAGTCGATAAGTCAAACTGGACAGGGCGCTGCATTGTATTTCCTCGTTCACTTTTCCCTGATATCAAGAAGAGGGAAGAGTTCCAGGAAACAGGTGTCTATGTTCTCGTGGGGCCTTCAGAAGAAGGAGAGCTGCCAAAAATCTACATTGGTGAAGGGGACCCGGTAAAGTCCCGCCTTGAACAGCATTTTTCAAAAAAGGACTTCTGGACCTGGGGAGTTTTCTTTGTCTCGAAAGACCGCTCGCTGAATAAGGCCCATGTGCAGCATCTTGAAGCTCAATTGGTTCGTATCGCAAAGGAGGCAAAACGATCTTTTTTTGATAATCTCAACGAACCTCAAATACCGTCGCTTTCTGAGGCAGAAGTTGCTGATGTTGAAAGTTTTCTTGAGGATATTTTGAGCATCTTCCCTTTATTGGGACTAAGCGCATTCCAAAAGGTTGGCCCCAGTAAAATTAAGAAACAGCAACTATTGTCGATTGAGTCAAAGGGCATTAAGGTGACAGGGTACGAATCTCCGGAAGGATTTATCGTCAAGGAAGGTTCACAAGCAGTAAAGGTGGAGGTACCTTCGATTCATCACTATATGTCCGTCCTAAGACGTGAATTGCTTGAAACAGGCGTTCTGAAAGAAGCCGGAGGCGCCCTTGTTTTTGCGCAAGACTATTTTTTCAACTCTCCCTCAACTGCGGCAGGCGTAGTTCTTGGTAGGACGGCGAATGGAAGAATTGAATGGAAAAACAGTAAAGGTGAAACCTTGAAATATATTCAGGAGCATACAGAGCAGGTGACTGAAGAGTCATAGCCATAGAGGATACTTCATGACCAAAGCTGATCTTGTTGAGAATATCCAACCACCACCGGGTCGCATGGAGGGAATTGATATGCTACCGGATATTGGTGATTTGCATCGAACCAGTATGCCGCTTCTGGGTAATTGTTCAGGTGTCTATTTCCTCTTCCATGATGAAGATTTGGTATATGTAGGGCAAGGCTGGAACTGCCTTTTGAGGGTGGCAGAACATACCCGTAAGGACTCTGATAAGGTGTTCACCCGTTGGAGCTTTATCCCGGTTGACGATGAACAAGAGCGAAAAGAACTTGAATTGAAACTTCGGATGTCCTTGAAACCGAAATATAATAAGATGTAAGTATATAAATTAAAAGCTTATATCTGAATATTTGCTCAGACTGGGGGCCAAATGAAATCCGAGCTTGAACGCCGTTTCGATGCGGCCATGATGAGCATTTATCATCGCGCCTGGGAAGAGGCAAAATACCGAGCTACCCGCTTCCACCAAATGTTGTGTGACCACGGTGGGCTAGAAACAGCACAGCTTTTACTTCACAGCAACCATGTTTCCGAGGGGTATACCGCTCTATGGGAAAGGGGAAGGCTGAATTTGACGGTTGAGGCTCTTATTCTTGAAACAGAATGGTACGATCTTTTCACAGAAGAAGAAAGGGATATAGCATCAAAGCGGCTGTTGGAGTACGGATACAAGAAAAATGTCTAAACATTTTTGTCGAAAAATGCGCGAAAACGACATAAGTACTTGAATTTAGAGATGAAATGTGGTATAAATTAATTAGTCGTCGAATTACATCAGTATAATAATTTTGTTAGCAAATAATTTCAACTTTCCACGTTTGTTGTCCATCAACGCGTGACCTGCTTTAGCTCTGAAGAATTACATATTGTTTAAAAAATAAAAGATTGCCGATACTTATCAATAGACAGTGTCGGCATTTCTATTTTTATGCGCCGAGGAAGTTATACAAGGAGGTGATGTCGTCGTACGGGACCATGCTGTTATCGAAGTATGATTTACTTATGAGAAAATGGAGTTGTTATGAAGGTACCATTTAGGCAACAGGCCTCAGATTATGATTGCGGGCCGACGTCACTGCTGAATGCGTTGTGTTTTCTGTTTGACCGCAAAGATATTCCGCCGTTTGTCGTTCACCAGATTTACAAGGAATGCCTCGATTTAGACGGTGCTCGCGGCACGTCATTCCATGCAATTCAAGACCTCGCATTCTGGTTCGAGCACTACCGGGAGGAGCGATACTCAAAGTTCGCCGTCGAGACAGAGTTCATCAGCGGTAGTCAGGTCCATTTGCGACCTGTCGGTAAAATCATCTGGTGGTTGAATGCCGGAGGTGTGGCTCTGCTGTGCGTGCATTCCAGCCGGGGCAACTGGCACTATATTCTTGGCCTTCACTATAAAGGCGGGTGGTTGCATTGCCATGATCCCTCGCCGCGCTCCAAGCGCTTCATCAATGTCGATGCCATCCAGTTTTCCGCAACAGCCAGCCAACAGGAGCCGAACCTACGCATTCGTTGCGACTGGCTCGACAAAAACATCAGACGAACGAAAGATGCTGACGAGCGCAAATATGTATTAGGCAACAAAGATGACCGAGAGTGTCTTTTGCTGAGGAGGTGTCGCGTATAACATCCCGATAGACCGCGTGATCGGCAAGACCGTTACGATGAGTTCCGCAACAAACAGATTTTTCACCGCAGTTCTGCTCCACACCAGCAATTCACGTTTCCCCAAATCACATACAACTGACGGCACTGGGTATCCCGGCGTCCGACATTGGCAAAGTTAGCCATCAATTAATTGTTGCGCCTGCCTGGTGCTGACAATCGGTGTATTGGTGCGTCCGGCGTGCGTCACCACATCCGCAACAACGTCAATCACCATCGAAATGAAGAAGGAGGCGGCTTTATGAGTTTGCGCCACTCACCGGAAGGGCATATCGACCGCGCAATTCTGTTGGCTGCTGCGGCAGCGATCAGAAGTATTGAGAAAGTGTCAGGGGCAATCGAGGAATACGACATTGGGAAGGGCGATGCCGAGTTGCTTGGTTCGGCCTTGGACGGCCTCTGGTCGATTCTGGAAACCAACGGCTACACCATTGACATTGAGACCAACCGGCTCAGGAGGACAACCCGTGACAACTGACACCATGTTCGGCCACGAACAGATCCCGGCAAAGCCCAGATCTATCAAGCTAAAGCAAATCAGGGCAGTCTACGCAACGCTGACCATCAAGGAAGAGGTCGGCAACTATTTACAACCATTCACCAGATACACCAGTCCTGAGCAGGTCTTCGACACGTTCAGCTTCTTGCGCCAGGAAACCAAGGAATATTTTTTTGCCATCCACCTCGACGGCAAGAATCGCATCTGCTGCGTTGACGAGGTATCGGTCGGCTCCCTGAATCAGAGCATCGTTCACCCGCGGGAGGTGTTCAAGACGGCCCTGTTGTAATCGGCGGTAGCCATCATCCTGCTGCACAACCATCCGACTGGCGACCCGACACCCAGCAGAGAGGATATCGAGATAACAAAGCGGTTACGTGAGGCGGGCGAGATTATCGGCGTGCGGTTGCTCGATCACATCATTATCGGCGACAGCCATGTTTCGTTCGCCAATCGCGGATGCTGTAACCGTCATAACTAAATTCTCAAGGAGTATACGCCATGAAATTCAATCTAGGGCAGATAGTCGTTACAAGAAGTGTGCATAACCTGATGACCGAGAACCCCGAATTTGCCATACATATATATGCGTCACTAAATCGACATGTGGCAGGGGATTGGGGGGAAATATGTGGAGAGGATAAATTAGCCAATGAATCAGCCTTGTTAGACGGTGAGCGGTTATTTTCTGCCTATACGCGGGATGGATTGCCGCCGATATGGATTACAACGGAATGGGACCGGTCGGTGACGACGGTGATGCTTCCAGATGAATATTAATAACACCTTGTGGGGGAGGGGGGTAGAATTTGATGCAAGATGTATGGTATTTATATAGGTGAATATGCTGGGAAAGTTACTCGGATTCTTGTTCAAGGAAAGCTTATTGGTATACATAACGGTATATCTGTAAAAGATTGACTATAAATAAAACAATAATATTAATATATTGGAGGATTAGTTAAAGTGAAGTCGCAACCATAAAAAAGTCCGATAGCGTTCGGACAAGTCAAAAAGCCTCGGAATTTCCGAGGCTTTTTCTTTTTGTGTTGTCCGGCCATTTCCAGGGTGATTGTCGCCCGTTGCCGCAAACTCAAGAACATAGCTAATGGTTTACTCTGAACGGGACAGTCAGTACTCAAGTAATGACCGGCAGAATTTCGCGCAGTCCCACAATATGGTGTTCAGTATGAGCCGTAGAGGTAATTGCTGTGACAACGCAGTTGCAGAAAGCTTTTTCCAGCTATTGAAAAGGGAACGAATCAAGCGGAAGACATACAAAGATCGGGAAGAAGCACGGCAGTATGATATTCAACTATATCGAAATGTTCTACAATCCAATCCTGTGTCACAACTACAACGGCGACCAGTTATCGATTAAGTTTGAGAGGTGGCATTCATGGAAGTGGGGGTTCCTGGGTAGCTGGTGGCGATTCAGTGCAAGATGCTGAGGTGTGTCAATTTTGGCGTCAATTCATACTGATCAGAGGGGCATTTGGTGGGTACGTCCGCCAACAGGAGTAAGCTTTAGTTGATGCAATTGGCCATTTTATAGGTCTCATGCATTATAAGGGTTTGGTCGTTGCATTGCTGTGAGACCACGTCTCTCAACCGGACAAATGAGTTTACATCCAGTTCGTTGATTTTCATACCTAGGCCATCTTGGTCGTTACGAACTACACTGGCATGCAAATAGATTGAAGAGCTTGGCGATTGATAGATGGTGATTTCCAGAGGTTTATGAAGTGGCAGATCATGTTTTGTTTTGATGAAAAAGCCCTGTAGGCTCACATTCTCTATGTTTCCCCAAAGAATCTGCTCTTTGTATTTGATTGAGGCCCCACCCGAAAAAGTAACTCTGGTGAAATTTCTTTTCTCCATTTAGAGAGCTCCTCGAGAGATAATAAGAGAAAAATTGCATTAAAATACGTTGATAATGCGAATACGGTATAATACTATAACAAAACTACATAAAATATAAACGATTGTCCTGAATATGTTTTATGGCAGAGTCATCGTTGCCTGCCTATCACAAACAAGATGAAGTACAGGTGCCAGATTCTCCTTGCAATATATTTCCGTTAATTCTGTCCCTGGTGATGGCATGATGTTTGCTAAAATAACAAAGACAGACACGTCTTAATAGTGAGGAGTTCATGCATAAATATGGCGATTAACCGGTCTGTAAAAACTCGGAAAAAATCGAGCGAAAGCCTAATTATAATACATGTAATATGCAATTTATAGGCCATTGCACAACTATTTGTTTTGTTGGATATATTTTTGTTTTTGGGAGAGGCGATAGTGCGGTGTTAATTTCATCGACAGTAGCGCTTGGGCGGGAAAAAGAGTAAGTTAAATGTGAGGCGGGAGTTCTTGTTCCAAGAAACTTAGTCGGTATCGTGAATGGGCGGGTGAATAAACGCTTTTATGCATCTCGGGAAAGTCGGTAGATCGTGCGGTCTATGCTTGTAATTCCAGCCCTTTTGACCGTTGTCGTCGTCGCAGTTTTTTGATGCAGGTACTGCTGCGCCTGCGTTACCGGTCCTTGGCGCCGGTAAAAACGTTTGGCATCACTTCCCACGACTAACCGTGCAGGACACGAGTTAGGAAATTGCATTATAAATTGTAATAATCTGTTTTGCTGGTATTTGGCTAAAACTGTGCTAAATTTATAGGCCAAAAAGCCGTATCCTAAAGTTGTAGTGGGCTGAGGAGTAAGTGGGGTGTTGAAAAATCTCGGCTTAGGCAAAGATGGGGGGACGATGAGATATGGTGCTAGCGTATTGGTAATTTCTTGGTTCTAACCATGAGGGGTCAATAGTGTATAAGTGCATTGTAGTGGCTATAATTTTATTAGCGTGTTCTGCTTGTGGCAGCAAGTCGAAAGAAGAGTTATTCAATGAGGGGCTCAAACAGCTAAATGGATCTAATCCGAGTGCTGCCGTTGTGCTCTTCAAAAGCGCCTTGGAGAAGGATGAAAATTATAGCGATGCCCGTTTTCAGTTGGCAAAGGTATATGCTGCTTTGGGAAAGCGAGAGCAGGCTGAAAAAGAATTCAACAAGGTTCTCAAACAGAACCCTTCCCGCGATGAAGTCTTACTCGAGTTGGCAAAACTACTCATCTCTTCAAACAAACCCGATGAAGCGTTAAAATTGGCGGGACAGTATCTCGGTAAGCACCCCGACAGTGCAGAGTGTCTGGAAACAATGGGAGCGGCATATGCCGTGAGCAAGAAATACGGCGAAGCAGAAAGTTATCTTTTACAGGCCCTTAAAGTAGATCCCCGGCGTGCAAAGACAAAGCTTGAGTTGGCAGTGGTCTATATCTCCGTGGGGAAAGAACAGCAAGCGAAAACCCTTCTGGATGAAGTCGTTGCGGCGGACCCCAAAAATCCCCGTGCCTATTATGTTCTTGCTGCCTTGGAAAAGAGTTCGGGAAACTCCGATAAAGCCTTGGAGATTTATCAGAAAATCATTGGAATCAGCCGTTCCGAGACGCTTGCCCTTTACAAATCAGGACTAATCCGTATTGAAAAGGGTGAATTGGATAAGGCTGACAAGAACTCTGACGAATTGATCAAGGATTTTCCCAAAAAAGCTGAAGGCTATCGCTTGAAGGGGTTGGTGAACTACCAGAGAAAAAAATACACCGAGGCGATCTCCCTACTTCTGAATTCTGTAAAAATCGCGCCCACTCTTGAGGGATATTACTTCCTAGGGCTTTGTTATTATAGCCTCGGTGAGTTTGAAAGCGCCCTGAGCCAATTCCGCAAGATTCTCGACGCTGTGCCGACCTCTCGGCAAGCCCGCCTCATGACTGGCGCAACCCTGCTGACCCAAAAACGAATTGATGATGCGATTGCAGAGATCAATAAAGTACTACAACAGGATGACAAGGATGCGGTTGCCCACAACATGCTTGGTAATGCCTATATGGCCAAAGGAATGTTTGAGGAGGGCATGCAGGAGCTGAACCGGGCGACTAAAATCGATCCTAAGATGGTAGACGCATATCAGAAGAAGGGATATTACTACTTCACTCGCGGGAAGAACGTTGAGGGAGAAATGGAGCTTGCAGCGGCTGTCAAAATGGCCCCAGACTCGCTGAACAGTCGTTTGCTGCTCGCCTCCTACTACACACGAAAAGGAAATATCATTAAAGCCCAGTCAGTCCTCAAATCCGGTTTAACGGGGAAAAAGAGTGATGCTTTGTTGTATAATGCTATTGCTGCGTTATCTTTCTCCGAAAACAGGCAGGACGAAGCTCTCAAGAGCCTGCAAAAGGCAAAAGATATTGACCCCCTCTTGCCAGCATCCTACCAGAACCTGGCTACGTATTATGCTGTCTCGGGTAATTATGACAAAGCCATTAACGAATACAATACCCTCCTGCGCAACGACCCACATAATGCTCAGTCATTGCTGGGGTTGGCGGCTTTATATGAAATAAAAGGTGATGATCGATCAGCCCTTGCCTATCTCCAGAAGGCAAAGGACGCTAACATTCCTGCGGCGTTTTTAGCGCAGGCAAGCCATTATCTGAAAAAGAATGAAACTGATAAAGCAATAAAGGTGCTGGATGAAGCTATTAAAGTTGACCCGCGGAACATTTCTGCCCTTGAGATGAAAGGGCGCATTTTGGCTTCTGATAAGAAGTATAAAGAAGCGGTCAAGGTTTTTGATGATGTTGCGACCCTCAATCCTGAAGTCGGGAGTGCTCTGAAAGTGAGTACTTACGTAGCCATGAAGGACATTGACAAAGCGACGGAAGAGGCACGAAGGGTTATTGCCAAATCCCCAAAATCAGCACGTGGGTATCTGTTGCTCGGTTCCATTTACGAGAACCAGAAAGACTATGGTAGTGCCATTACTGAAGTGAAAAACGGTTTACGCGCTGACGGAAACAACGTGAATGCACTTCTCTATTTAGGCAAACTCTTTGAAATTCAAAAAAGGTATGATCAAGCGATGGCGGCATATGTAGACGCCACGCATAAAAATCCGGATTTTGCGCCAGCTCTTTACGCCCAGGGGGCAATATTGGACCTGAAAGGGAAAAAGAAGGAAGCAGTCGAAAAATACAAACTCTGTCTTGAAAAATCAAGTACCTACGTGCCAGCCTTGAACAATCTGGCCTACCTTAACGCGGACGGTTACGGCAAAAAGGAAGAAGCTTTACGCTTGGCAATCTCGGCGTATAAATTAGAGCCGGGGAATGCCGGCGTTATGGATACACTTGGATACGCCCTGTTGAAAAACCACCGTATCGTCGATGCTAGGAAGGTTTTGGAAAAAGCGGCCGCACTTCTCCAAAACAATCCAACGATTAATTTCCATTTGGCGCTTGCATATAAGGAATCGGGGGATAAACCAAATGCGGTACGCGCCTTGCAAAAGGCTCTTATGCTCGGTGATTTTGCCGAAGCAAATGCAGCGAAATCAATGTTGTCAGAACTGAAAAAATGAGACTTACATGAGCTTACGCTGGCTTATACTCATAATTTTTGATGTTTTTTTTGCTTTGGTGGCTCTCTGTACGGCCGCTGTGGTGAGGCTTGGCTACTTGGAAGCCACCACTAAATTGTCCGATACCTCGACGTATTTTATCGTAGTCATTTTTGTAATAGCAATATTGTTCTCTTCGCACCTGATGGATACTTATGATTTCGACAGAAATACCAGAAAACGGGAAATCTTTATTAATACACTGCTCAGTGCAGCGGCTTCATTTTTTTTCCTCTCCATTATCTATTATATAGACCCAGCTATTATGCTTGGGCGTGGTATTTTACTACTTTCAATAATTTTTTTCGCCTTTCTTCAATATGGTTGGCATGTGGTCTTTTACCTGGTCGGTCGCCATAACCCGAGATTCTGCCGACGAGTTTTAGTGTTGGGTACCGGCCCCTTGGCTAGCCAGGTTGGAGAATTTTGTTCGTCACATGATCGTAATTTCGTCTTGGCTGGATACGCGTCATGCAACTGTAATGGTGCAAGCGAAAACGAAAGACAAAGTGAGAATATTGTCGTTTCTCATGACTTGGTCGTTGGAAGCGCCGATGACCTGATGGCGGCAATGCTCAAATCGCAAGCAGATCTAATTGTCGTTGCATTGTCCGAGAGAAGAGGCGTTTTCCCGCTTAGAGACGTACTGCGTTGCAAGTTGAACGGGATGGAGGTCATGGATGCTCCCTCTTTCTATGAACTTGTCCATGGCAAACTCATGCTTGAACATATCACCCCAAGCTGGATTATTTTCTCCACAGGCTTTCGAAGGTCAATCTATTTCAGTCTTTGCAAGCGTTATATCGATATTGTATTGTCTTTGGCCGGCTTGTTTCTGACGCTTCCCTTTTTCCCCATTATTGCTCTTGCCATTAAATTCGATTCACCCGGCCCTGTATTTTTTAAACAAATTCGTGTCGGGAACAAAGAAAAAATGTTCAACTTATACAAGTTCAGAACCATGTGTCAGGATGCGGAAGAAAAGTCCGGCGCCATATGGGCTGTCAAGAACGACCTCCGCGTGACAAAACTCGGAAGTTTGTTCAGAAAGTCTCGAATTGATGAAATCCCCCAGCTCTATAACGTATTGAAGGGTGATATGAGCTTTGTTGGACCTCGGCCGGAACGCCCCGAATTTGTTGAAAAATTGAAGCAAGTAATTCCGTATTATTCAAAACGGCACTTCATAAAACCTGGGCTAACCGGGTGGGCACAAGTGCGATACCCGTACGGGTCATCAGTGGAAGATGCCATTGAAAAATTGCGCTATGATCTTTTCTATATCAAAAATCTCAGTCCGTTTCTGGACACGCTGATTTTTTTTGAAACCATCAAGGTGGTCCTCTTTGGCCGTGGTGGACAGTAGCATCCCTGTAACTAACCACAAATTAGCGAGGAACTTATGAGAATTACGTTTGCAATGGTATGTATCGGCATGCTCTTAATGATCCCCTTGGCGTCCAGTGCGGCGGATTATGTGATCGGCGAGGGCGACGGCCTGGATATTGCCGTATGGGGGGTAAAAGAGCTGACGTTCTCCGTGAAAGTGCGTCCGGATGGCAAGATTACTGTCCCTGGTCTGGGGGATGTGGCCGCAAGTGGTAGTACTCCAACAGGTTTGCAGGTATCCCTGGCTGCGAGGCTCAAGGAACTTGTTAAGAATCCGATTGTCACCGTTACCGTAAAAGAGATCACCAACAGCAAGGTGTATATCTATGGCGCCGGAATAAAGTCGGGGGTATACGATCTTCAGCGACGAACAACACTCTTACAGCTTTTATGTACGCTTGGGGAGGTAAAGACGGCCGACCTCAGGAAGGCATATCTGTTGCGGAACGGGAAAAAGCTAAAAGAGGGTTTTTATAAACTGTTTATTAAGGGTGAGGCGGAAAACGATATTCTGCTGGAACCCGGCGATTCACTGTTTATTCCGCTACTGCTTGATAAGAATGTCTATGTTCTCGGTGCCGTCAATACTCCCAAAGCCATTGAGTATAGGGAGGGTATGAGAGTTATGGAAGCAATACTTGAAGCGGGAGGATTTACCAAGTTTGCAGACCAGGATGATATTGTTATCAGGAGAAAAATCGGGCAGGAAGAAAAATCCCTGGAGGTCAAGGCAAAAAAACTTTTTAAGCAAGGCGACCTGTCTCAGAATTTGATGTTGGAGGCCGGTGATTATGTTCTTGTGAAGGAAAGCCTTTTCTGAATGGTGGTTTATTAAGTAAAATATTACGCATGAGGTGTCTATGCAGTCTTCGGAATTTGATTACAAAAAATATTTACAACTCCTGATCAGACGCAAAGAGTTATTTGTGGTGCTGGCTTTGCTTATTATGACAGCAGGAATTATCTTAAGTTTTGTGCTGCCCAAAAAGTATGAAGCCAAAAGCACTGTATTCATTGAGAAGAATGTAATTAGCGAGTTGGTGAAAGGTATTACTGTCACGCCTTCAATGGAAGACACTATAAAGGTCCTTACGTATGCAATAACCAGTCGCACGCTGCTTTCTAAAGCTGCTGACACTATTGATATGAACTTAGCACCGAATATCAGAATTGATAATGAAGAATTAGTGAAAAAATTACAAAAGAACATCGATATACAAGTTAAGGATAAGAATCTATTTATAATTTCTTATAAAGATAGTAACCCCAAAACAGCCAGGGATTTTGTCAATACATTGGTTCGTCTTTATATTGAGGAAAATACCTCATCAAAACGTGATGAGTCTTATGATGCTACAAAGTTTCTTTCTGAACAAATCAATACGTTTAAAGCAAAACTGGAAAAAGCTCAAAATGATGTGAACGCCTATAAACGGGACAAGGGTAGCGTTATAGCAATTGATGAAGGAAAGCTCTTTGAAGAGATTAATACAGCACAACAAAAATTGTACGATATGGAGTTGAAACGACGACAGTTGGAAGGTATGCGGCAGGTTACGAAAAAAAGTGGGAACCCACTTCAGGCAAAGCTACTTTCGTTACAGAAAAAACTGGGAGATTTACGCTCCGAGTATACCGATAATTATCCGGAAGTTATCAGAATAAAAGGTGAAATAGAAACCATCCAGGAGCAGATGAAAGGCCATGCCGATATGGGGTACCAATCACTCGACCCAACTGAGTTGGCAAAGATCGATGCAGAGATTGCCGCCATTAAGGTGAGTGAAGAGGGTATGCGCCGATATATTGCCACAAATCAGTCACTGCTTCGAAACATTCCGTCTGCGAAGGCAGGGCTCGATAAGCTAGAGTTGGAGAAGAACAACCAGAAAAATATCTATGATCAACTGTTTGCCCGTCACGGCCAGTCGGAGGTCTCAAAGCAGATGGAGGTTCAAGATAAATCAACAACGTTCCGTGTCGTTGATCCAGCAATATTGCCGACCAAACCGGTAAGCCCCAATCGGCTGAAAATCATGTTGATGGGGATTATCGGTGGTATAGCTGGAAGTTTTGGAATTTTATTGTTGCTTGATCAGATGGATACCTCTGTCAAGGATGTGAATTTCATCAAGGATTTTAATGTTCCGGTATTGGCCGTTATCCCACATATTAATGACGCACGAGAACTTGCGGCACAGCGCAGGAGAGCTACCCGACTGTTTACTATTGCCAGTATCTACTTTCTTTTTATACTCTGCTTCCCGGCTATGGAGCTAATGGGATCCACGTATGTAGATAAAATATTTAACAATATAAACCTCAGCGATCTTGTTCAGGGAATTAAGGATAATTTGCGATGAATTGAGTATAATCATGGGCAATATGGGGACGAAAGGGCTGATGTATGAGTAGAATTGAAAAAGCAATGGAAAAAGCGGCTCAACTCAGAGAGGGTATTGTCTCTCCTCCTGGGGAACGAAAACAGGCATATCATAGTAAGTCGACGATACATATCCCGCCAACTATGGGGACTGAGCAAAAAATTATTTCCGACAGTCCTTATCTCGTTAATCTGAATGATCCTCTCTCCTCCACCGCAGAAGAATTTCGGAAGTTGAAATCAGTGCTGGTGAAGATGACCAAAGGCGAGGGGTTTTTCAAAAACACGCTCATGGTCACCAGTGCCGTGCCGCACGAAGGGAAAACCCTCACCGCCCTAAATTTAGCTATTAGCTTGGCCCAGGAGTTTGATCATACCGTTTTGTTGGTGGATGCCGATCTACGACGACCGGCAGTCCAGAGCTATCTCAATATGAACTGGAAGGTTGGGTTCTCCGACTGTCTTCTGGGCGAGACCGATATTGGTGAAACAATCATCGGTACAGGGATAGGCAAGCTTTCAGTAATCCCGGCGGGGCGTTCAGTTCCTAATCCGGTTGAACTCTTTACTTCCCAGAGAATGCGGGGCTTTATTGAGGAGATGAAATATCGGTATCATGATCGTTATATCATATTTGATACCCCACCAATCCTTCCTTTTGCAGAAACCCGCTCACTGGCACATCTGGTTGACGGGGTCCTGTTTGTTGTCAAAGAACGTCTTGCCTCGCAGGAGAATATTAAAGAAGCGGTTGAGTCATTAAAAGGCTGTGAACTGTTGGGAATGGTTTATAACGACGCCATGCTCGACCGCCATGATGAGCGTTATTCCTATTACCGGGAATACGCTGCCAAAGCGTCGTAAGGAAACTACCCGAGTGTGGAGTATGTATGTACGAAACATTTTATAATTTGCGCGTTAAACCATTTGAATTAGTCCCTGACCCAAAGTTTATCTACCTGAGTAAGTCCCATAAAAAGGCCCTCACTTTTTTAGATTATGGTATCAGGGAACGAGCAGGCTTCATTTTACTTACCGGTGAAGTTGGGTCGGGTAAGACGACTATAATTAGGGATTTGCTCAATAAGCGTTATGAACAACTGGTTCTTGCAAAGGTCTTTAACACGCGAGTTACCTCGGAACAATTGCTGGCAATGATCAATGATGACTTTGGCCTGCAAACACAGAACAAGGATAAGGTGACCCTGATCAGGGACCTGAACGAATTCCTGGTTGAACAGTACGCGCGCGGCAACCACCCGATTCTGATCATCGATGAAGCACAGAATCTTGCGGAGGAACTACTGGAGGAGGTCCGAATGCTCTCGAATTTGGAAACCTCTGACTGTAAGCTGCTGCAAATCATCCTGGTAGGGCAGCCGGAACTGAGAACAATCCTCTCTGCCCCCAGCCTACGTCAATTGCGACAGCGGATCAGTATTAACTGCCATCTGCAATCGTTGAACCGCCAGGAAACGGAGCGTTACATAATGCATCGTCTTGAGGTGGCGGGAAACGCTTTGGCAGTGGAATTTCCATTCGAATCGCTGGATGTCGTCTTCCGCTATAGTAAGGGAATCCCGCGCCTGATCAACATAATCTGCGATTTTCTGATGCTTTCCGCCTTTGCGGAGGAAATGAGAGTGATTCCTGTCGAAATGGTGCGGGAGGTCATAGGTGATCTGGATTTCGATAACCATTTCTGGTCAGCGACTGTCACGGTGCCGCCGGGAGGTCAACCGGCTGATGCTGGTGCTTGCCTGCAACGATCTGCGGAGGGATCGCTGAACCAGGACGTCAGCGACATGTTGACCGACATTTCCCGGCGAATGGATGCTCTTGAGAACAATCTCGGCGGCAGCCAGGTCCAAACCGTACTCAATGAGTTTCAGGACCGTTTTACCCAGCTCCAGAACAATGTCACCTCGCATATGGCAAAATCGGACTCCCAAATATTCAGCCTTCTTAGAAAGCTGGATGAAATTGCCGTACCGAACAAAAGTGAAATCCCAACGGATATATCGCATGAATCCACTAACGTAGGTTTTGTCCGTAGGGTCTTCGGCGGCGATCCCTTCAGCAGGAGAAAGTAATGAATAGTTTCTTTCAGGCGGGAATGATGCGTTTGCTGATGGTGACGAGCCTCCTCGGCATCGGTCTGTTGGCAGGGGCTGTCGAGCAAGCCTGCGCCGCTGAAATGGAGTTCAAACCTTCCTTGTCGGTCAGCGAAGAAGTCAATGACAACATCTACGAGACCTCTTCCAACAAACAGACGGATTATATTACCCGTGTAATGCCCGGAGCGACATTTCATTATCTGGCTCCCTTTTGGAATTGGGATGCGGATTATACGTTCGAATACCGAAAGTACGCCCAAAAGAGTCAAAGTGACCAATACAATCATAGTGCGAACTTGAAGGGAAACATATCATTACTGAACAATTTCCTGTTTCTCGATGTCGCTGACACGTATCACCGTGTGTCACTCGATGTTGCCCGTGACGTGACCACGGAGAGCAGTCTTTTTCTCAATCAAACCGACCAGAACATTGCAACCGTTTCCCCCTATCTCCAGTGGCGGCTGGGGGAAAAGAGCACACTCAAAACCGGCTACCGTTATATCGACACGCGTTACTGGGGGGAGGGCATCGAAAAACGCGAACATGGCGCGTTTGCTGAACTTAAACATGAGTTGTCGTCAAAGTTCAGCCTTTCAGCGGGATATGACTACTCACGGAACAAAACAACGCCATTCAGCTACGATACTCATGATGTATATGGTGGATTTAACTATCAATATGCCGATAAGTCTTCCATTTTTGGCAAAATTGGTAATACCTGGCAAATGTTCAATAATGGTGTGAACGTGAGGTTCTTGTTCTGGGACGCTGGGATCATCCATGATTTCGGCATTGCCGTGGCAACGCTTGAATCGAGTGTTCAAACAACCGAGGACCCGTTGGCGGTTTCGACCAAAACAACGAATTACATCGGCAAGCTCGATAAGGTTCTGCAGCGTGGTGCCGTTGGTTTTTCCAGTACGTACACAGAGTATGAAGATACCCAAACCGGAGTAAACAGCCAGCGCAAGCTCTCTTTTTCTGGAAATGGCCGGTACGAGGTCATGGAAAGCCTAATTGCCAGCCTTGTTGTGACTGCCGATCGTTACTACCAAGAGAGTACGGTGACTGACTTTCGATATCACCTGAACGCAACGAGTGGGCTCAGTTATAGTTTTAACCGCGATTTCATGGTCAGCCTGAACTACACATATGAAACCTTCCGTAATGACTTGAACGACGCAACTGGTGCAAGAGAGATCAATCGCGGCATTATCGAGCTGAAAAAAGCCTGGTAGCGACCCATTCATCCGTTCCGGTCGTGGGTCCCGATTCATCGATGGTACTGTTCTGAACATAAACAGGGGGAGTGACATGAAAATTTTGATCACGGGAAATATGGGATATGTGGGGCCCTCGGTCACCAAGCAATTGCGGTCCACATACCCCAGAGCCCACTTGATAGGGGTCGATGCGGGTTATTTTGCCGGGTGCTCAATCCCCCAGGATACGGTTCCCGAGTTGCGGCTCGATCAGCAATATTTTGCCGATGTACGGCAATTTCCCGAAGCCGCCCTGGAAGGCGTTGATGCAATCATTCATCTTGCGGCAATCTCAAATGACCCAATGGGTAATTTGTACGAATCGGTGACCATGGATATCAACCATCGTGCAAGCGTCGATTTGGCGATCAAGGCGAAAAAGTCAGGTGTCAAAGCCTTTATCTTTGCTTCGAGCTGCAGCATGTACGGTTCAGCCGAAGGGAGCGCCAAAACCGAGAACGACACCTTGAACCCCCTCACGGCCTATGCCCGTTCCAAAGTTTTCACGGAAAGGGATTTACGCCAACAGGCTGGAGACGGGTTCATGGTAACCTGTCTTCGCTTTTCCACAGCCTGCGGCCTGAGCGAAAGGCTGCGGCTGGATCTGGTTCTTAACGATTTTGTCGCCGGGGCAATTTCCTCGAAACAGATATCCATTCTTAGTGATGGTACCCCATGGCGGCCTTTGATTAACGTCAAGGACATGGCAAGGGCCTTCGAATGGGCGGTTAGCCGGAATCCTTCATTGGGGGATTTCTTCGCGGTCAATATCGGATGCGAACAGGGCAATTACCAGGTCAGGCAGTTGGCCGAGGCGGTGGCAAGAGTACTACCTGGGGTGACTGTCCAGGTTAACGAAAATGCCCAGCCGGACAAGCGTTCCTATCGGGTAAATTTTGATCTGTTCAGGCAGGTCGCCCCCAATCACCAACCGATGTATGACTTGGAGGCATCCATCCGCGAATTAAAGGAGGGATTGCTTGCCATGAACTTCAAGGACGAAAACTTCCGCAGTTCGCCTTTTATGCGCCTTGTTCAACTGAACCACCTTCGTGAAAAAGGATTTTTGGACGCTACACTTCGATGGAGTCCACAGATTTAGGGTTTTGCCGTACATAACATAATGATCTTGCCGGACAATTCCGGGTCTGAAAAAGGAGTTTTAGTAATGCAGACTGAAAGCAAATGCCTGTTCTGCGGTGAAAATCTCCACTATACGTTTGTTGATCTGGGTATGTCGCCTTTGTGTGAAAGCTATGTCAGCTCGGAGCAATTGAACAGGATGGAACCGTTTTATCCTCTCCACGTCCGGGTTTGCGGCAACTGCTTTCTGGTACAACTGGAAGAATATGTGGACCCGCAGAACATTTTTACTGAGTATGCCTATTTTTCATCCTATTCGAGCGACTGGCTGAAACATGCCGAGAACTATGTGGAAATGGCTACCGACAGGTTCGGGCTCGATCAGTCCTCCTTGGTTGTTGAGGTGGCCAGCAATGACGGTTATCTCTTACAGTATTGCGTCGCACGGGGCATTCCGGCGCTCGGCATCGAACCGGCCCGCAATGTGGCGGAGGTGGCGATACAAAAGGGCGTGCCGACGCGGGTGGAATTTTTTGGCGAGCAGACGGCGCGCCTTCTGGCCGCAGAGGGAAAATCAGCCGACCTTCTCCTGGGGAACAATGTGCTTGCCCAGGTGCCGGACATCAACGATTTTGTGAAGGGGTTGAAGATCCTGCTCAAGCCCGAGGGCGTCATCACCATAGAGTTCCCCCACCTCATGCGGCTCATGGAGGAAAATCAGTTCGACACCATCTACCACGAGCATTTTTTCTACTTTTCATTCATTACCGCGGAAAAGATCTTTGCCGCCCACGGGCTGACCCTGTTTGATGTGGAAGAGTTGCCCACCCACGGCGGCTCCCTCAGGATATTTGCCCGACACACCGAGAATGTTTCCCGCGAGGTATCCCCGCGGGTCCATGAACTCCGGGCGCGCGAGGTCGCTTCCGGGATCCCCCGGCTTGATTCGTACGGGGATTTTGCGGAAAAGGTCAAGGAAACCAAGCGTAAACTGCTTCAATTCCTGATTTCCGCCCGACGGGAAGGGAAAAGTGTCGCCGGCTATGGCGCCCCCGGCAAGGGAAACACGCTCCTCAATTACTGCGGCATCCGTACCGATTTCCTTGATTACACAGTGGACCGCAATCCCTACAAACAGGGGAAGTTCCTGCCCGGGACCCATATCCCGATATATGATCCTGAGAAGATCATGGAAACGAAGCCGGACTACCTTTTGATCCTCCCCTGGAATTTCAAGGAAGAAATAATGGAGCAGAACAACTATATCAGGGAGTGGGGGGGCAAGTTTGTCATACCCATTCCCGAAGTAAAGGTCTTTCCATGATCTTTACTCCCGTTGAATTAGCTGGTGCCTGGGTTATAGAACCTGAGAGGTTGCAGGACGAGCGCGGTTTTTTTGCCCGCACGTTCTGCCAGAGGGAGTTTGAGGCCAAGGGAATGAAGCCCCAGATTGCCCAGTGCAATATTTCTTTTAATCATCGCAAGGGTACGGTACGCGGGATGCACTACCAGGAACCTTCCGGTGAAGCCAAGCTGGTCCGTTGCACCAGGGGGGCTGTTTACGACGTCATCATAGACCTCCGCCCCGGGTCGCCTACCTACAGGAAACATTTTGGTGTCGTGCTTTCCGAAGAAAACAGATGCATGCTTTATATTCCCGAGCTGTTTGCCCATGGCTTCCAGACCATGGAGGAGAATACCGAGGTTTTTTACCAGATGTCCGAGTTTTATATCCCGGACAACGCCAAAGGGGTGCGCTGGGATGATCCGGCCTTCGCGATTCAATGGCCTTGCGATATTTCCGTGATTTCCGAACGCGACAGAACGTACCCGAACTTTTCGCCATGAACGGACAGGGCCTTCATCATACACCCGAAGCAAAATCGATAGGTGCCGAGGCTTACCGTCTGGTTGCCGAATTGTATCCCATTTGCAGGAGCATAACCGGCAACGGGGTTCGCGACTCTCTCGGGATTCTATCGCAACGCATCCCTCTGCAGATCAGGGAAGTGCCCACGGGAACCCCTGTGTTCGACTGGACGGTGCCAAAAGAATGGAATATTAAAGATGCGTATGTGAAGGATCCCCATGGCAAGAAGATCATAGACTTCAAAGACTCCAACCTTCATGTGGTCAATTACAGCATACCGGTTCATGAGACAATTCCGCTGGATCAATTGAAAGAACATCTCCACACCCTGAGCGATCATCCCGACTGGATACAGTACAAAACATCCTACTATAAGGAGAGCTGGGGGTTCTGTCTCAGCCATCGGCAATTCCTGACTCTGGGAGAGGGCGATTACGAGGTATTCATCGATTCGGAGCTTGAAGAGGGACATTTGACATACGGGGAGCTGTTCATCCCCGGTCAGCTGCAGGATGAGATCCTTATTTCCTGCCACATTTGCCATCCCTCGCTGTGTAATGACAATTTATCGGGGGTGAGCCTGGCAACACTGCTGGGAGAGCGTTTGCTCGCGCAGCCGAATCATTATTCCTATCGCATCATTTTCATACCCGGCACGATCGGGGCAATTACCTGGCTGGCGCTGAACCGGGAGGCCGTTGCACGGATCAGGCATGGGCTGGTGATCTCCGGGGTTGGTGACTCTGGTGGCTTCTCCTACAAAAAAAGCCGTCGCGGCAACGCGCAGATAGACCGTGCCTTTGCTCATATTCTGAAACATTCCGGGCATGAGTTTGCACTACATGATTTTTCACCCTACGGCTATGATGAGCGTCAGTATTGCTCCCCCGGTTTCAATCTGCCGGTAGGCCGACTCTCCCGTACCCCATTCAGAGAATATCCCGAGTATCACACCTCCGCAGACAACCTCGCTTTTATTTCGCCGGAAAAGCTCGGAGAGACTTTTGGCGTTGTCTGGGACGTTCTCCGCCTCCTGGAAAATAATGGCTTGTATATGACGCAAAATCCTTATTGTGAGCCTCAACTGGGCAAACGGGGGCTCTATGACACTATTGGCGACAATGAGATGGCAATGCTCTGGGTGCTCAATCTATCCGATGGCGAACATACCTTGCTGGACATAGCCGAAGAATCGGGTTTGAGTTTTGATCGTGTACATCAGGCGGCTGAACTTCTCGTCGAGCATTCACTTATTTGTGAAACATGATGAATTTCAGGTGACGATCAATGCAACACGCACCTGAGCTGTTATAATGACGGCAATAAAAAATTAACTGCTAGGACATGCACATGAATTTCGACAATTCGGACAAACTCAGATCGAAGGCACACGCACTTATTCCGGGTGGCTGTCACACGTATGCAAAAGGTGATGATCAGTACCCCGTACATTCACCAGGTTTCATATCCAAGGGGGAGGGGTGCCGGGTCTGGGACCTGGATGGCAATGAGTTCATCGAATACGGGATGGGGCTGAGGGCCGTGACGTTGGGCCATGCATATCCATCAGTCGTCGATGCTGCCTACCGGCAGATGCTGCTCGGCAACAATTATACCCGTCCATCGGCGATCGAGGTCGAGTGCGCGGAAATGATGGTTGAGCTCATCGACGCCGCTGACATGGTCAAGTTCGCGAAAAATGGTTCGGATGCGACAACAGCGGCAGCCCGGCTTTCTCGCGCGTATACGGGGAGGGACTTGATAGCAGTCTGTCAGGACCACCCGTTTTTTTCGGTCGATGACTGGTTTATCGGTTCAACGCCAATGGCTGCCGGCATTCCTGAAGCGATCAGAAATCTTACCGTCAAATTCAAGTACAACGACATTTCGAGTGTCGTTTCCCTGTTTGATGAATATCCGGGCCAGATTGCCTGCCTTTTTCTTGAAGCAGCAACCTCGGTCGAGCCTGAGGAGGGTTTTCTGAATGAAGTCAGGAAGCTCTGTACCAAGCATGGTACTGTTCTGATTCTCGATGAAATGATAACCGGATTTCGCTGGCATCTCAAGGGAGCGCAGAACTACTATGGGGTGAAGCCCGATTTGTCCACGTTTGGAAAGGCAATGGGCAATGGTTTTTCCATAGCCGCTCTGGCCGGCAAACGGGAGATCATGGATCTCGGCGGGATCACCCATGACAAGGAAAGGGTTTTCCTGCTCTCGACAACGCAAGGTGCCGAAAATCATGCCTTGGCCGCCACTTTGGCAACTATCAAGGTGTACAGGGAGCATAACGTCATTGAACATTTGTGGACGTTTGGGGATGTCCTGCGTCAAAGAGTCAATGAAATCATCGCATCTCTGAAACTGGAAGATTATTTTCAGCTTCTAGGCCAACCCTGTAACCTTGTGTATGCCACAAAGGACCAGGAAAAAAATCCTTCCCAGGAGTTCAGGGCCCTGTTTCTTCAGGAGACCATCAGGAACGGTCTGCTCATGCCCTCGCTGGTCATTAGCTATTCTCACCGGGAAAAGGATATTGAACAGACCGTCCAGGGCATTGGCGAAGCGTTGCATATATACCGGAAGGCCCTGGATGAGGGCGTAGAGAAATATCTGATTGGCAGGCCGCTCAAGCCGGTTTTCAGAAAATACAACTGACTCCTGACTCAAACAGGGTAGGTACGTTAAGATAATGCGAAATTCGACCGTTAAAATTGGCCTCCTTAGTCCCTGCGGTTGGGGAAACCTTGGGGATGCGGCAATCCAGGAGGCTATGATTCATCACATCAAACGTCGGATACCCGACGCGGAGATCTGCGGTTTTACTCTGAATCCCGAGGACACCCGGAAGCGGCACAATATACCGACATACCCCATCTCATCCTTTTCCACAAACGGCTATCACATTTCACAGGAAGCCGGCCATAACTCTTTTCAGCCAGGTGAGTCTTCAGCAACCCTGCAGCATTTTTGCGTTGCCATGATAAAAAAAATTCCTTTTCTGTATAACTTTGCCAAATTCATACAGCATAAGGCGGAAGACGCCGGAGCCATTCTAAGATTGATAATCAGGGAATGCGCTCATTTCAGCCGATCAGTGAGGATACTGAAAGGTTTCCAACTACTCATAGTATCGGGCGGGGGGCAGCTCGATGATTTCTGGGGCGGGCCATGGGGGCAGCCGTATGCATTGCTGAAATGGGCCTTGATCGCCAGGTTGACACGCACGAGATTTGTTTTCATGAGTGTGGGGACATCATCCCTTGACTTCCGTCTGAGTCGCCGTTTTATCAAGGGGGCGCTTAGCCTTGCGTATTATCGGTCTTTTCGGGACGAGGTTTCCAAAGAGCGCTTGCAGAACATCGCCATAACGCACAATGATCGTGTATTGCCGGATTTGGCATACAGCCTGCCGCTTGATGCGTATCGAAAGAAATGCAACCGGCCTTCCAAAAGACCAATCGTTGCCGTAAGTCCCATATCATATTGTGATCCGCGTACGTGGCCCAGGCAAGATCAGGAACTGTATGACGATTACATCCTCAGGCTTGCCAATTTCGTTGCCTGGTTGCTTAATTCAGACTATGAAATACTTTTATTCGCATCCACCGCATCGGACCTGTCAACAATTGATGATGTCAGGAACGTGCTCGCCTCTCTGCACGTAAGAGGGGAGGGTTGTTTGCAGCCGGGTATCCCGGAAATCACCGTTCGCGATCTTCTCACACAACTGTCCGGAGTCGATTTTGTGGTAGCGAGCAGGCTGCATGGTGTTATTTTGTCACACATGCTCAATCTTCCGGTTCTGGCATTATCCCACGATCCGAAAGTTGATATTCATATGGCAAATAATGGCCAGAAAGATTTCTGCCTGAATATCGAAGAATTCAATGCTGATACCATATCTGAAGCCTTTGCCAGAATAGTTTCAAGCGAAGAAGCAATTAAAGGGGTATTGCGTGATAAAACATCCATGTACACCGCCCTGCTTGATGAACAATACGACCTTGTCTTCAGGCATGCTGCGTACTAACTCTTGTCTTTAATATACTATGTCACGAAACATGCAAAGTTATGAGCAATAATAACTCAGAATATACAGATGAACCTTTTGTCAGCGTTGTAACACCATTTTACAATGCCGAACAGTACCTTTCGGAATGTATAGAGAGTGTATTAAACCAGAACTATAATAATTTTGAATATGTTCTTGTCGATAATTGCAGCAGCGATGGATCGCTTGAAATTGCACGCAACTTTGAAAGCATGGACCCCAGAATCAGGATTGTGAAAAATGAAATATTTCTGCAGCAAGTGCAAAATTACAACCATGCGTTGAAGCAGATATCGGAACAGAGCAGGTATTGCAAAATCGTGCAGGCAGATGATTGGATTTTCCCGGATTGTATCAGGGAAATGGTTTCAGTAGCAGAATCCGACCCTGCTGTGGGAATTGTTGGTGCTTACCGCCTGGACGACTGCAGAGTGAATTGTGACGGATTGCCATATCCAGAAACGATATTCTCGGGGAGAGATATTTGTAGAAAATCCTTACTTGAAGATTTCTTTGTATTCGGGTCGGCAACGTCGATATTGCTGCGATCCGATATTGTGAGAAGCCGCAGTCCATTTTATAAAGAGAATTGTCCGCATGAAGATACGGAATCATGCTATGAGATTCTTTACGA
Organism: Geobacter sp. AOG2; assembly: GCF_019972295.1. Lineage (NCBI taxonomy): Bacteria > Pseudomonadati > Thermodesulfobacteriota > Desulfuromonadia > Geobacterales > Geobacteraceae > Geobacter > Geobacter sp. AOG2. The sequence goes on from NZ_BLJA01000001.1 coordinate 1,580,825, forward strand.
TAATAATTTCGGTTTTGTTCATAAAGTTCTCACATTTACCCGTAGAGAAAACGAATCGTTGACGTCGCGTATCAGGAAATTTGATCCCTTCTATCTGGTTGATAAATTAATAACAGTTGTCAAATTTGGCAAACTGTATCTGGATGGACCGGAATATATAAAATGTCTTGAAAATGTGGAATATAGATACTATCAGTTTCTCGGCACCTATTTCATGACATCGTCATGGCGAGATTATTACGACTACCACAGTAATAACCTTAAAAGCATTGATTATAAAATAAATTTATTTAAGCTTATGAAGTACAGAATCATATATTTGCTTAAAAATATGTTTAATGTCAGATTACTGATTTTAAAGTTGAAATAATATTCATATTCTTTCAGTTGATTTTTGGGGCAAAAATTTAACTTTAATATCAATAAGTTATAAAGATGTTAAAATATATTATGTGATTGTTTTTATATGGGATGTGGTATACAATTTCAAGCATTAAACTTTCAACTAGCTTATTTCATTTGCAAAAACATTGCGAAGTGATCCGGCAATCACCTTGGGAGATTGTTTTTAATAACACATGCCAGGCCATGCCGAGCACTTATGGGTTAATAAATGGATATTTCGGTTATCTTGGCAACATATAATAGAAATACTATTCTAACTAAGACATTGGATAGTTTTTGTAATTTAAATGTACAAGGCATTAACTGGGAATTAATCGTAGTTGATAATGCCAATGATGATAAAGTATTGAATCTGGTAAAAAGCTACACCGGCAGGCTCCCGATACTCTATTTGCCTGAAGAACGTAAAGGCAAAAACTATGCTTTAAATACGGCCATCGGAATAGCAAAAGGCGAGCTGTATGTCTTTACCGATGATGACGTTATTGCTGACAGCAACTGGCTGATGGAAATGTGGGGGGGGGCGCGGAGATGGTCTGAGTATTCTGTTTTCGGAGGAAGGATTTTGCCTGATTTTCCTTCCGGAAATATACCTATTTCGGACAAACATCCTTTTTTCAATGGCGCGTATGTCGTTGCCGATTGGAATATTGCCGAGGGCCCCTATGAGGCGCACCGCGTGTGGGGACCCAACATGGCAATCCGGGCCAATCTTTTTGCCGAGAACCGGAGATTCAATACGGGTATAGGCCCATGCGGGAAGGACTATATTTCAGGGAGTGAAACGGAGTTTACCATCAGGGTGGAAAAGGAAGGCTATCATTCGATATTCCTGCCCAACAGCTTGGTTTATCACCAGATTCGCCCTGAGCAGCTTGAAGTGCAATGGTTATATGGAAGAGCGTATCGATTGGGCAGGAGCCATGCGAAAATCGGCGAAAAGCCGAATGTACCTTTCCTCTTCAACGCTCCCAGATACCTCGTCAGGTCGTTTGTGGAAACGGCAGTAAAGCGAATCATCAATTTTTTCAATACGTCCGCAAGGATTGATGCTGGAATTGACTTCTGGATGATCAAAGGCGAGATCGATCAGTATCGAAACGATTCCGGTCCGCGTAGTGCCAATACCCGGTAACTGTAACGGAAAGACGGTTCATGGATATTTCTAATATTATCAAGTACAAAGATCTCTTCTACATGATTTCCTGGAGAGAAATCAAAGTAAAATACAAGCAGTCTTTTATGGGGATCCTCTGGGCCCTGTTCATGCCGATCATTATCATATCTGCCGGTATTCTCGTGAAATACAGCATGTCAAAGGTTGCCGGCACGCAATTCTCTTATAATGAAATTGCCAGTGTATCCATAAAAGCTATTCCTTGGTCATTTTTTGTTTCATCAATTAGGTTTTCAACAAACAGCCTGACTTCAAATTTCAGTTTAGTAACGAAAATAAAATTTCCCAAGATAATATTTCCCCTGAGCTCGGTATTTTCTCAATTAATCGATTTCGTCATTGCTGCATCTTTCATGGTTATATTCCTGTTGATCCTGGGATACGGTTTTAGCGCAAAAAGTTTATTTGCCATAGTATTGCTGGTAATATTAATAGTTTATACGATTGGTTTGAGTATCTTGTTATCGGCCGCAAATTTATTTTTCAGGGATGTCAAGTATATAGTGGAAGTTGTACTGACATTCGCCATTTTCTTCACTCCTGTTTTCTACGAAGTAAAGTTATTTGGGGCATGGGATAAGTTGTTACTTTTAAACCCCATTTCACCAATCCTGGAATGCTTGAACGGATGTTTGGTTATGGATCAGTTTTTGTATATGGAATGGGTTGCTTATAGTGCGGTTTTTTCTTTTCTCTTGCTACTGTTGTCAATAAAAATATTCAATAAAGTTGAACCCATGTTCGCAGAATACATATAACCGGAAACGCTCTATGTCACAAACAGCCATATCTTTTGATAATGTCTCGAAAAAATTCAAGAGGGGTGAAATGTATGATTCATTGCGCGATTTCATCCCCGCCCTGGTTAAACAGGCTTTTAAAAAAACAGAGAGCGACCTGCTGGCAAGCAGCGAATTTTGGGCTTTGCGGAATATCTCCTTTTCTGTGGCGCAAGGTGAGTCAGTCGGCATAATTGGCCACAACGGCGCCGGCAAAAGTACGATGCTGAAACACCTCAACGGCATAATGAAGCCAACTGGCGGCACCATAACGGTAAACGGGAAATTATCCGCGCTCATCGAAATTGGTGCCGGGTTCCACCCCGACCTGTCCGGGCGTGAGAATATATTCCTGAATGGAACCATCCTCGGTATGTCGCGCGCGGAAATCAGAAGAAAGTTTGACGAAATAGTCGATTTTTCGGGACTCGAAGAATTTATCGACACGCCGGTCAAACGCTATTCATCCGGTATGCATGCCCGTCTCGGTTTTTCTGTGGCCGTGCATCTTGAGCCGGATATTCTTGTCGTGGACGAGGTCTTGAGCGTCGGCGATTACGTTTTTCAAAAAAAGGGCCTTGATAAGATGCACTCCATTCTGAAAGGAGGTGCAACCGTGCTTTTCGTTTCGCATAATCTGCGCGCAGTTTCCGATTTATGCGACCGTTCGTTGCTCCTTGACCATGGCAGGGTTCTGCTGGATGGGCCTACTCATGAAGTAATTGATTGTTATTACAAAAGTGATCCCTATAAAAAAATGGGTGAAGATAGTAAAGATGTTATATTAGAAAATATAGTAATTTATGGAGAAAACGGAGAGCAGAGTCAGTTTTACGAAAAAGACAAGCTAAGATTGGAAATCAGCGTAAAAGGCATAAAAAAAGTCGATAAAATAGCTGTATGCATTTATTTGCAGGATGATAATTACTATCTTATTTTTGATACATCAACAGAAAGACTCACTAAAAGCAGTTTTACAATAAATGAAAATGAAATTATGAAGCATGTATTTGAACTTGAACTGAATCTTGGCCCAGGAACATATCATGTCGGTGCGTTGATATATCGTTATGACATACAGAAAACCTATGATTCACTTTTTCCTGCCAAAACAATTTTTGTGAAATCGGATAGGGATGCACGTGGAGCTGCCAATTTGTACCCTGTCTTGGTAGAAGGACCGTAACATGGATAATGTGTGGTACTGAAGATGAGCAAACTGCTTGAAGAACAGGTCCCGAGCCTAAAAGACCAGGCAGATTGGTGGGATTCCTGGAATTTGAAGCATCGGACGGGCACTCTTGAGGTCCTTGATGAGGCTACCATCAGGAGAGGGACAAAAGTACTCGAATTTTGCAAATCATTGCCTTCCGTTCAGCGTACCATATGTGAAATCGGTTGCGGGACCGGTTGGCTGTGTGAACGGCTTTTTGAATTTGGTTCCGTAACGGGTGTGGACTTATCTTCGCGGGCGATTGAATCTGCACGATTTCGGCTTCCTGGAGCTACGTTTATTGCCGGAGATTTCTTTGATATTTCTTTGCCGGTTGAATCGTTCGACATTGTGATAGCCTTAGAAACGATTTCCTATGTGAACGATCAGTCGCAATTTTTTTCCAAGCTGGCTTCACTGGTCAAGCCGCATGGCTATGTGATTATCACTTCGGTCAATAAATTCGTCTTTGAACGGAGAGATGATGTCAAACCACCAGGGGCGGGACAAATCAGAAAATGGCTTTCAAAACAGGATATCTTGAACTTATTTAAAGCGGATTTCAAAATTATCTCTGTGGATACGGTTTTGCCATGCGGTAACCGGGGAATACTGAGAGTGACAAATTCATATAAAATAAACAAGATCCTGGAAGTTTTTTTCCCGCCTGCAAGGATCGAAGCTTTTAAGGAAAGCTTGGGACTGGGACAGTCGATAGTGATTGTAGCTCAGAAAAGGCCGTCTCATAATAAATAGTATTCATACGTGATAACAGAAGGGGTTATTATGAAAGTCGTTCTGTTCTGTGGTGGTATGGGCATGAGGTTGCGTGACTATTCGGAGACCATTCCCAAGCCCATGGTCTGCGTCGGCCATCGGCCGATTCTCTGGAATGTCATGAAATACTACGCCCACTTCGGGCATACTGAATTCATCCTGTGTCTTGGATACCGGGCAGATTCCATCAAGAACTACTTCCTCAATTACACGGAATGCCTCTCCAACGATTTTACTCTCACCAATGGCGGCAAAGACCTCCATCTCTACCATAATGACATCTCGGACTGGACCATAACCTTTGCCGATACCGGCATCACGACCAATATTGGACAGCGCTTGCGGGCTGTTCAGAAATATCTGGGCGATGACGAGGTGTTCCTGGCGAACTACAGCGACGGTCTAACGGATTTTCATCTTCCCACAATGATCGACTTTTTTACCGAATCGCAGAAAACGGCCTGTTTTATGAGCGTAAGGCCAAACCAAAGCTTTCATATCGTCAATGTCGCGGAGAGTGGTCTTGTTAATTCAATTACCGGATTGGAGCGTTCGGACATCTGGGTAAATGGCGGCTACTTTATCCTGCGCCGGAATATATTTGATTATATCAAGGACGGCGATGAATTGGTGAATGAGCCTTTCCGGCGCCTGATCGATAAAAAAGAGCTGCTCACCTACCGCTACGACGGGTTTTGGATGAGCATGGACACCTTTAAAGACAAACAGCACCTGGATGACCTGTATGCCAAGGGCACTACCCCCTGGGAGGTCTGGTCAACGGTTGGAGCTTAGTGTCCCGTGCGGTTAGTTCGTACTCGTCATTCCGGCTCTTTGTCCGCTGCCGTCGTTGCAGCTCCTTGATGTAGACCGTGCTACACCTACGTCGCCGCGCCTTGGCACCGGCCAAAATAGCTCGGAATTACTTCCTACGACTAACCGCACGGGGCACTAGGTTTTTTTGAAAGGAATTCGGGGTAATGTTACCTTTGCATTTTACAAAAAAACATGACGCGTTGAAAATCCTTTGCCTGGGTGCCCATTGCGACGACATCGAAATAGGGTGCGGCGGAACCATTCTCAAACTGCGCGAAGAGTTCCCCGATGCAACGATACAATGGATAGTCTTCAGCGGCACCGCAATCAGGTCACAGGAGTTCCGGGCATCGGCAGAATGTTTCCTGGACCCTGAAAATGCCTCGAAATGCAGGAACTATGATTTTAGGGATGGTTTTTTCCCCAGTTCATGGAAAGAGATAAAGGAGTGCTTTGAGCAGATAAAACACGAAGTCGATCCGGATGTTATTTTCACCCACTATAGGGAGGATCTCCACCAGGACCATCGGATCATTTCCGAACTGACCTGGAACACGTTTCGTAACCATCTCGTCTTTGAATATGAAATCCCGAAGTTTGACGGTGATCTGGGAAAACCGAATTTTTATTCAGTGCTGTCTGAGGCTACCTGCACCAGAAAGCTTGACCATATTTTGGAAAACTATGCCAGCCAATCCAATAAAAGCTGGTTTACTCGGGATCTGTTTATGGCCATTCTCCGCTTGCGGGGGATGGAAGTGAACTCTCCTTCGAAGCTTTCCGAAGCGTTCCATGTCAGGAAGATGGTAGTGTAATTCATATTGGCAACCCGGAGAGGATATGACGGGGTTCCCCGCCGGATTGAGCCAGGAGATAAAGGCCCGATGCTTAATGCTCTGACCATAGATGTTGAAGATTATTTTCAGGTGAATGCCTTTGCCCGGCAGATACGATATGAAGATTGGGACCATTATCCGCTTCGCGTTGAGCGCAATACCTCCGTCATCCTTGATATGCTCGACGAATTCGGCGTCAAGGCGACCTTCTTCATATTGGGGTGGGTTGCAGAACGGGCCCCTGACATTGTTAAGGAAATACATCGGCGAGGGCATGAAATCGCCTGCCACGGCTATGGTCATCAGTTGGTTTATGCCATCGGGCCGGATAAATTCAGGGAGGATATAGCCAAGTCGCGTTCCATCCTGGAAAATATCAGCGGTGAACGCGTGATCGGTTACCGGGCGCCCAGTTATTCCATCACCAGGAAGTCCATGTGGGCACTCGAGATTCTGGTGGAGGAAGGCTTTGAGTATGATTCAAGCATATTTCCGATAATCCATGACACGTATGGAATACCTGATGCAAGCCGTTTTCCTGGCGTGATCAGATGTGCTTCCGGGGTGTTGCGGGAATTTCCCCTGTCCACCCTGTCTTTGAAATTGTTTGGCAAAGACATTCGACTGCCCGTTGCCGGTGGGGGGTATTTGCGCTTGTTTCCCGCAAGGATGATCGATTGGGCGATCAATACGATAAACCGCCAGGAGAAGCAGCCGACCGTTCTCTATTTCCATCCATGGGAGATCGATCCGCACCAGCCGCGTATCAAGACTGGACTCAAGAGCCGTTTCCGGCATTATGTGAATCTGGAAAAAACCGAAGGGAAGTTGCGGGCTCTGGTGTCTCGAAATAATTTCGGCACTATGCGTGAGGTACTCGAAGCATGTGTACCGATACCCGCGGTGGATTGATCATGGAGATGGCGATTCATTCCTACAACGAAACCGGCACTGAATGGAACGAGTACGCAGCTCTCCACCGCGACGGCACCAACTATCACCAGTACGGCTGGCGCAACGTGATAGAGAACAGTTTTGGTCACAGGACACATTATCTGGTTGCGAGGGACAGCGCCAAGGCGATTCGCGGACTTCTGCCCCTGACCCACATGAAAAGCAAGTTATTCGGCAACTTGTTGGTGTCATTGCCATTTTTTAACTACGGCGGGGTTCTGGCCGATGATGAAGACATATCCCGCGCCCTTTTGCAGGAGGCTGAAAACATACGTTGTGCGACAGGTGCCGAATACGTTGAGCTTCGGCACTTGCAAAAATTTTCCGGGGAGCTTGCTACCAAAGAACACAAGGTAACAATGATCCTCGATCTGCGGGATGACGGGGAGTTACAATGGAATGACCTGAACGCCAAAGTCCGGAATCAGGTGCGCAAGGCGGAAAAGAGCGGGCTGTCGGTTCGGACCGGGCAACAGGAATTGCTGGACGGATTTTACGAGGTATTTTGCCGTAACATGAGGGATCTGGGTACGCCGGTTTATGGAAAGGTATTTTTCCAGAATATTTTGAATGCATTCCCGGACACAACCCGCATCATATCAATCTTCCTTGACGGCAGAACGATTGCCTCAGGCATCCTGGTGTGGTATCGGGACACACTGGAGGTCCCCTGGGCATCCTCGATCAGAGACTTCCGGGAACTGTGTCCCAACAATCTTCTCTACTGGGAGGCAATTAAGTTCGCCATCCTGAATGGCTCCACGAAATTCGACTTTGGCCGGTCCACGCCGGAAGAGGGGACGTATCGTTTCAAAAAACAATGGGGCGCCAGACCGCTGCCCCTCTATTGGCAATATCTACTCAAAACCGGCACTGCGATGCCGGAGATCAACCCCAAGAATCCGAAGTACGAAATGGCCATCAAGGTCTGGCAAAAGCTTCCCGTGGGGCTTACGAAGATAGTGGGACCAGGCATCGTGCGGAATATTCCTTGAGAATGATATGCAATTTTCTATCATAATTCCGGCTAAAAATGAGGAAGCAAACATTGGGCGCTGTCTTGACTCCATCAGTCGGATGACGTTTGATACTAGTCAATATGAAGTGATAGTTGTCGATAACGGGTCAACAGACGAAACGGCAGAGATAGCTCGCCAGAAGGGCGCTACGGTCTATGTCGAACCTGATCTGACCATTGCCGGCCTCAGAAATTTTGGTGCATCCCAGGCGAGCGGCCAGATTTATGCTTTTCTTGACGCCGACTGTGCCGTCAGCGCCCAATGGCTTGAGTTTGCATCTCATTACCTGGATCCAGCTGAAAATATTGTTGCTTTCGGCAGCCCTGCGGTTGTTCCTGAAGGCGGAACGTGGGTGCAGAAGGCCTGGTTCAACGTCAGGGGCAGGGCAGGGCAGGTCGTTGATGTCGATTGGCTTGAATCCGCCAACCTGTTTGTGAAATCTTCAGCGTTTCGGACGGTGCATGGTTTCGACGAATCTCTCGTCACGTGTGAAGACTATGATTTGACCCGGAAGCTGAAGGCTGTCGGCCGGTTGGTATCTGATTATCGAGTTATGGCCATCCATTATAGAGAACCTGCTACCATCAAAGAGTTTATTAAAAAAGAAATATGGCGCGGCAAAAATAATTATACGGGAATATTTAGACGCAAAATAGATAAAGAAGAGATCCCCAGCTTGATATTGCCGCTGATATACCTTGTCTTTTGGGTGATCTCCCTGTTGCTGCTCGTTGCGTGCTTGACCGGCATGGGCAATAGGTATTTGTTTTATCTCTTGGGAATACTGCTGTTGTGGCAGGTTCCGATTATTTTTGTATCGTTCAGAAAGAACAAGACAAGTGAAATAAAAACCGTTTTACAGTTATACATTCTCTTCAATGCCTATTTTTTTGCACGCAGTCTTGTCCCCGTTCGTTGGAAATAGCGTAACGGATCAACGTTCATCAAATAAAACTTGACGCAAAGGTTGCCCTCATGTGCGGGATAGCGGGTTATTTCAGAACAAGTTGCGCATCGGTTTCCGACAAGACCGTTCTTCAGAAAATGGGAGACGTAATTCTTCACCGCGGCCCTGATGCCGGTGGGAGTTATCTAGACGACCATGTTGGTATGACGCACCGTCGGTTGAGTATTATTGACCTCTCCCCTCAGGGAAACCAGCCGATGTTTTCTTATGACAATTCCTTGGTTATTGTCTTTAACGGCGAAATTTACAACTTCCAGAAGTTACGGGCTGAACTGGAGCGGGATGGTTTTCTTTTCCGGACCCAAACCGATACCGAAGTGATTCTGGCGCTCTATCAGCAAAGGGGGGTCGCCTGCCTGGAAAAACTGAATGGGATGTTCGCCTTTGCCATATGGGACAAGGCTGACAAAACGCTCTTTCTGGCCCGTGACCGGATCGGCAAGAAGCCTCTCTATTATTACCACGGCGGTGCCGACCGGCTCGCTTTCGCCTCTGAAATCAAGTCTCTTCTCCAGCTACCGGGAATCAAGCAGCAGATAGATCCAACCGCACTCATCGACTTTCTTAAATATCTCTACATCCCGGCGCCAAAAACCATCTATCAGAACATCTATAAACTGCCACCCGCACATTATCTCCTGTTGCGTCCCGGGGAAGAGCCGCGTATTTCCGAGTACTGGGATGTCGATTTCTCCGCCCGGACGACCTGCACGGAAGCAGAAGCCGAAGATGTGCTGCTGGAGCTGCTGCAGGACAGCACCGCCTGCAGGATGGTAGCGGATGTTCCGCTCGGTGCCTTTTTGAGCGGTGGGGTGGATTCCAGTGCCGTGGTTGCGCTGATGGCTAAGGCTTCTCAAGAACCGGTCCGTACCTGTACCATCGGGTTTGAAGACAAGAGGCACGACGAGTCGCCCTATGCGCGAGAGGTTGCAGAGTTGTTCAAAACAAACCATCAGGAATATCTTGGCCGGGAAAACCTGTTGGAAACGGTTCAGCTCATGCCGAGATACTTCGATGAGCCTTTTGCAGATGCGTCGGCAGTGCCGACGTACCATGTTTCCCGGCTTGCCCGGCAGTCGGTTACCGTCGCCTTGGCAGGTGACGGGGGGGACGAGAGCTTTGCCGGCTATGATAAGTATTCCATCGAACTTAAGGAAGCATTTGTTCGACAGGTTGTGCCCCGCCCACTCCTGACGACCCTGCACGCCGGGACCGGAACCTGGCGCCACCCATGGGTCCGCAAGGCCCGTTCACTGACCGGCAGTGCCCTGCAGGAGCCGGGGCTGGCCTTTTACCGAACCAACACCTTTATTGAAGACGATTTACTCGCATCACTTCTGGCGAATGAGGTGAAGCGATCCAGCAGCGGGTATGACCCCAGTGAACATACGACCCGGTACTGGGATAAAATGCAGGGTGCCGATCACGTGACACGCATGATCTATACCGACCTTAAGTCCTATTTGCCCGACGATATTCTCGTCAAGGTTGACCGGATGAGCATGGCCAATTCCCTTGAGGTGCGGGCGCCATTCCTCGATTACCGAATTGTTGAATTTGCGGCTTCTCTACCGAGCAAATGGAAGATAAAAGGGAATGACAAAAAGATAATCCTCAGAAAGGCATTCGGACATTTGCTCCCCGACCGTATCCTGAACCGCAAAAAACACGGATTTACGGTCCCTCTCGACACCTGGTTCCGCGGCGAGTTGAAAGCCCTTTCCGAACAACACCTCCTGCAAGAGTCCGCATTGTCGGATTACCTGGATCCTACCGTGCTGCGGCGAATCTGGCAGGAACACCAGGAAAAGAAAACTGACCACGGTTCGTTGCTTTGGAGCTTGCTTATGTTTGCATTGTGGCAGCGGGAATACGAATTGGCATGATCAAGACGATACGTATAAATGAACCTGCGGGTATCGGCCGGACGCAAGAATACGTCCGTTTCGCGGTTCCCTTTGCGCGCGGAGAGGCATTGCCCAGTGCGTCGATGGGCATTATTGACCCTGGCGGTCAAGCACAACCCTGCCAGACAAAGGTGCTTAAGCAGTGGCCTGACGGTTCAGTCAAATGGCTGCTGGCGGACTGCGCCGTTTCTGTTTCTGCCGGCAGTTCCCAAAGCTGCAAGCTTCTTGTCCAACCTGAAGAAATGCCCGCACCCGCTGTTTCCGTGCGTGTCACCCAGGACCCTTCCGGATGGCGTGTGGATACGGGGGCGGGGACATTTTGTGTGGATGCTTGCGTTTTCCGGCCATTCGCCAGCGTCCAAAGGCAGACGGGCGAGTTGCTTCAGCCAGGCGGGGGCTTGTGCATACTAAGCATTAAAGATTTTCCGCAGCTTACGCCATCGATTGATAATATGTCCCTTGAAGACAATGGTCCTCTGCGGGCGGTCATCAATGTGTCGGGCCGTTTTTCTGAAGCAGGAAGAATGACAGACCTACGGTTTTATGCGCGACTGCATTTTTTTGCCGGGAGCATGGCGGTAAAGATCGAGTTCACAATTCACAACCCGCAGGCTGCCAGGCATGCAGGAGGGTTGTGGGATTTGGGGGACCCAGGGGCTGTCCTGATAAATGAGTTGACTCTTACGTTGCCGTTTGCAGAAGGAATGGCATCTGAGATTCATTGTATTCCGGAACGCGGTCTTCCCTCCATAAACATTTCCGGCGCAACCAAGCTTTGCGTTTATCAGGAGTCGAGTGGAGGGTGTAACTGGCAGAGCCCGACACACCGTAATCGCGATGGGCGCGTGCCCATGTCCCGCAGAGGCTATGTCATCGAGATCGACGGGGTTGAGAACGCCACGGGCATGCGTGCGACTCCGCGGTTCTGGTGCGGTACAAGAGGTATTGGGGTTGCTGCAGCTCTGCCTTCTTTTTGGCAGGAATTTCCCAAGTCAATCGAAGCGGATGAAAAGCAGCTCAAAATTCACTTGTTCCCCGCACGGTTCCCGGATGTGCATGAACTCCAGGGAGGGGAACGCAAAACCCATCTTCTTTGCCTGGATTTCGCCGCACAACCGGATGACCTGAGTTGGGCCTTATGGCCTGTCCAGGCCTTTGCAGCACCCGAGGAATATCGTGCCGCCAAGATTTTACTCGATTTGCCGGATAATGTGGATCTCATCGACAGCTTTTCCACCGCCGCAGCTATTCTCGATAAACGGGAGATCATTGACGAATACGGCTGGCGCAATTTTGGCGAGATATATGCCGACCACGAATCCGTCTTTCATAAGGAACGCGGGACGTTTGTCTCACACTATAACAATCAGTACGATTTCATCGCCGGGGCCTACAGAAAATTTTTCGCAACCGGAAATAGTGATTGGGAACGTATCGCAGCCGATCTTGCCGTCCATGTAAGCGATATCGATATCTATCATACCGGGCAGGACCGCCAGGAATACAACCACGGGCTTTTCTGGCATACCGACCACTACATTGATGCCGGGCTTTCGAGCCACCGTTCTTTCTCCCGGGAGCATCTCAAGAGTAAAGAACCACGATCCTGTGGGGGAGGGCCTGGTGCCGAACACTGCTATACAACCGGTCTCATGTTGCATTATTTTCAGACCGGCAACCCCTTATTCATGCAATCGGTCATTTCCCTGGCTGACTGGGTTCTGATGGTACTGGAGGGGCCACAGACCGTTTTGGCTGCATTGAAACAAGGGATTCATTCTCTGAATCTCTGGCGGAATTCACGCGGAAATGTGCGCCTCTTTCCCCGATATCCGCTGACCCGGGGGACCGGGAATGCCATCACTGCCTGCCTTGATGCCTATGAGATCGGGGGAGGGAAAAAGTATCTGGATGCAGCGGAGAAACTGATTCGTGGCACGCTGCATCCAGATGATGATCTAAATGCGCGCAAGCTTCTTGAGGCGGAAAGAGCCTGGTCCTATACGGTGTTATTGGTAGCTGTCGGCAAATACCTTGACAAGAAGCGGGAACTGGGTGAGCTTGACTCCGCTTTCGTCTATGCTCGCGCTGCTCTTCTCGCCTATGCGGAGTGGATGCTTGATAATGAGTATCTCTACCTGGAAAAACCGGAAATTCTTGAGTATCCCAACGAAACCTGGCCTGCACAGGATTTGAGAAAATGCGTGATTTTTTTTCAGGCAAGCCGTTATGCCGAACGGGGGCGGAGGTCTGTTTTCTTGCAGAAAGGGCGGTATTTTTTTGAAAATGCCAAGAATGAGCTGCTCTTGCACGAAACGACCCACTTTACCCGGCCATTGGTTCTCCTGCTGCAAAATTGCTGGGTTGAACCACACCTGTCGGAGAATGGTCAATTCGCTTCCGAACAAGAGGGGGAGGAAAGGCACCTGTTCCCTCAGAGCCACAGCGGGCAACCGACCCCCTATCTCACGTTAGCTTCCGTTGTCAGCCGCACGTGCGCCGAGCTGATACGTACTTTTCGCCAAACCAGCCTGCGTCGTGAATGGGCCTGGCTGGTTTCCAGAGTGACATGACTTTCGGCCACGGGACCATCCTTTCCCAAGGCCCAATCAAGAGAAAATCACATGCCATACGCTAATGACATAGCCCTGACTACCAGAAATCACAAGATCCTGCATGTCGTACTCTCCATGGAGGTGGGAGGGGCGGAAAAGCTGGTTTACGACATGGTCAACCATCCCATGTTTGCCGAGAATAAACCACTTGTCTGCTGTCTGGATGCACTTGGCGAACTGGGAGAGATGTTACGCCGGAACGGTTATACGGTATATATAAAAAACCGTCGCGAAGGGCTCGATTTGAGCGTCATTCCCTGGCTTCGTGAGATAATCCGCAGGGAAGGGGTAACAATTGTACATGCCCACCAGTATACCCCGCTTTTTTACTCTGTTCCGGCTGTCCTTCTGGCCGGGCGGGCCAAGCTCGTCTATACGGAACACGGGCGTTTTTATCCAGACCGAAAAAGCTGGAAGCGCACCCTCTTGAACCCGCTTCTTGCCTATGGCGTTGACCACCTTGTTTCAATTTCCGCGAGTACTGCCCGGGCAATGTCAACATATGACAACCTTCCTCTCTCAAGAATCAAAATCATTAACAATGGCATACATCTCACACGAATGAACCCGCAGGTTGATGTTGTTGCAAAGAGAAAAGAGCTCGGTTTGAGCGAGACCTGCCGGATTATCGGCACCGCTTCCAGGCTGAATGAGATTAAGAACATCCCTATGATGCTCGAGGTATTCAAGCGGGTGCTGCAGGATGCCCCCGATACCGTCCTGCTGATAGCCGGGCAGGGGCCTCAGGAGGAGTCTCTCAGGCTCCATGCCGATCAACTGGGAATTGCTGACAGGGTCAAATTTATCGGCCTTCGATTTGATCTGCCTGAAATCTATCGATTGCTTGATGTTTTCCTGTTAACCTCTTTCACGGAGGGGATTTCCATCACCCTGCTGGAAGCTATGGCAAGCGGGGTGCCCGCAGTGGCTACAGACGTTGGCGGGAATTGCGAGGTGATGGTCGATGGCCTGACCGGATACCTGGTCCCCATTGATGCCGATGTCGAAATGGCCGAAAAAATTGTCAGATTGCTGAGAGACCCCGCACTGGCCAGGCAATTTGGCATGAAAGGTCAGGAAAGAGTTTTTACGGAATTTACCTTTGACAGGATGATGGGTTCATATATCCAACAATGTTATTTATCATAGATGAATCTATTGGGTATAATGGGTGAAAATCAATGAGGAGATAATGCAATGAATCCCGTTGTCACAATAATTACGCCAACATTCAATCACGGAAAATATATCAAGGAATGTATAGATAGTGTTTTAAATCAATCATTTCCGCAATGGGAACAGATCATTATTGATGACGGGTCAACAGATTCAACAATAGAAACGGTCGAGAGCTATAACGATGAACGCATCAGATTGATCAGGCAACCCCATAAAGGAGTCGAAAATTTAAAAGACACGTACAACGACGCCCTGAACCTGGCAAAAGGTGAGTACGTAGCAATCCTTGAGGGCGATGATTATTGGCTGCCAAACAAATTGGAAAAACAGGTTCCCCTTTTCGACAATAAAGAAGTCGATTTTGTGTGGGGGGCGGCCAACTGGGTACATGAAGATGGGCGGCATATTCTCTCCGCACCAAATGATATTCAGAGATATTCAGGATTTAGCCGACATCAGTATATACGGGAGCTGCTGATGGGCAATTTTATTCCGGCAGTCACCGTCATGCTGAGAAAGGACAAATTGCTGTCCATCGGTGGTTTCCAGCAAACGCCATATATGGTCACGGTTGATTATCCGACGTGGTTGCAAAGTGTTGTAAACGGCGAGACTGCAGTGGTGCCAGAGGTTATCGGCTGCTGGAGGCGGCACTCAACCCAGATGAGTACGGCGAGACAGCACGAACTTCTCGATTGTACTCTTGATTTTGCATGTGAATTCTTCGAGAAATTGCCGGCTGCCATAAAAGAAAAAACTGAATTCGATGAAAACATTATCAGGACTCACTGGAACAATAATATAGCAGAGTCATGCTTCCATGAAGGCCGCAAATGTCTGCTGAAAAAGAAGTGGGATCTGGCAAGAAAGGAATTCATCAATTCTATCGCAAAGGGAAATTTATCGGTCAGGATTAAATCTATATTGGGGATGTTTGCCAGTTATGGCCATTTTAATATTGAAGGCATCGCCCATGCAATAGGCAAGGAAAGAATAGATAATAACGATATTTGGATTTGATATTCACGTCGGCCGTGAAGAGTGAGATAGCTGTAACTATAGTTGATCAAGGATATTTATAATATATGCTAACAGAAATATTTAAGCAAATAGTTAAACACTCGAGTGTCTACTCGTTAAATATATTATTGACCAGTATTGCAAGTGTACTTTTATTGCCGATCTATACCCGGTATTTGACCAAGGCAGATTATGGCACGCTGGCGCTTGTGGATCAATCCGTATACTATATCAAGATTCTCTTCACGCTGGGGGGAGCCGCCGCTGTTAACAGGTTTTTCAATTTTTATGAAAAGGATTCGGATAAAAAAACCGTCATAAGTACAGGTTTATGGCTTGCAGTCATCAGTAGCGGTGTCGGCGGATTTTTTTTGATTGCCAATTCCCATCCGTTGGCACATGTTTTTTTCGGAAATGCCGCTTTGTATAAGATTATCGATGTTGCGGCGGTTATTTTGATATCTGAGACGGTATTATCCGTATCGCTTTCATATTTTGCAGCAGTCAAAGAATCCAAAATTTATGTTGTTTATGGCGTATCTCAGCTGGCTATGAGCATAAGTGCAAATCTGTTCTTTATCATATATTTGAAGCTTGGCGTTTTTGGAATGGTTTACGGCCAGGCTTTATCAAATTGCATCATTTGTTTTATTTCAACAGGACATGTCCTTTTAAAGAATGGCGTTGGCTTTGAACGAGAGAAGCTTAAAATGATGATATCATTTGGCCTGCCATTGATTCCTGCAACAATCTTCGCTTCGCTAATGCATAATGTTGATCAATATCTGTTGAGATATTTTAAAGGACTGGAAACAGTAGGGATATACGCGCTTGGATATAAAATACCATTTGCAATAAATAGCCTCTTTATTGTGTCGATTAACCTTATATGGGGCTCTGCTTTGATGTTTGAGATTTATAAGCTACCAGATGCAAAAGAAATATACTCTAAAATAACTACATATTTAATATCAATATTTATATTTATAATGTTCATTGTCAGTATATTTTCAGAATACATAATAAAGATCCTTGCTTCAGAAGAATATTACAGCTCATACCATGTGATACCAATAGTATGTCTGGGGCTAATTCCATATGCACTACATAATTTTATATCAATCGGTGTGACCATCTACAATAAGACATGGCTATTTCCTGTCAGCAACGGGATTGCGGCCTTATTGAATGTGCTCGTCAATCTGATATTGATCCCGAAATATGGCTATATGGGCGCTGCATGGGCTACGGTAATTACGTATTTTAGCTTCATTTGCATATCCTGGAAATTATACAAAAATGTATATTACATACGATTTGAGTGGATTCGCTTAACCATACTCACGGGAATATGCATTTTATTTTATATATTATCGACACTTGTATCAACGCATAACGAAGCGTTGAAGATTTGTTATTTAACCGGAATATGTTTAAGCCTGCCACTTTTACTGTATATGATAGGTTATTTTAATAAAGAAGAAAAAAATAAATTAAATGAATTAATAAAACAATTTGTCGATGGAGTAATTCGCAATAATTAGCAAAATATTTTAGCATGATAAGTTGTAATAATATGGATGTTGACAAAAAACAGCTAGAAGGTAAATGTGAATGAAAAGAACTATCAAATCAACATTATTGATATTTTTAATTATGTTGATTGGTTCCTCTTTAATACTGGGTATATCATATTATTATTCAGTATCTCCATATTATGTATCAAAAACTGTAGCTAGAGAGGCGTGCCTTGAAATTATAAAATATGCAACATCTATTTACGATCCGACTAAAGTCGTTATTGCTCCAACTGGACCATCTGCCAATCATACTCCTGTTGAAAATACCAATTCCGAGAATGTATTATTGCTTATCAATAAAAAATATCCTAAAGGTATAAATAAACTAAAAGTATATAACAACAAGCAGATTACATATAGTACACATCCTTTCAGCTATCAGACGTCGAATGAACGTCGGCTCGTTGAGCTGAGAAAGAAATATGGCATAGACAAATTTATTTCGGAAAAACGAACTGATTTTGAACAGATTACTGAGATCTCAAATTGGGTGAATAGCCAATGGCAGCATGGAACAGCCGGCAAGTTCAACCCTTCGAATTTTGATGCCGATGATGTTCTCATCCAGGCTAAAAATGGCGCCACATTCTGGTGCCATGTCGCCGCAATGACGTTGATCCAATCGGCGGCTTCTGTTGGATACCAAGGGAGATTGGTATCCTTATCAAAGAATGGATATATACATGAACATGCAGTGGCGGAATTTTGGAGCAATGAGTATCAAAAGTGGGTTATGATCGACCCTGACTTTAATATTTGGTACACAAAAAATGGGATTCCCCTTAACGTTCTTGAAATTCACAACGCTTTTATGGATAAAAATACAAAGGATATTGCCATTGTAACCGGTAAGCATAGACCAATTCATGACTTGGAAGAAAGATTATCAAGCTTGATGCAATATTATGCCTATTTTTATATTGATATGCGTAATGATTGGTTAACGAATCACTACTTTCCCGGGCACCCGGCACGAAGTGATGAAAATACATTGGTATGGCAGGATAAGCGGCTTAAGGTCCTTCTTGATTTTAAACCTGAAGTGGATAACCCTGATGATCTTTATTGGGATCTGAATCGGACACACCTGTTATTTGCCGATAGTACCCGAACAGATGATGGTATAATGGTATCATTTGAGACAAACACTCCGAATTATGCGTTTTTTGATATAAAAATTGATGGAATACACACCTTGAAACAAAGCAAAAATAAATTTTTATGGCCAATCCATAGTGGGGATAATAGTATTGAAGTACGGTCTGTTAATTCATATGGTCAAGAAGGAATTCCTAGTTTTGTGGTTATCAATATAGGTAATACAACAAAGTGAATTAAAGCATTTATCAGGTTGAAATACATTATTATAAACAGATTTATTGGATACTAAATGGCAGAAATTTTACTTGTTATTATAATAGGTTTAACAGCTGTTAGCTCATTGAGCAAGCCATGGATCGGTATAATTGCGTATTACCTTCTTGCGCTATTGGGACCGCAGTATGTTTGGTGGTGGAATTTTAGGAACCTGCATGTTTCTTTAACAGTAGCTGCTTGCACGATGGCCGGTTTTTTTCTTATGTTCTTAAAAGGAAAAATTGAAACTGGATTCATTAAAACAAGACAGAATCGAATCCTTTTTGCATTGTGGTGCTTTCTGGTCATTTCATATTTTTTTGGACCATTTGTATCATCGAATAATACCACATTTAACCCTTCAGAGCTGATCATTAGAGCCACAAAGATATACTTATTTTATTTTATATCAGTCTTGCTTATAAATGATATTAAAAAAATATACTATTTAAGTTTAATTATCATTATAACTACACTATTTTATATATATTGGTCAAATATGCAATATGTCTCTGGTAACTGGTCTCAATTTAATATGGGGCGTTTAATGGGGCCTACTAGTGTTGATGGTGGTGGAATATATAGCGATGAAAATAATTTTGCAATGTTATTTGTAACAGGAATACCATTTGTATACTTTTTATCACAGATAGTAACGAATAAACTTGTCCGTTATTCGTTACTTTGTTGCATTCCATTGGGATGGCATTCTGTTTTCTTAACTGGTTCTAGAGGTGGTTTGCTTGGTTTGGGTGTTGTCACGGTAGTAGGTTTACTCTACTCAAAAAAAATAACATTGATATTTGTTATGTTGCTTTTTTTTGTTGGTTTTTACCAGTGGCAGGCTGGAAACACGATGAAGGAGCGTAGTGAAACAATTACTGCGTATGAAGGAGAATCTTCAGCGGAAGCTCGCATTAGAGTTTGGACAGGTGGAATCAGAATGTTGAGTGATAATCCAATTACAGGTGTCGGAATTGGCTCGTTTATGTACGCATGCCCCAAATATGTTAATGGCCTGCCGCTCATAGCTCATAATACTTTAGTTCAATACTCTGCTGAATCTGGAATTGGTGCTGGTGTATGTTATGTGCTTATAATATCTAATTTTATTTTTTGTTCAAAAAAAATATTTAAATGGATAAGTATAAATAAAGACAATAATGATTCAGACAAATTTAAATATTTATTACAAGCATGTACTACATCATTCGCTGGATTAATAACATGCTCAATGTTTTTGAGTTTAAACTATTTTGAAGTATATTACTATTTATTAATTATTATTAATTCATTGTCGGTTTTATGCGCTATAAATAGTAAGAATTATAATGATTATGTACCTAAAACAGTGTGATTAATTGTTGGTAACTGATTACTGTTTAACACGATAGTCTGTGTATAAAATTGATTTAACAAATGTAATATGGATACATAAATGACATAGTTTATAAAAATATTCAGTACCTTAACCGCAGTATTATAATCGGAAAATACAATGCTAAAATTACGAATTCTAATTATAGCCCCTTCGCTACCCCGATATGATCGTAATTCCGGAGATCTCCGGCTATATACAATACTTCAGATCCTTGCTGAGGTTTATGAAGTTTATTTTTATGCATGTAAAATAGAATATGATGATCAACAGTATCTAGATAAATTACAAGTTATTGGCATTACTGTTTTTGACGATAACATGTCTATAGCAAATGTCTTGCATAGATATACATATGATGTTGCTTTTATAGAATTTTATTTTATTGCAGATTATTATTTGCCAAGAATAAGACTAATTCAACCAAGATGCCCGATAATTATTGATACAGTTGACGTTCATTATATACGTAAATATAGTCAAAGTAACATAACTAATAATAATGAAGATATTGAAAATGCAAATATAACCAAAAATATTGAAACAAAAATATATAACAAGGCTGATGTTGTTATAACTGTAACACCCGATGATGCTAAATTGTTAAGTATGGATTGTCCTAAATTAAGAATTAGAATAATACCAAATATTCACGAAATAAATTGTTGTAGTAATAATGCTAATGATCACAGTATAATTTTTATTGGTGGTTTTACGCATGAGCCTAACATTGACGCAATCCTATTTTTTCATAAAGAAGTTTTGCCAATTATCCGTAAATCCATTCCAGGTATTCAATTAAAAATAGTTGGAAGCGCTCCAACAAAAGATATAATAGCCCTTCAGGATGAAAATATTATCGTAACAGGCTTTGTCTCTTCAACTTCACCTTATTTACATGCTAGTAAAATATCAATTGCCCCGTTACGTTTTGGTGCTGGTATGAAAGGTAAAATTGGAGAAGCTATGGCACATGGTGTCCCTGTTGTAACGACATCTGTAGGTGCTCAAGGTATGGGTTTGACAAATCGGAAGAATGTAATTATTGCGGATACACCTGAAGATTTTGCACATGCTGTTGAAGAATTGATAAATGATGCTGAACTGTATAATACTATTAAGCAAAATGCAATAATGCATGTTGCTGACAGATATACAAAAAAAGCTGTAACAGAAAGTATTAAAACAATTATTGATGAGGTGAAAAACTCACCTTCAAATAGAAATTTAATCATTACAATAATTCAAAGTTTATTATCAGTATTTAAAAGTTTGATAAACAGTGAAACGGATAAACGTGACAAGTATATTTACAAATAAATATATTATTTGAATAAATCAGATTATATAATAAAATATTATCTAATGATGCATAATATTAAATAAGGCCAGTTTAGACAAATTGACAAATAACAAAATTTAACTTCGTTTGTTGATATTGGGAGATAGTTTGAAGAATGTAATCAAATCAATAGTAAAGGGAATAGCCTTTATTTTGGTTTATCCACTATACATCCTTTTAATTATAAGCGAGTTGATCTCAAAGAACGATCAGCCATTTCAGGGATGTTCACAGTTGTTAAGCCTTGTTCCTGGATTGCCGGGAAACTATTTGCGACAACAGTTTTATCGGCTATCGCTGGCGCATTGTGCCGATGACTGTTGTATTGAGTTTGGTACGAGGCTCAATCAGCGTTCGATTGAAATTGGCCGAAGCGTATATATTGGCACTAACTGTTGCGTAGGCGCATGCATAATCGAAGACGATGTTCTTATTGGAAGTAACGTCGATATCATAAGCGGGAAGAAGCAACACTCGTTTGAACGGCTTGATGTTCCAATGAGAGAGCAGGGAGGCGAACTTGAGAAAATTGTTATTGGTGCAGATTCCTGGTTGGGTAACAGCTCCGTTGTTATGGCTAATATTGGTAAAAAGTGTATTGTTGCAGCAGGAAGCGTTGTGATAAAGGATCTGGAAGATTTTAAAATCGCGGGGGGAAACCCTGCAAGAGTTTTAAAATGTAGATTGGCTGATTCAGATAAGTTGCATGATGCGACCTAAATCTCTATCTAAAGGGAGATATGGTGACATTTGACAAAAATAAGAAAATTTGCGTTCTCCATTTAATAGGTAGCACAGGACTGTATGGTGCAGAACGATGGGTTCTTGCGCTAATGCGGGCAAGTAATGCTGATAAGGTCAATATGACCTTAATAAATTTAGTCGATAGTGGCTGTGCGCAATCTCAGGTGGTAACTGCGGCGAAGCAAAGAGGTTTTGTTGCCTTTGATTTTGTTACAGGCGGAAAGTTTAATCCTATAGTTGCCGTTCGTCTGGCAAAGTGGATCCGGGAGCATCAAATCAATATTGTCCATGGTCATGGTTTTAAGTCCGACGTTATTGGCCTGCTTTCGGCCCGCTTATCAGGGGTTAAGATGATAACAACCCCACATGGCTGGAGTCAGGAAGGGAATAATAAACTGAAATTGTATGAAACAATCGATAGATGGCTCTTTAAGTACATGGATATTGTTTGCCCACTTTCTTGTGACCTTGCGAAGGGCATATCAACTGGTAATAAAATCAGACTCATTCAGAATGGTGTTGATGTTGAAGAGGTATTAACTGCAATTTCTTCTGATAAAACAAATATTAATTGCTACTTGATTGGTTATATAGGCCAATTAATAGAAAGGAAAGATTTGAATACGCTTTTTGCGGCGTTTAAAATATTGTACGCAGATAACAAAAACATTAGATTGATGGTGATTGGTGACGGCCATCAAAAAGACGCCTTACAAGCAAGAGCCAAACAACTTGGTATAGAAAATCAGGTGGAATTTTTGGGATATAGACAGGATGCCACTTCGCTGTTAAAAACATTCGATGTTTTTGTATTACCTTCACTTATGGAGGGAATACCGCGCTGCATTATGGAGGCGATGGCAGCCGGGATTCCCGTTATAGTGTCGGACATCCCAGGAAATCGTGATTTAGTTGTTTTGGGGAAGACGGGATTGCTTTTTGCTCCTGGTAACAGCCAAGATCTTGCAGAGAAAATTGAATATGCCAGAGTACACCCAGATGATGCCAAACGCATGGCAATTCGCGCCAGCGATATGATTATGTCAGAATATTCGAGCCGGAAAATGGCGTTGGAATATGAAACCATATACTATGAACTGATGAGCGTATAAACTCATTTCATTTAACTATAGATTTATTTATCATAATGCGAGTATCAACATTTTAATAAGAGGGTATCATGATGTCAACGGCAGATGACCTGCGACGTAAATATTTTAAAGATGAAGATCATCCTTATAATATTTATGAAAAGTTAATAAATAGTGCTTTAAAGCCAGATTGGGTTTTGTTAGACGCAGGATGCGGTCGGGAAGCACCTGTTCTAAGAAAATATACCGGTAAGGTTGGAAAATTGATTGGCATTGATTGCGAGGAATTCGCCTCACCAATTCCTGGTATTGAACTGGTTAGAGGCGATATAGGAAATATGGATTCTATTGATAGTAATTCTATTGATATGGTTATATCAAGAGCAGTTTTAGAACATATACAAAATCCTGAATTAGTACTTAAAGAAATCAATAGAGTCCTAAAGCTAAATGGTAATTTTGTTTTTCTTGTACCAAATTTATATGATTATAGTTCAATCATATCATTATTAGTACCAAATAAATATCATCCTCAAATCGTATCTAAAGTTGAGGGACGCAAAGTAGATGACGTATTTCCAACGTATTACAAAATAAATACTAAAAAGTCCGTTTACGATATAGCAAAATTATCAGGGTTTAAAATTGATAAATTTGAATATGTTGGGCAATATCCTCATAATCTCATGTTCAACAAATATTTGTTTTTGGTTGGGACCTGTTATGAAAAATTGTTGGAAAGATTTGAATTTCTTAGCTTTCTAAGAGGATGGATACTGGTGCACATGATAAAGCAGAACGATAATACATAAATGTAATTAGTGGATATGAAAATGAAGATTCTTTATCTGTCTCAACGGATACCTTACCCACCTAATAAAGGTGATAAACTAAGAGCATTCAATGAGATCAAGCATTTATCCAAACATCATGAGATATCTCTGTTTTGTCTTACTGATAATTATCAGAAGATGGGAATTCCTGATGAACTGAACCAACTTTGTAAGTCGATTGATGTTGTACATCTTTCCAAAATTCAATCAAAACTTCAATCAAGCTTGGCTATTTTCTCCGATATTCCGCTAACCCTTTCCTATTTCTATTCTAAAAAACTCAAAGAAATGATCAATATGAAGTTGATCGATGGGCAATATGATTTAATTTTTGTCTATTGTTCCTCAATGGCCCAATATGTTGACCATGTACAGCATATTCCAAAACTTATTGATTTCGTTGATGTTGATTCCGAGAAATGGAATCAGTACGCTACCTATGCCTCATTTCCCATGAGGCTTTTATACCGCATTGAAAGTTACCGACTCAGAAAATACGAGGCCTTGATCGCAGAAAATTACCAGCATGGTATTTTTGTTTCTGAAAATGAAGCGGCGGATTTCAAGAAAATGGTATGTCCGTGTTCGACTATCACACCAATTCTGAATGGAGTAGATTGTGAGATGTTTACTCCGGGGACAGAACCATATGAGAGGAATTCACTCATATTTACTGGTGCAATGGACTATTATGCCAATGTCGAAGCAGTACTTTATTTTGTCGACCAAATATTGCCTCTCATCAAAAATAAGATTGATAATGTCAAATTTTACATTGTAGGGAGTAATCCGACCAAGGAAATAATCTTGTTGGCGAAAAAGGATACTAGTATAATAGTAACTGGCTATGTCGAAGCGGTGCAACCCTATATGAGTAATGCCGCAGTATTTGTAGCCCCTATGCGAATTGCCAGAGGGGTACAGAACAAAATACTGGAAGCCATGGCAATGGGAGTTCCCGTGGTTACGTCGTCTTTAGGTTATGAAGGAATAACTGCAAAACAGGGAGAGGATATTTTCGTTGAAGATACACCAGAGCTTTTTGCAATGCGGGTTATCGAGCTTGTGGAAGATGCCGAATTGAGGAGGGCTGTTTCTGAAAAATCTCGAAAAAATGTGGAGAGTTGTTATAATTGGCAAATGAACCTTGGAAAATTAGAGGAGTTGTTGATTGAAACACAAAAAGCTTTTTCCTCTCATTAATTCGACTTCCCCGAAAATATTGCTCATTAACTCTTTAGCAGATAAAGTCAAAATTAACGTTTTGATTATTATCTATCAAGGATGAAGCATATGAAAAGGATACTGCAACTTCAGTACTTATTCTTTACAATTATAGTTATAGCAATGATTTCCATTTTGAGTTGTTCTGGTGGCAGTAACAGTAGCAGTAGCAGCAGTAGCAGCAGTAGCAGTAGCAGTAGCAGCAGTAGCAGTAGCAGTAGCAGCAGTAGCAGTAGCAGTAGCAGCAGTAGCAGTAGCAGCAGTAGCGCTCCCGCATCAACTGCTACAACAGCAATTTACGATAAAGTGCTTCAATCATCTGATGTTACGTATATAGGCGCATTTCGCGTACCGAGCGGAACCTATGGGGGCAGCGACGATACAAAATATTCGTTCAATTACGCCGGGTTTGCCATGCCCATAGGGGTTGCCTACAATGCCGCTAATAATTCCCTGATCATGTCGGGACACGGGAATAACTCGTATGTCGCAGAGATTAATATCCCGGCAATAGTAAACAGTTCGAATATCAGTGCCTTGAATATCGCGACGGTAAGGCAAAACTTTACGGATGTGTCCAGGGGGCATCATGTCTTCACCAATGAAGGGCTGATTATTGGTGGTTTTCTTGTTTATAACGGGAAGTTGATTGTTGGCGCAACCGATTATTATGCTTTTGATAACGACCAGGAGACGTGGAGCCACTTTGTCAACACGAACGCAAATAGCCTTGCTACCGGGACCTTTGCCGGAGATTACACGGTAACAAGTACTGGCAACGGTGGCCCGCCTGTTTCTATCTCCAACGAATATATGACTACGGTCCCGGATAACAGCAGTAGTGGCGGCACGAACTGGCAGACGGCTTTGGGGGGCACGGTG
This sequence comes from Geobacter sp. AOG2, assembly GCF_019972295.1. NCBI lineage: Bacteria > Pseudomonadati > Thermodesulfobacteriota > Desulfuromonadia > Geobacterales > Geobacteraceae > Geobacter > Geobacter sp. AOG2. The sequence goes on from NZ_BLJA01000001.1 coordinate 1,606,919, forward strand.
TTGGCAGGCGCCATGTCGCCCAATGTCGTTTCACGGACGTCCTTAGGCCCTGCGGCGGTCACCTTCAATCCCGACAATTTCAGCAGCAATACGCCGCATAATGTGCTTATGTATTGGCCCGGAGATGGATCGCATAGTCCGGCTGATTCCGTTTTCGTCGGTAGCGGTTTAGGTGAAGGCCGGTTATTCTGGAACGGCTCGACCCAACTAAATGGGGTGGTCTTCCCGAATGGGACCAAGACCGTTCTGTATTTTGGGAATACCGGCACGGGAACCACTGTCTGCTACAAAAGCGGCAATCCCACCGCCTGGGGGTGCGATGCGATTATCGCCGGAGATACCGCACGGCCAGCAGGGGCATGGGACATTCATGCCCCCACGTATCGCAACCAGATTTGGGCGGTAAACGCCGATGACCTTCTTGCCGTAAAGAATGGCAGCAAAAACCCGTGGGATATAACGCCGGCCATATGGCCCATATCATCTCCCTTCGACACCTCCGAACACTTCATCGCCGGTGCAGCGTACGACCCTGCCACCCAGCGGATATATGTTGTCGAAAGTAGGGCTGAGAACGGGATCCTTCCAATTGTCCTGGTTTATCAAGTAAATACTTCTCCCTAATGGTCTGCTATCAGTAAAGAATGAGTTAGTGGCTCGTTTCAGTTGGTTTCTATCTTTAGTACAACGGTCCAAGCAAAATAAAATCTTACCCCGTTTGGGGTTAAAAAACAGTCAGCTTCTCGGCTTATTTATATTAATCTCCCTGCGCCTAAAAGGTGTTTGGAGATTTTTTATGAGCACTGTGCAGCTGTTGATTGTTGCCATCTCCCTTCTTCAAGCTGATGTAGCTTTCTGAGTTCTGAGTTGGCCGGGGTTTGCGAGACAGCCTGAAGGGTGAAACAGGCAATGCTCCGGTGTTGTTGTGATTATTAACTTTAGGTCAACCAGCTTCATTTGATTGAGTCCTCGGTAATGCGCCTCATCCCCTGTCAATTGTCAAGTGATGAATGCTTCCGTTTTTCGTTATCCCAGATGAGCGCCTATAGATTTGCAATAAATTGTCGGAATACTTTACGCTCTAATTTTAACTTAAATTATTTTGTAAAAAAATCAATAATATTAGCGGTTAAAAAATTGGTACAAATTGTGCTTTTTTAATCGGTTATTTCAAAATGGGAGGATTGAGATATGTCGAGCACATCCTTATGTTTGATGCTAAAAACATATGGCAAAGCATATGTAATATATTTACTCTTTATTGTTTGCGCTGTGGCAACTCCGCATGCGGCTCATGGAGCGTCGTCGGTTGCAAAGTGGAAGGGGGGGAAATCGGGTGCCATATCGCTAACTTTTGATGACGCATGTCCCTCTCAAATATCTTTGGGGATACCTGCTCTGAATGCTCGAGGGCTTAATGGAACCTTCTTTGTAGTTACGGACTGGGTTGTCTCGTGGGACGCCTGGAAAAATGCTTCAAATTTGGGGCATGAGATCGCCAGTCATACAGTCACTCATCATAAGTTGGGTGAGCTGTCTCTATCCCAGGCTCAAGAAGAACTGGCCGGGTCGAAGGCCATAATTGAAGCTCAAATTCCCGCAAAGAAATGTCTGTCTCTTTCATATCCGTTTGGAGATGCCAATGACCAAGTTAAGGCAATGGCCCAGCCTCTTTATAGTGCTGCCAGGGGGGTTTTTTGCCAAATCAACAATGAACCTTATGATATGTATAATTTGGGGGCTTGTTCTCCCGATGATGGGGTCAATGTTAATCAACAGGCTGATGCTGCTGAACAGCAGGGTGGTTGGCTGATTTTCTTTGTTCATAGTTTGGCTGGAGGGACTGATTGCTATGGCAATTGGCAAATAGGTGATTTGACCGGTTTTCTTGACTACCTTGGGACCAAAAATCTTTGGGTAGGCACTATGGGGGATGTCGCCAAATATATTAAAGAAAGAGAGTCTGCGGTAATATCGGTTGTCTCTTCTTCAGACAATCAGATCGTTTTGAATCTCTCTGATACGTTGGATGATTCAATTTACGACGAACCGCTCACCATACGTACTGAGGTGCCATCAAACTTTACTTCAACTGTTGTCTCTCAGGGAACTAACGTTAAAACGATAGATTCGGTCATTGAAGGAGCGACGAGAGTAATCTACTACGATGCCATCCCCGATCATGGGACTATCTCAATAACTCCATCCTCTTACAATATGTCTCCAGTCGCAACGAATGATGTGTATAGCACCGTTATGAATAATGCTATAAACCAGGCCGCTCCAGGGGTGCTGAATAACGATACTTTTTCTCAGGGAACATCCGTATCAGTGCAATTTGCGGGGGGGCCGACTCATGGCAGCCTCACACTTAATGCTAACGGGTCTTTCATTTACACACCTGATTGGAACTATGTCGGAAGCGATAGCTTTACATACACAATTGACAATGGAACCACAACCAGTAACGTTGCCACAGCAAACATTACAATTACATCATCCGCAGAGTTAGGTTCAGTATCAGTCAGTCCGGCTATTGTGACAGGAGGGGTATCCTCGCAGGGAACGGTAACCCTGAACGGTCCTGCTCCAATAGGCGGGGGGATAGTAACCCTGGCAAGCAGCAACACGTCAGTAGTCACCGTACCGCCAAGTGTTACTGTTCCGGAGAACAGCACTGGTATGAACTTCGTTGTTTCAACGTCTAACGTTTTAACCCAAAGTCCTGTGTCCATAAGTGCAACTTATAATGGAGTCACCCGGAGCACCATTATTAATGTCAATGCTCCCGTAGCATCTTTTTTGCTCTCAGTTGTCAAGGGGGGGGACGGAACAGGTGTTGTGACGTCGACCCCTGCGGGAATCAATTGTGGAGCCACTTGCAGCGCTAACTTTGATAGCGGCACGTCGGTCTCTTTGGTCGCCTCTCCAGACCCAGGCTCTGTTTTTTCCGGATGGAGTGGTGCTTGCTCGGGTACAGGAGCTTGTACGGTAACTTCAGCACAAAGTGTGACGGCAACCTTTACCCGCAGTAGTGCGGTAACAGCTGGGTTGGTAGCGGCTTATGCTTTCAATGAAGGAACCGGGACCACTGTTGCCGACGCGTCGGGCAACGGTCTGAACGGGACAATAAGCGGCGCCTCCTGGGTAGCGGGCAAAGACGGCAATGCTCTCTCCTTTAATGGAGTGAACAATTTGGTCACGGTCCCGGCTTCCAACGTGCTCGACCTGACAACGGGGATGACATTGGAGGGATGGGTATATCCGACCAATAGCTCCGGTAAATGGGGATGCGTCCTCATGAAAGAAACGTCGAACTTTTATGCATACGGCCTTTATATCAGTCCGGCAAATCATCCAGTTGTTTTTATGGTCATTAATGGTTCGGAACATGGATTTGAAGTACCAACCAATTTGACCGCGAATACTTGGAGTCATCTGGCTGCCACTTACGATGGTACGACGCTTAGCGTATATGTTAATGGAATATTGAAGGGTAGTGAAACTATTTCAGCGACTATTCCAGCCTCCTCCGGAGCTCTTCGGATCGGTGGTAACAGTATTTGGGCAACGGAGTATTTTACTGGCATTATTGATAATGTTCGAATATTTGATCGGGCGCTCACTAATGCCGAAATTCAAACTGATGTGAATACTCCGGTCGGGAACGTATCGGCACCACCTGCGTTGAGCGGGGTTTCACTTGCACCAGGAAGTTTGGTTGGTGGCAATTCTTCCGTGGCTACAGTGACACTAAGTGCTCCTGCACCGTCTGAGGGGGCGGTTGTTACCCTGACAAGCAGTAACGCCTCAGTGGCTATGGTTCCGGAGAGCGTCATGGTACCGGCCGGAAGTACTTCAACGACCTTTACGATATCCACCACATCCGTGACAACTGCCGTAACGGTCAGTGTTTCCGCCGTCTTTGAAGGAGTCACTAAATCGGGCAGTCTAACGGTTAATCCAGCAGTTAATTTGTCCGCGTTGACATTAAGTCCAACTAGTCTGACGGGAGGGGGCTCTTCCCAGGGTACGGTAACACTGACTGCTGCCGCCCCGAGTGGTGGAGCGGTTGTTTCCCTTGGCGCCGATTCCTCTGCTGCCAGTGTCCCGGCCAGCGTTACGGTGGCGAGCGGTACGACCACGGCCACCTTTACCATCAGCACCACGCCGGTGGCATCTGCCACGTCGGTGACGATCACTGCCGGTTATGGCGGAGTGAATAAAAGCGCCACTGTTACCGTCAACCCGCCGGCTATAGTGAGCAGCCTTGCTGTCAGCCCGACAAGTGTTTCCGGGGGAGTCTCTGCCCTGGGTACGGTAACGCTGTCCGCTGCCGCCCCGAGTGGTGGAGCGGTCGTTTCCCTTGGCGCCGATTCCTCTGCTGCCAGTGTCCCGGCCAGCGTTACGGTGGCGAGCGGTACGACCACGGCCACCTTTACCATCAGCACCTCGCCGGTGGCTGCTGCCACCTCCGTTGCCATCACTGCCGGCTATGGCGGAGTGAATAAAAGCGCCACCGTTACCGTCAACCCGCCGGTTTTGAGCAGCCTTGCCGTCAGTCCGACAAGTGTTGTCGGGGGAACGGCCTCTCAGGGTACGGTCACCCTGAGCGGTGCCGCGCCGAGCGGTGGTTTGACAGTGACAGTGAGTGACAATTCCACCGCAGCCAGTGAACCGGCCAGTGTTACGGTGGTGGGCGGTACGACCACGGCCACCTTTACCATCAGCACCTCGCCGGTGGCTGCTGCCACGCCGGTGACGATCACCGCCGGCTATGGTGGAGTGAATAAAAGCGCCACCGTTACCGTCAACCCGCCGGTTTTGAGCAGCCTTGCCGTCAGTCCGACAAGTGTTGTCGGGGGAACGGCCTCTCAGGGTACGGTCACCCTGAGCGGTGCCGCGCCGAG